>CAZJXF010000139.1:0-8375 GCA_964549995.1 uncultured Desulfatirhabdium sp. | reverse complement strand
CATTGAAGAAGTATTTCGATTTCGCCATCAGCCGTCATCCCATGATTCTGCCTTTCTTTCTCGAAATTTAGCCCGGTCCTCATGCGAAATGTGTGGGTATCCCTGCTTCTGTTGCTTGTGAGCGCCGCCGTTGCCGTCAGCCTCCTTTCCTACAGCCCGGCGGATCCCTCCGTCTTTCACCCGACGGAGGTGCGGACCATCACCAACCGCTTCGGATGGATCGGCGCCCAAACGGCCGGTTGGTTGATCGGCTTTTTCGGAAAAGGCGTTCTCTGGATTCCCGTGACCTTGCTTCTCACCGCCCTGTTCGGGTTGGGAAAGCGTCGCCCATCGGTCCTGGTTCGAACGATACTCGGAGGAAGTCTTCTGGCGGCATCCACCTGTGTCCTGACCACCATGTTGCTGCCTCCTGCTGAAGAGGCCGCCCTTCATTACAGCGCAGGCGGGGTGCTCGGATTTCGGTTGACCGGCCTATCCCTGTTTTACACCGGATATGCCGGAACCCTGATTCTGGTCGTTTCAGGCTTTATCCTCGGTTTCTTCCTGCTGACCGGCATTTCTCCCTTTATCTTTGCCGGCCTGATCCGAAAGCGCCCGGCTGTACCCACGCAAGCCTTGGGCCGTCCGTCCCCCGATACTGCCCCTCCAGAAAGCCGATCGACCCGAACGTCGAAAAAAAAAAGCCCACCTCCTCCTGAACCATCCGATCCCCCGGTGGAGATCGAATTGCCCGATATCGCTCCCCTGACGCCGGAGGTGGTCCTGCCCGCAGCACAGCCAAAGCCGAAGACCCCTCGTGCGCTTTCGACAACGGCGGCATCCAGGCACTTTACCTTGCCCCAATTCGACTTTCTGAACGATCCGGCACCTACCGACATGCAGACCGATCAGGAAGAACTCCTGCATCAAGCCGAACTGTTGACGGCCAAGCTCGAAAACTTCGGGGTCAAGGGTCGGGTGGCAGCCATCACACCGGGTCCGGTCATCACGACCTTCGAATATGAACCGGCGCCGGGTGTCAAGATCAACAAGATCGTTTCCCTTGCAGACGACCTCGCCCTCGCCCTCAAGGCGCTGAGCATCCGGATTGTTGCACCCATTCCAGGAAAATCGGTAATCGGCATTGAAATTCCGAATGCCATCCGCCAGATCGTTCATTTCAAGGAAATCGTCACCAGCCCTGCCTTCGCCAAGTCCCGTTCCGTTCTCACGATCTGCTTGGGAAAAGATATCGTCGGCAAACCAGTTGTCGCAGAACTCGATCGCATGCCCCATCTGCTCATCGCAGGCGCCACGGGCACCGGGAAAAGCGTCGGTCTGAATTCGATGATCTGCAGCATGCTCTACAAGAGCACACCGGAGCAGGTCAAGCTCATCATGATCGATCCCAAACGCATCGAACTCAGCCTGTATGACGGCATTCCTCATCTCATTACGCCGGTCGTGACCGACGTCAAAAAGGCCACCAATGCCTTGTTCTGGGCGGTCCGGGAAATGGAGCGGCGTTACGAGCTTCTGAGCGAGCAGAAATGCCGAAACATCACCCAATACAACCAAAAGGCTGGAAAGGCGAAGGGGGCCGAGGGTGCGTCGGCTGCGTCATCCGGCAGGCTGCCCTATATTGTCATCATCATCGACGAGCTGGCGGACCTCATGATGGTGGCCTCCCGGGATGTGGAGGTGGCTCTGACACGTCTTGCCCAAATGGCCCGTGCCAGCGGCATCCACTTGATTTTGGCTACCCAGAGGCCGTCGGTGGATGTGCTGACCGGTATCATCAAGGCCAATTTCCCAACCCGACTCACCTTTCAGGTGTCCTCGAAAACCGACTCCCGGACCATCCTCGATTGCAACGGCGCCGAATCCCTTCTCGGAAACGGCGACATGCTGTTTCTGCCGCCTGGAACCGCCAAATTGCAGCGGATTCACGGCGCCTTCATTTCGGAGGAGGAAGTAAGCCGCATCACGGATTTTCTGCGAACCCAGATGCCGCCCGACTACATCGACGAAGTGACGGAAGCCCCTCAGGGCGAAGGAGAGGCTTCGGGTGAGGAAGACCACGACGAACGCTATGACGATGCCGTCGCTTTGGTCACCCGGACCCGTCAGGCATCCATTTCCATGATCCAGCGTCATCTGAGGATCGGCTACAACCGCGCCGCCCGGATCATCGAAACCATGGAAAAGGAGGGTATCATCGGTCCGTCGGATGGAGTGAAACCGCGGGAAGTGTTGGTGAAAAGCTATGAGGGCATGCCGTGATGGGCTTGGAAAGAGTCAGGAGTCAGGAGTCAGGAGTCAGGAGGCAGAAGACAGGAGTCAGGAGTCAGAAGTCAGAAGTCAGGAGGCAGAAGTCAGGAGGCAGAAGACAGGAGGCAGAAGACAGGAGTCAGGAGTCAGAAGTCAGAAGTCAGGAGGCAGAAGTCAGGAGGCAGAAGACAGGAGGCAGGAGGTAGAAGACAGGATGTAGAATGAAAGCGGAAGAACTTTGTTTTTCCGTGTTTGCCTCTGCGACTTTTATGTATCATAGTGAAACCCCAATTGCATGGGGTATTATTGTATAATTGCAAGATGCGTATTGTAAAGTGCAAAAGCCTGTAGGGGGGACCCACCGGGTCACCCTGACCGGTTGTAAGACCATCTTGCATAGAAAACGTAGGATACATCATGAACACCATTGAATCGCTCGAGCAGCTCATTCAAACCACCAAAGGATTCATGGATCCCGAGGAGGGCAAACGGCTGCACGCCATTGCACTCGAGGCCGCCCAACTGGGGCCGTGCCTGGAAATCGGAAGCTACTGCGGCAAGTCGGCCTTGTACATTGGATCGGCCTGCCGCAGCCGACAAGCCGTGCTTTTTTCCATCGACCATCACCGCGGCTCGGAGGAACAGCAGCCCGGAGAATTGTACTTCGATCCGGGCCTGATCGATCCGGTCACCCTCGATATCGACACCCTGCGGCACTTTCGAGCAACCCTTCAGGCAGCGGGACTCGAGGATACGGTCGTCCCGATCGTCAGTCGCTCGGAAGTCGTCGCCAAGGCATGGAAGACCGACCTCGGCATGGTCTTTATCGATGGAAGCCACGCCTATGAAGCCGCTCTACTCGATTACCGGCTCTGGTCTCCTCATATCGTGACCAACGGTTTTCTGGTTTTTCACGACATTTTCAAAGATCCAGCAGAAGGTGGGCTTGCCCCCTACCGGGTCTATTGCCATGCACTTGAATCAGGACTGTTCAATGAGCTTCCGATGACCAAATCGTTAGGGGTTTTGCAACGCAGGAGAAGATGAGGGGGGAAGCATGATGGACTCGCAAAAAGTCGCTATGCCCCCGCTTTTGGGGTATGTTCGGGCCTGAGCATGGGGGCGGGTACGCCTTTTGATGCTACAGCGGAAACTTGTTTGAAGCCGCCGGAGATCGTTGGGCCGGGCATGCAAAACGCTTCGGCTTGTGTTTGAAAAGATTGCTATTGCAATGAGATGCCCTCTCCTGGAGCGTCTGGCACCATGCCCGGCCCTTACGAGCTCGGGCGGCTGAGTTTTTCCGATGCAGCGAAAAAGGTGTGCCCGCCCCCATGCGGCTCAGTGGAGACCCACTGACTTTTTGCGAGTCCATCAAGCATGAAACGGGTATCGTTCTTCAGGAAGAGGCTTTGGCCTTCAGAATACGCTCCATCGGCATCACCGCAATGCCCGCCTGCACCAATTCCCGACGAATCAATGCAGCCAAATCGACGGCCCCAGGCGTATCCCCATGAATGCACAGCGTATCGGCTTGAAGCGAGATCGGTTTTCCCGTAATCGCCTCCAGCACCCCTTCTCGAATCAGCCGCACGATCCGGTTTTTCACGGTATCGAGGTCATGAATCACGGCACCCGGCATACTTCGAGGCGCAAGCCTTCCATTTTCGAGGTAGGCCCTATCCGGAAAGACTTCTCTGGCCACCCGTAACCCCTTTCTTTCGGCCATTTCCGCCAGAACACATCCCGGCTGGGTTACCAGAATCCATTCGGGATTGACCGAAAACACCGCTTCAACCACCTCGTGAGCGATCGCCTCGCTGTCTGCAGCCAGGTTGTAAAGGGCACCATGCGGCTTGACATGCTGGATACGGGCTCCTTCCGCCTGAGCGAAAGCCGAAAGCGCTCCGATCTGGTAGATCATCATGGCCCGGATTTCACCGGGGGCTGTCTGGAGATTGCGTCGCCCGAACCCGACAAGGTCCGGAAAACCGGGATGGGCGCCGATGCCGACCCCGCTTTCGACTGCCAATCGAACCGTTTTCTGCATCACGAGCGGATCCCCTGCATGAAACCCGCAGGCAATGTTGGCAGACGTGATGTGGGCCATCATCCGTTCGTCATCCCCCATCCGCCATGCCCCGAAACTCTCCCCCATGTCACAATTCAAATCGATGTTCATTCTTCCTTGCCTCCGCTATTTCCCCTCAAATCCCCTACTGCCCATTCTCTCAATCATTCCGCTCGATGCGCATGGGCGGCCCGCCGCCCATGCGGGATGAAATTACGAGTCTTGCTTTCAATAGGGCGGTCCAAAAAGGCCTTCCCTACAGGCTTACGCACTTTCGCACTTGAAAACTACGCATCTTGCTTTTTCCGATAAAACGATTGACAAAAAGCCCAATCCGACATAGATTTCACCGGTTTTTCGGAAGTGCACAGCTCACTGGTGGGGCTCCCGGACTTCAAATCCGGTGTGGGGCGCTAAAAACGTCCCGGGTGGGTTCGATTCCCATGCACTTCCGCCATCCCCCATCCAGATTTTTCCCTTTTTGTTTACACCCCCCAGTATCCCTCCTCTGCCGATGGATCTGCATCATCCCGCACGTTTTGATGGGCTCGCAAAAAGTCGCCATTTACCGATTTCCTTCCGATGCCGGGCTTCCAGCAGGAGGGCGGGTTCAACAAGAGCGTCTGCCTTTTTGCGAGCCCATCACGTTTTTCCTGCAACCGACCTCAGGATCGGGCAGCACCACTTTTCCGATCCAGCGAATAGGCGAACATCGGCACATAGATCAGCGTCAGCACGGTACCGACCAGAAGTCCGCCGATGGCCACATCGGCAAGGGGACTCAGCCGCTCGAGTCCTACGGCCCATTCGAAGGCGATAGGTACCATGCCTGCGATCGTCCCCAGCGCCGTCATGAACACCGGCCGAAGCCGTACCCGCACACTTTCAATAGCCGCATCGAATGGAGAAGCCTGTTTGCGAAATTCCTGATAAAAATCGATCAGCAAAACTGAATTTTTAATGATGACTCCGAAGAGCAGCAGGATACCCATCAAACTCGGCATACAGCTCGGCTTGTCGAAGATGGCCATTCCCCAAGCGGCTCCAATCATGGCAAGGGGTAACACCAGGATCATCACGATGGACAGAATGACCGATCGATAGATCGCAATTAGTGACAGAAGCAACACCAGAACACCGATGAGAATGGCCTTGATCATTCTCGAAAAACTGTCCTGAAGTTGCTGAACATCGCCCACATGCCGAATCTGAATTCCTGCCGGAACCGTACCCGGTATCACCCGCTCGACACCTTCCTGAAGGTGGGTGATCGGCATTCGGCTCCGATAGCCGTTGACATCGATACTGTAGAGCATTCCCTCGCGTTCGATTCTGGCTGCAGTCATGCGCTCCTGAATGTCTGCCAATGCGGAAAGAGGAACGGGAGCTTTTGCTGTCTGGATCGGAACCAACCGCAGGCTCTCGGGGCTTCCGTCAAAAGGTGAATCAAAATACAAGCGAACCGGTTGGGCGGCAATCGATACGAGATTGCCCACGACCGAAACCACCTGCCCTTTGAGCGGCAGCTGCGCAGCGACTTGCCCCGGCGTCACACCGAAAGCTTGACAGCGGATTTCGTCAAATACCAATCGGATTTCGGAAAAATCCATATCCCAGCTTGTGTTGACCGAAAGAAGTCCGGGAATGTCGGTCATTTTGGCAGCCACACGGCTTGCTGCAGCAGGCAGATCTTCATAGGTTTCCGAAAGCAGCTGAACATCCACCGATGCCTTGATGCTGGAAAGCGGCGTCGCCCCGAAATCATACACATCCAACACCTTCAGATGCGGAAGGTTCGACAATTCCTTCCGGATCCGCTCTTCGATGTTCCAGATGGAATCTTTTCGTTCGAAGCGGTTGACACAATTGATGGTCATCGTGGCCTCGGTCGGAAGGGACCCCTTGCCAAGCGACAGTACACCAGGTTCACTCCCGAAGGCAATGGAGCTGGTCTGGACTTCCGGCTGACTGTGCAGCCATTTCGTAAAAGGTTCCATCCGGGCGACGACCTTTTCGACGGTTTCGTTGGACCCGAATTTCAAATGGACCTTGATGATTCCGGTATCCATCGGCGGCATCAGATCCCTGCCGATGACCGGCATCACCTGTTTGAGACTGATCACAAGAAGCAGAACGACGGCAGCTGTAAGCAAGAGTTTGCGAAGGACGGACAAACGACCGGCGGAGAAGCGTAGGATCGCCTCATAGGGACGAACCAGTCGACCGAAACTCCTTTCATAAGCGGCCTCGAAGAAGCGTTCAATCCGTGTCTTCCGAAATCCGTTCCGGTACAGATACCGACAAAACGAGGGAATGAAAGTAATCGACAGAAAAAACGATGCCCAAAGAGCGATCATCAGCGTAGAAATGAGAGGTCTGTAAATTTTTTGAGGGAAATCCCCTACAAACAGAAAGGGGACCATAATGGCAACCGTTGCCACCGTTCCCGCGAACACCGGCCCAATCACTTCCCGGGTTCCGGATTCGATAGCGACATCCAGATTTTCCTTGAGCTCTACGAGATGTCGCTCGATGTTTTCGAGCACCACGACCGCATCGTCCACCAGCATACCGAGTGCGAGGATGATGGCTGTGTAGATGACGATGTTGAGCTCCCCTCCGGCCATCCAAATGACGGCGATGGTCGAGAAAAAGACCATCGGTATGGATGCAAGGGCAGCAGCAACTGCACGCAGGTTCCCCAGGAAAAACAGAATGACGAACAGGGTAAACAGGATGGCATCCCGCAGGGCCTCGAGCATGTTCGTGTTCGCCGTTCGAATGAGGTCCCGCTGGGTTTCAGTGATTTCAAACCGGATATGGGGATAGCGCCTTTGAAGCTCTTCCAGAATGGACCTGGCGGCCGTGCTCGCAGCAAGGACGTTTCCGCCCGGTGCCCGTTGGATGGATACGGCGATCGCCGGCTTTCCGTTTCCCATGTACGCCGAGAAGGTCGATTGAGAATCCCATTGAATATCTGCAATATCCGAAAGATGGACGTTCAAACCGACCGGAAGGGTCCGCAACGTTTCTGCATGACTTCTTTCACCATACACCATGACGGTTTCATACCGCGAATCCCCCTTCAGGAATCCGACCGGAAGATCCCGATTGGTTGAAGCGATTTGGGCTACGATCCGATCCAGTGCAATCCCATGCGCCTTCGCCTTCATGGGATCGATCCGGATGACGAAGGCGCCCTGATACCCGCCGAAGATTTCGACATTCCCAATGTCCGGATGCCGCAACAAGGC
Organism: uncultured Desulfatirhabdium sp.; assembly: GCA_964549995.1. Classification (GTDB taxonomy): domain Bacteria; phylum Desulfobacterota; class Desulfobacteria; order Desulfobacterales; family Desulfatirhabdiaceae; genus Desulfatirhabdium. The sequence continues at coordinate 803 of CAZJXF010000139.1, read as the reverse complement.
CGGTTTGATGTCGCCTTCGGCCAGTTTGCGAAGATCCGAGACGGTCAGCTCGCCGCTCCCTGCGCTCATGGCAAAAACGTCCACAGGCAGCGTGAAGGAGCCTGCCGTGTAGATCAGGGGATTGACGTCCGGCCCCAAATTTCCCTTAGCCTTATTAACGGCGTTGGCCACATCGACGGCCGCCCCTTCGAGCCCTTTCTCATATTCGAATTCGGCGGTAACGATGGACATGCCGGCCAAATTGACCGAGCTCACCTTTCGAACGAGGGATATGGCCATCAACTCCTGTTCGATGGGACGGGAAACGGCTGTCGCGACAACGTTGGGTACGGCACCGGCAACCTGGGTCATGACGATCACGCTTGGCCGATCCGAATCCGGAAAGAGATTCTTCGGCATGACGACAAGCCCGATGACCCCCATCGCAAAGAAAACAGCAATGGTACTGTAGAGAAGATATGGTCTATCGTAAAAGAATCGAAACATAGGATCCCCTGAATCGTATCCATTCAGATGTGATGGACTCGCAAAAAGTCAGATGCCCTTGGTTGACCCGCAGGAGAGCGGGCGCATTTTGCTTGCGCAGCGGAAAAACTCAGCAGCCCGATCTCGTAGGATCGGGCGGATGGCCAAGATGGAAAAGATGGCTTTGTGAAAGGCAACATACGGATTTTCAATGCAAAATACTTTAAGTGCGTCCGCCCGATCCAACGATCTCCGGCTGCTTCAAACACGTTTCCGCTGCTTCGCAAAACACCACCCGCCCTCCTGCTGGAAGCCCGGCATTGGAAGGAAATCGGTAA
>CAZJXF010000138.1:0-8376 GCA_964549995.1 uncultured Desulfatirhabdium sp. | reverse complement strand
ACGGTCGTCATCGGAAGAAGCGGCATCGACAGGAGCATTTTCGTGGGAAGCGTGTCCCGCTACGTCATCAACAAGGCTACGGATTGCGCCCTCTGGATCGTCAATTAGAAAGGAATCCCCATGCTCAGCATCGAAACCTACCCGGAATCGCTTCCGTCGGAAGCCCCCATCGTCTTGCTGTGCGACGAGGACGGGGCCGTTTTCTATCCCCATTCCCTTCTCGAGGGAGCGATACAACGGGCCAAAGAAGTATCGGGGGGATGCGGGAAATCGGGGCAGACGTTCGTACTGCTTTTGGAAACGGGTAAAGGCCCCGTAACCACCGTGATCGTCGGCATCGGAAAATCGGAGGACATCGATCTCGACCGCATCCGAAGGGCACTGGGAGACGCAGCCCAAGCCTGCATCAAGCATCGCATGAGACGGATCACCATCGCCATGCCGGAATTCCGATCGATTGCCGTTTCACCTTCGGAAGCGCTCCGGGCTGCGATGGAAGGCGCCTGTCTCGGAAACTATCGGTTCACCCGATACAAGGAGGCGGAAAACCCAGCCCTCGAAGATGTCCGGTTCTGGGTGGTGGAATCCCTTGCCCGGCAAGAAACACGACTGGCTTCGGAGGTGGAAATCCATTGTCAGGGCACTTGCCTTGCCCGCGACTGGGTCAACACGCCTTCCAACGACAAGAAACCGGCGATCCTGGCGGATCGTTTCGTTCAAGAAGCCCAATCGGCAGGCATTGAAACGACCGTTTTGGATGAAGCCACCCTTCGGCAGCTCCAATTCAACGCCCTGCTGGCCGTTGCTGCAGGCAGCAGCGAGCCGCCGAGGCTCGTCCTGCTGGAGTATGGATCGACCTATGGAGAGCCGGTTACGGCTCTTATCGGCAAAGGCATCACCTTCGATTCCGGTGGTCTCAACCTAAAGCCCGGCGAATCCATGAGCGACATGAAAATCGACATGGCGGGAGCGGCCGCCGTCGTTGCAGCCATGATTGCAGCCGCTCGTCTCAAACTTCCCCTCCATCTCGTGGGCGCCGTCCCCCTCGTCGAAAACATGCCTTCCGGAACCTCCACCCGGCCCGGAGACATCGTGCGGAGCCTCAGCGGGAAAACTGTCGAAATCAACAATACCGATGCCGAAGGACGGCTCATTCTGGCCGACACCCTGTCCTACGTTCAATCCACCTACCATCCGAACACCTGCATCGACATCGCCACACTGACCGGTGCATGCATGGTCGGATTGGGAGAACACATTGCCGGATTGTTCGGCACGGATGAGGCGTTGGTGAAGCAATTGACGGAAAGCGGCAGGCGAACGGGAGAACGATGCTGGCCGATGCCGTTGCCGAAGGATTACCGGGAATTTCTGAAAACCGAGACAGCCGACATCTCGAACATGAGCTCTTCCAAATGGGGAGGCGCCATCACGGCCGCCCTGTTTTTATCCGAATTCATTCAGAAGGACGTCCGTTGGGCGCATATCGACATTGCAGGTCCTGCTCATGCCCAGAAAGCTACGTCGATTTGCTCGAAAGGTGGGACGGGATTCGGAGTGCGGTTGCTGCTGGATTACCTCAAGGGGCTTGTGGGCTGATGGGCAGGGATAAGAGAAGCGATGTTGTGCACCCTTCGTCGAGAATGGCCGGAGCCAGGAACCAAGGGGATGATCGGGATCGATCCACGACACATACCACACCCCTTATCGCTGCTTCCTTCCGGACCTGACGAGGTTCGTGGGGGTATGTTACGCGGCGACCGATCGGCTTGGGTCCGATCGTCCGGCCGGACCCCTCGGAAGGGAATTCGGCCCCGCTGAGACGGATTTCGGGTACAGGGCACCGTCAGCTCCCCGCTTAGCACAACGGCTGTACTATAACCCATTTGGCTGAAGGATCAAGAGAAAACAGCACCGGTTTCGTAACCGCTCATTCGTGATGGACTCGCAAAAAGTCAAAAATTTTCATCCGAGTCGCATGGGGGGAAACACGCCTTTTTCGTTGCATCGGATAAACTCAGCCGCCCGAGCTCGTAAGGGCCGGGCATGTGGCCAGACTTCAACGATGGGTCATCTGGCATACAACAGCCTGTTATTCTAACAGATATAGGCTAGATGCGCATGCCCGGCCCAACGATCTCCGGCGGCTTCAAACAAGTATCCGATGCAACATCAAAAGGCGTATCTCCCCCCATGCTCAGGCCCGGGAAATACCCCTAAATCGGGGGTAGAGCGACTTTGTGCGAGTCCATCATTCGTAATCGGTTATTTCTTCTTGAACCGATCCAACCAGCTCCCGGAGCGATTCCGCATCGGAATGAAGAACGTTCCGACATCCCGGGCGATTTCGGAGGTATAGAAAGCGGCAGGATCGATGCTTTTGGCGACATCCAGAATCCACTTCTGATCCCGCCTGCGACAGACGATGAACAGCTCGATCACATCCCCTTTGAGCCCTTGTCCAATGAATGTCGTTACAGGCTGACCGAGGGAGCGGAGTCGATCCGCAATCTGTTTGCCCAACGCGCTTGAAATGATGCGGATCACTGTCATCCCGAGGGCCAGCTTTCGCTCGACCAAAATACCCACCACATTGCCCGTAGCATATCCGAAAGCATAAAACAGCACCAGAATCGGAGATTCCTTGATGCGCCAGACGACGGTGCTGACAATGCTGATCCAGATGATGACCTCGAAAAAGCCGAGCACGAAGGCAAGGACCGTTTTCCCCTGAACGGTGACGATGGTTCGGATCGTACCGAAAGACACGTCACAGATTCGGGCAAAGAAAATCATGAGCCCGGTAATGAAGATGGGAATTTCCGAGGATCCCCACAGAGCGGATAGCGATTCGATCACGGGTTTCACCAAGAGGGCTCAGGAGACAAGGCCATACCGACCACGTTCGGTGCGCTGGATTTTTCCGGCTTTCAGCAGCCGATAGACGAGATTGCGGACTTTCTTGTCGTTGTATCCGGTCTGTTCTCGAATTTCGGTTACCTTGAATTCCTGACCGGTTTCTCGAAAGAGATCATAGATGCGCTGATAGGCGCTTCTGCCGTCGGATCGTTCCCGCTTGGGAGTTGTCGGACTCGTTCGTTTCGGCAGTTGCCCCCCTGCACTTCGCAGCAGATTCTCGATATTGTCCAACCGGTCGAGGATCTTCTGCAGATCTTTTCGGGTGACGATTTCATGCCGCATTAGAAAGAATTTGATGATGGCATCAAAGCTGGGGGATTTCGACCGTTTTCGATTCATGCGATTATCCTTTCAAGTTTCAAAGATATTCATGGGTGATGGTCTCGTAAAAAGTCGATTGTATAGACGGCTCTCCGGAAAGGGCCCCTCTCCATTTTCCTATCCAACCGACCCCATCCACCCCTTTTCCCTCCATTGACTGATCCGTTTCCAAACACCATCGCTAACCGTCGAATACACATGCTATTTCCATGCGTACAATGTATCCATAAGCAATTTTTTCGTCAACAAAAATTGCTTCACATGCAATCATCTGTTTCAGCGATGCCCCTCTCGTGTACCTCTCTTGCCCAACAGCTTCCCTCAGGAGCCTTTCGGATATCGTTTCGGATATCTGTTGTAATTTATTTCGGCTTATATTAAAAAATAACGCTTTCAGAACGTGATGGTTGCGCAACCATCGCCATCTTCAATCAGGATATTTTGACGAGAAATCAACCCCATGCATTCCCTTTTTGATCGCATCATCATCGGTTCCGACCATGCCGCCTTCGATCTGAAGGAGCAAATCAAACCGCTTCTGGAACAATTGGGCGTCACCATCGAAGACGTCGGTCCGTCGTCCACCGATTCCGTGGATTATCCCCTGTATGGACAGAAGGTTGCAAAAGCCGTTTCCGAAGGCGGCTATCCGGCCGGCATCCTGATGTGCGGCACCGGCCAGGGCATGTGCATGGTCGCCAACAAATTCCGTCATGTCCGGGCCGCCCTGTGCAACGATCTGTTTTCGGCTATCATGAGCCGCAAGCACAACAATGCCAACATTCTGGTCATGGGCGGAAGGATCGTCGGACAGGCGCTTGCGGAGGAAATCGTCCGCACCTGGCTGAACACCCCCTTCGAAGGCGGCCGGCATCAGCGTAGAATCGACCAGTTCGACGACACCGGAAAATGATGTTCTTCTTACGCTCGCTTTTTTCGCCGAAGCGGACCTGGATACCGTCACCCATTCCCATTCAACTACCAACGTCAGGCAAACAGGATGTTCGATCCCCAATCCCTTGAAACCACAGATCCGGAAATCGCAAACGCCATTTCGCTGGAATTTCGACGTCAGGAACAAACCCTCGAACTGATCGCATCGGAAAACATCGCCAGCCGGGCCGTACGGGCCGCTCAGGGAAGCGTCCTCACCAACAAATATGCGGAAGGATATCCCGGAAAACGCTATTACGGTGGATGTGAAGTCGTGGACATTGTCGAAACACTGGCCATCGAGCGGGCCAAAACCCTGTTCGGGGCCTGCTACGCCAACGTCCAGGCCCATTCCGGCTCCCAAGCCAACATGGCCGTTCTATTCGCTTACCTGAATCCCGGAGACACCATCCTCAGCATGAATTTGGCCCATGGCGGCCACCTCACCCACGGAAGCCCGGTCAGTTTCTCGGGAAGACTCTTCCGGATCATCCCCTATGGGGTTCACCCGAAAACCGGATGCATCGACTACGACCAGGTCGAAGCCCTGGCCAAAGAACATCGACCCCGGATGATCATCGCCGGAGCAAGCGCCTATGCGCGAACGATTCACTTCGATCGATTCGCAGCCATCGCCCGATCGGCCGGTGCGGTTCTGATGGTCGATATGGCTCACATCGCCGGTCTGGTGGCTGCGGGCCTTCATCCCTCCCCCGTTCCGCACGCCGATGTCATCACTTCGACCACCCACAAAACCCTCCGAGGGCCGAGAGGCGGATTGATCGTCTCCGGAAAAGACTGCGCCGACATCCTCAACCGACAGATTTTCCCGGGGATCCAGGGTGGGCCGCTCATGCACGTCATTGCAGCCAAGGCCGTCGCCTTTCAGGAAGCCCTTCAGCCCGCTTTCCGAGAATACCAGCGGCAGGTCGTCGCCAATGCCGCACGACTCGCCCAATGCCTTCTGGATGAAGGCGTCGATCTGGTGTCCGGCGGCACGGACAACCACATGATGCTGGCCGACTTGACCCGACTCGGCATTACGGGCAAGGAGGCCGAGCACGCCCTTGGCAAGAGCGGCATCACTGTCAACAAGAACGCCGTTCCGTTTGAAACCCGAAGCCCGCACGTCACCAGCGGCATTCGCATCGGCACACCGGCAGTCACCACCCGCGGCATGAAAGAACCGGAAATGGAACGCATCGCCCGCTGGATCGTGGATGTCCTGCGCCATCCGAACGACGAATCCCTGCAACATCGGATTCGATGCGACGTGCATGCGTTGTGCGAAGCCTTTCCCATCCAGCGGTAACCATGCGGCAAACGACAGACAGGCCCTCCTGGGAATCGTATTTCATGGATATCGCCCGGCTGGTGGCCAGGCGATCCACCTGCACCCGCAGAGCCGTCGGCGCTGTCCTGGTCAAGGAAAACCGGATCCTCACCACCGGCTATAACGGCGCTCCGAGCGGATTGACCCATTGTCTCGAGCGGGGATGTATCCGTGAGAGCCTGCAGATCGCCTCCGGCCAGCGCCACGAGCTGTGCCGGGGGATTCATGCCGAACAAAACGCCATTATCCAGGCGGCTCTCTATGGCATCTGCATTCGAGGAGCGACCCTTTTCTGCACGAACTTTCCCTGTGCCATCTGCTCCAAAATGCTCATCAATGCCGGTATCGAAGCCATTTACTACGAAGACGGCTATCCCGACGATTTGTCCCGTGCGCTTCTTGCAGAAGCCGGCATCGAGACCCGACAAATGCCATCCCAGGATCCGGAGAACAGCCGATGAAATGCCCCTATTGCGGCATGCCCGACACCCGGGTCATCGATTCCCGGCTAAGCCGTGAAGGCGATTCCATCCGCAGACGACGGGAATGCGTTCATTGCGGCAGGCGGTTCAACACCTTCGAATCGATCGAAGATGTTCCCATGATGATCGTGAAAAAGGATGGCAGACGAGAGCTCTTTCTCCGGGACAAAATCCGCACCGGCATGATCAAGGCTTGCGAAAAGCGCAACATCAGTATCGAAACCATCGATGCCTGCATCGATCGACTGGAGCGGGACCTTCAGGAAAGCGGCAGCAAGGAAATCCCTTCCTCCGTCATCGGGGAGCGGGTCATGGCCATTCTCCATGACCTGGATGAAGTGGCCTATGTCCGCTTCGCTTCGGTGTATCGGGAATTCAAGGATGTCAACGATTTCGTGGAAGAATTGAAGGCCGTTTTGTCGAGCAGGAAAGCTTCGGAGACGCAGCAGCCGTGAATCACGAATACTACATGCGGATCGCCCTTGACCTTGCCCGAAACGGGTTGGGATATACTTCTCCCAATCCGATGGTGGGGGCGGTCGTCGTCAAGGACGGCGAGATTGTCGGTCGGGGATGGCATGAAGCCTACGGAAAACCCCATGCCGAAGTCAACGCCCTTCGGGATGCCGGGGAACGGGCCAGAGGAGCCACCTTGTATGTGACCCTCGAGCCCTGCAACCATACAGGCAAGACCCCTCCCTGCACTGAGGCCGTTCTTGCGGCGGGCGTTTCCCATGTCGTCATGGCCATGAAGGACCCCAACCCGCATGTGGCCGGCGGCGGGGCCGAACGATTGACGGCCCACGGAGTTCAAGTGACAGCAGGGGTTCTCGAAGCCGAGGCCCTTCGCCTCAACGAGGCGTTCGTCACCTATGTCACGACGGGACGCCCCTTTGTCACCCTGAAGGTTGCAGCCACCCTCGATGGTCAGATCGCCACCCGCACCGGGGATGCCAAATGGATCAGCTCGGAATCCTCCCGGAGGATCGTCCATCGCATGCGCCATGCATCGGATGCCATCTTGGTCGGCGTCGATACGATTTTGAAAGACAACCCGCTGCTGACCACCCGACTCGATCCGATGGAACTCCCCGGCCCCCCGAAGCATCCCATCCGCATTGTCCTGGATACCCGTCTTCGCATCGATCCGGGAGCAGCCGTCCTGCACCACGAAAATGCCGGCAGAACTTGGATCATCGTAGGAACGGACGTGGATCCGGATCGGGTCAGGCGGATCGCATCTGAAAATGTCGAGATCATCCCTTGCCCGATGGCTCAAAATCGAATAGACTTGCAGGAACTGCTGAAGCTCTTGGGCGATCGCAGAATGACGAGCCTCTTGGTGGAAGGCGGGAGTCGGGTCATCGGATCGTTTGTGCGAAACAAGGCGTTCGATCAATTCGTGGCCTTTTTCGCACCCAAGCTGCTTCAAGGCAATGACGGTATGCCGATCTGTGCCGGATCGGGTGTTCAGCAAATGGCGGACTGCCTCACCCTGTGCAATGTCCATGTGGAAATGATCGAACAAGATGTCATGATCACGGGATACCGAGATGTTCACGGGCATCGTTGAAGGTCTCGGCACGGTTTCAGCCATTCGGCCGTGCGGATCGGAAGGCAAATCCGTCGCCATTCGCACCGATCTCGATCTTTCCGACAGCCGAATCGGTGACAGTATTGCCGTCAACGGCGTCTGCCTGACGGCCACCCATCTGGAAGGCGGAAGACCGTCGGTGTTTCAAGCGGACATTTCCCCGGAAACGCTCTCCCGCTCCACACTGGGCAGGCTGCAAATCGGCGATCGCGTCCATCTGGAGCGGGCCCTGCGGCTTTCCGATCGGATCGGCGGTCACCTCGTCTCGGGACATATCGACGCCGTCGGCAAGATCCGCAGCGTTCGGCGCCGCGGCAACGCCTTGCTGATGGCTTTTTCCATCGATCCCGTCCTGTCGAAATATGTCGTCGAAAAGGGATCGATCGCCATCGACGGTATCAGTCTGACGGTGAATCAGGTCCGGGAAGACGAAGTGGAAGTCAGCCTCATTCCCCACACGGCCGATGTGACCACCTTAGCGAAAAAACCGGTTGGAACCACTGTCAACATCGAAACCGACATTATCGGCAAATATGTCGAACGGCTTCTGAACCGATCCGCCGGCCCTCGTCTGAAGGAGGGAATCGGGATGGACCTGTTGGCGAAAAGCGGGTTTTTGAGATAACGCCATTGACGAGGGGCTTCTCCCCTGCCGGTAACCCCGCGATCCGTCATTCAGCGCTGTTGCAGGGAAACAGGCCTGATGGACTCGCAAAAAGTCAGGTGCTCTTGCTTAACCTGCAGGAGAGCGGGTGCATTTTGCTTGCGCAGCGGAAAAACTCAGCAGCCCGATC
>CAZJXF010000137.1:0-8457 GCA_964549995.1 uncultured Desulfatirhabdium sp. | reverse complement strand
GACCTCAAACCTCGATCCCCTCACAAGCTGTCACTATCCGATTTTCAAAGATCAATTCACAGCCAACAATTTTCATTGATGGCTCTATTCTATCAGAAATCCAATGGGTGTCAAGAACTTTTTTAGGTCTATCGTTCAGCCCTCGAAAATCGAGAGCCTTTCACCCATGGAATCCCTTCAGTCAAACCCTTCTTTTATATTCTTTTCATCATTTTGTGTCAAGCAGAAAAATCAGAATAATCGTTGTCTACTGCGGATCGAAGAATCAAGGTCAACCAGAAGGCGGCTTCATCTCCAGCCATTGCCCCCGACGGTCCTAAAATTAGGGATACGCCTTTTGATGGTGGATCAGATACCTGTTTGAAGTTGCCGTAGATCGCTGGGCCAAGCACTTGCATCGAATCCATATCCGTTAGGCGTCTTCAACCACAATCCGATGGATCCTCTTCTTTCCGGCCGATAATCGGATTTCCCCATTTCGCACGTCGGATTTTCCGACGACACGGTCGACTTGCTGAATTCGTTCCCCATTGACGTAAGCTCCGCCTTGTTCGATCAAGCGCCTGGCAGCAGCACCGGATCCTGCCAGCCCCACTTCGTGCATCAGCTTGAAAAGCGGAATACCGGCTTCCAGCTGGGACAGGGTCTTGATGCTTGTCGGGACAGCCGCATCTTCGACTATTTCCACCTTTCGAGGAATACTGCTCGACTTCAACAAACCTTCCGAAATCTTCCGTTGGCCAAACAGCCGAATGGATGCCTGATAGGCAGATAGGGCCTGATCGATGCCATGCGTAATTTGGGTAGCCTCGAAAGCCAAAACGATTTTCAAACTGTTCAAGGCTTCATCCTGAAGATGTTCAACTTCCGAGATTTCTTCCAACGGTAAGAGGGTAAACAGTTTCAGAAAGCGAATTACATCCTTGTCATCGGTATTCACCCAAAACTGGAAATAGTCATACGGGGTGGTCCTCATCGGATCCAACCAGACGGCCCCCTTGGTCGTCTTTCCCATCTTGGCGCCCGAAGCCGTCGTAATCAACGGAAAGGTCAGCCCGAACGCCTGATCCTGCCGCATTTTTCGGATCAATTCGATTCCTGCCACGATATTTCCCCATTGATCGGAGCCCCCCATCTGAAGCTTGCATCCATAACGATCGTAGAGCTCTAAAAAATCATAGGATTGGAGCAGCATATAATTGAATTCGATGAACGCCAGGTTCTGTTCGGATTCGAGGCGCTGCCGATAGCTTTCCGATTTCACCATTTTGTTGACCGAAAAATGTCTCCCGATGGTTCTCAGAAAATCGATATATTTCAATTCCCGCAACCATAAGGCGTTGTTCAGGAGAATGGCTTTGCCATCACCGAAATCGAGGTATCGCTTCAACTGACTGCGAAGCGCATCGACATTGGCCTCAATGATTTCTTCCGTCAGCATCTGCCGCGTCTCGGTTTTTCCGCTGGGATCCCCTACCATCCCCGTTCCCCCGCCTACAAGGGCAATGGGCCGATGTCCAGCGCGCTGTAAGTGCATCAACGCCATGATGGGCAATAGATGTCCGACATGCAGACTCGATGCAGTAGGATCAAAGCCGATATAGGCGGATACCTGCTCTTGTCCGAGATATCCCTCAAGCTCATCATCATGGGTGGTTTGCTCGACAAACCCTCTGGATTTCAGTACATCCAATACGGTTTTCATGGGTATCCTCATTTATTCGCTATTTCGACAGCACGTGTTTCCCGAATTACGGTCACCTTGATTTGTCCCGGAAAACTCATCGTTTCTTCGATTTTCTTGGCAATATCTCGGCTCATCAAGACGGCTTCTTCATCAGACACTTTCTGGCTCTCAACGATCACCCGCAATTCCCTTCCTGCCTGAATCGCATAAGCGGTATCCACTCCAGAAAAGGATTTGGCGATTTGCTCCAGGTCTTCGAGGCGTTTGACGTAGTTTTCGAGAAGTTCTTTCCGGGCACCAGGTCTTGCACCGGAAAGACTGTCGGCCGCCTGAACCAGCAGTGCATAGACCGTACTGGGAGGAACATCTTCATGATGAGCAGCGATCGCATGAACCACTTTGGAAGTTTCCCCATATTTTTTCGCCAATTTGGATCCAATGAGCGCGTGCGGACCGTCGACTTCATGATCGATGGCCTTTCCAATATCATGCAAAAGCCCCATGCGTCGAGCAAGCTTGGAATTCAACCCAAGCTCCGATGCCATAATGCCGCATAGGAATCCGACTTCGATGGAATGCTGCAACACATTTTGAGAGTAACTGGTACGGAATTTCAGGCTACCGATATGTTTGATCAATTCCGGATGCATGCCGTGAACGCCCAGATCGAAGGCCGCCTGCTCGCCGGCCTCCTTGATGGTTTGATCCACCTCGAGACTGACCTTCTTGACAACATCCTCGATTCTTGCCGGATGAATTCTTCCATCGGCAATCAACCGCATCAAGGACAGGCGAGCAACCTCACGACGAACCGGGTTGAAGCCGGACAAAATCACGGCCTCCGGCGTATCATCAATGATTAAATCAATTCCGGTAGCTGCTTCCAAAGCTCGAATATTGCGACCTTCCCGTCCAATGATCCGCCCCTTCATTTCTTCTCCTGGAAGCGCTACCACGGTTACCGTTCTTTCTGCAACATATTCTCCGGCATATCGCTGAATGGCAGTGGAGATGATTTTCTTGGCTCGCTTGTCGGCCTCCTCCATGGCCTCGTTTTCGATTCGCTTGATCAGCTTTGCTCCTTCGTACCGCGCTTCGTTTTCGATTGTCTTGAGCAGAAGTTCCTTGGCCTGTTCTGAAGTCAAGCCCGATATATTCTCGAGTTCGGATCGTTCCTTCGCAAGCAGGTCTTCATACTGTTGTTTCATTTCCTCGATCGATTTCTCCTTCTCCTGAAGGTGCTTTTCCAATCGCTCGAGTTCAACTTCCTTCTTTTCAACCGATTCGATTTTTCGATCGATATTTTCTTCTTTTTGATTCAGCCATTTTTCACGCTTCTTGAGCTCATTTTTGGTTTCCTTGGTCTCTGCTTCGAAATCGTTCTTCAGTCTGAACAGAATGTCCTTGGCTTCGACCTGAGCCTCTTTAAGCATATTTTCCGAACGATGCCGAGCATCTTCCAACAGTCGAGCGGCTTCTTCCTGAGCAGACTGGATCTTCTTTGCAGCCCCCTGGATCTTGAACCATGTGCCAAGCGCAAAACCGATTCCAATACCCAGTAGAATCCACAGAAACGTATCAACAGGCATGTAATTCTCCTTATGGCTACAGCAAGTTGCTGTTGGGACATTGCATGCGGAAGAGGATTACATTCATTCCTCTTCCCGACAGAAACCGATGAATGCTTAAGGCGGTATGATGCCAACCCGAAGCTGATATTCCAGTCGTTCTCTTATGCCGATGCTGGAACTCAGAAGGATGGCCTATATTAGATGTCGTAGACCTCCATCCTGAAGCGGACCAATCCATCTCATGTCTTTGGGTGATTATGGATCACTCTCGGAGAGGGATTGCCCCTTCAGGATGCGTAACGATCGCTACGAAACCTCAGCAATGGGGTGTGTTTTGCAAATGGCGGGAATACAACGAATTGATGAACCAGAATTGAGCGGCGATGAAAGGATATTCAATCCAAGATCAGTTGATGAGAAGAATGGGCATTCTATGCAAACCTGACTTCTCTGATGCTACTGCTTCTCCCCTACCTCTCTGATGCCGAAACGCATAGGAGATAGGTCCGATTCTCTCTTCTCATCACCGGAAGCACTCTGAAAGCACCTCCACTTCAAGCTTCTTGTAGAGAAACGGGATTTCGCAATGAGCAGTCAGACCGCCTTTTTTGAACGGGCTGCAAACCAACCAGAAATGGGATTGCCTCCCCCACCATTGTGCCGTTGTTGTAAGGCCTTTGAACCATACTTGGAAGGTGGACGGTATGTGGCTTCTTTAGGCTTTTCTGTACGAGCAGAACCTGCACACCGAAACCAGGGAAACCATCCGATGTTTTCAACTGTTGGGTCAAAGAGTTTCTTCCAATCTCGTACACGGCAGGGGAGGCAATTGGAACACCAGAAATCATTCATTCCCTTGAATATGTGCATCCAAAACGTGGATGACATGTTGGGAATGCATTTCGATATCTTTTAGAATCTGTTCGTTTTCTTTTCTCAAATTCAGAACTTCCTGGCAAACATTCAAAGCAGCCATCACCAGCAATGCCATTTTATTGCCATAGACTGCTGAACCTCGATGCGCATTTTCGATCTTTCGTACTTCTCGATAGAGGATTTCCAGAATTTCCTTCGGATCTCCGTCTGAAGCGTCCTGCTTGAATCGAAATGTCTGCCCGAAGAGTTCTACTGTGAAAACAGATTCTTCTGGTTGAACCATAGGGAGGTTCAAATCACTTTCCTATTTGGGTTCGTCAATATCTTCCAATCTGGCCAGTAAGTTCTCGATCTTAGACCGAATGAGATTCTTCTCTTCTGCAAAGGCTTTCTCAATATCCAATCGTTTTTGAAGCTCTGCTTCGAGTTGAGCGATCTTTTCTCGATAGTGACGCTTTTCGGCTTCATGCGACCGGCAGACTTCTGCAAGTCGTTCAATCTTTCTTTCTATCGCCGCAAATTGTTCAGTCAATTTTTCGTTTGCCAAAGCCTCACACTCCTTGGTTCTTTTATAATCGTTGCTTCCAGACCATGTCAAGGAAATTATGGCAGGAGTGCCCCCAGCTCCCTTTCCAGTCGTTGCAGTTCGCTTTTAGAGTTGATCCCTTGAATTTCCGATGGATCTTCGCATTCATCCATATGGATGCAAAGCCCCATCTCCTTGGCAATCTTGACAATGTCGGTCAAATAATATTCCTTCTGAGCATTATCCGCTCGTATCCCCTTGATCAGATGATTCAGATAGCTTGTGCGAACGACATAGATTCCTGTATTGATTCTTCGAATCTGTTTTTCCGCATTCGTACAATCTGCTTCCTCCACAATACGATCGACGTGACCTCGTTCATCCAACACGACCCTTCCATACCCGAAAGGATTGTCGAGTTGAGCGACTAAAAGAGAGACATCCGCTTGCCGCAGGCAATGATTCTGGACCATATGCTGAATGGTTTTCCGTTTCAACAGCGGGATATCCCCGCAAAGAATGAGCACATGTTCCGCCAAAGGAAAGTGTTCAACCAAAATGGGGATCGCGCATTGCACAGCATGTGCCGTTCCCAATTGCTCTTTCTGCCAAGCGAAACGAAGCAAAGAAAGCTTTTCAATTTCCTGCTGAACACGTTCTTTCTGATAACCAACAACCACAATGATCCGTTTTTCAAAAACCGAAATCAGCTCCTCCAACAACCAGTAGATCATTGGTTTGCCGCATAGGGGATGCAAGACCTTCGGCAAATCACTTTCCATTCGTTTTCCTTTGCCACCGGCCAACACAATGGCAACGACACGTTCATTGGGCATTGAATGAATCTCCACAATTCTGGCCAAAACGCATCCATTTCTGTTTCGCAATTGCTTGGTACGTTGAAACCGAATGCACTTCAAAGGATTTCGGGAAACCTCGTCCCGCTATCTATGCCGCTATTGCAAGCGGCTTTCGGCATGTTGACATTGGTTCCGCTCAGATCCCCACAAACCCGGTTGAGGAGAACCGTCGTATCAACGCTACAAGGGATATCTCCATTAAAAAAGAAAGGCAAATCCGTTTCCTGGATTTGCCTTTCCACCTTCATGAAATCTTCGGATCGCTATTTACGTGTTTCGGCAAGCCTCAACCGATACAAGGCTCTTTCGAGTGCCGCTCTCGCACGAACGAAGTCGATATCCTCTGTTTTCTTCTCCAGCCGCATCTTGGCACGTTCATAAGCGGTCTTTGCGCGTTCCAGATCGATATCTCTTCGTCTTTCAGCGGATTGTGTCAGGATCGTCACCTTGTCCGGCAACGCCTCAGCGAAACCACCATTGACAAACACAAAACGTTCCGTACCGGAAGAATCCTTGTACCGGACAATTCCAATTTTTAGAGTGGACAAAAATGGCGTATGCCCGATCAATACACCGAATTCACCCAAGGAACCGGGAGCCACAACGATTTGTGCCTCTTCGTTGACAACGATTTTTTCGGGTGTAACCACTTCCAATCGTATATTTCCGGCCATGTGTCTATCCTTCGGTAGTTATTTGACCTCTGCCATCTTCTTGGCTTTGGCGACAGCATCTTCGATCCCGCCAACCATATAGAACGCCTGTTCCGGAAGATCGTCGTGTTTGCCTTCGCAGATTTCTTTGAAACCCCGGACCGTATCGGCGATCTTGACATAAGCCCCCTTCATACCGGTGAAGGTTTCAGCGACATGGAAGGGTTGCGACAGAAAGCGCTGAATTTTCCGCGCTCTGGCGACGGTGAGTTTGTCTTCGTCGGATAGTTCGTCGATACCGAGAATGGCAATGATGTCCTGGAGTTCTTTGTACTTTTGCAGAATCCGTTGGACGGTACGTGCAACTTGGTAATGCTCTTCCCCAATGTAGTTGGCATCGAGAATACGAGAAGTGGAGTCGAGCGGGTCGACGGCGGGATAAATCCCGAGCTCGGCAATCTGCCGGGAAAGAACGACGGTTCCATCCAAGTGAGCGAATGTGGTTGCAGGCGCAGGGTCCGTCAAGTCGTCTGCAGGAACGTAGACGCACTGAACGGCTGTAATGGATCCCTTGTCCGTGGAGGTGATCCGTTCCTGCAATGCACCGAGCTCGACGGCCAGGGTCGGTTGGTAACCGACGGCGGAGGGCATACGACCGAGAAGTGCGGAAACCTCGCTACCCGCTTGGGTAAACCGGAAGATGTTGTCGATGAAAATCAACACGTCCTGACCCTCGACATCTCGAAAATACTCTGCTGCCGTCAGTGCCGAAAGCGCCACGCGGGCACGTGCCCCTGGCGGTTCGGTCATCTGTCCGTAAATCAGGGCTGCTTTCGGCAGAACGCCGGAGGCCTTCATTTCATGGTAAAGGTCGTTTCCTTCGCGGGTTCGTTCACCGACACCGGCAAACACGGAAATACCGCCGTGATGCATGGCGATGTTGTTGACCATTTCCATCATGATAACGGTCTTGCCGACACCCGCACCACCGAAAAGCCCCATCTTTCCACCCCGGGGGAAGGGCACCAGCAAGTCGATCACCTTGATTCCGGTTTCAAGAACCTTAACGGTCGTATCTTGTTCGGTGAACAGCGGTGCCGGTCTGTGGATCGGCATCATCTTTTCTTGGCTGATCGGGCCCAGACCATCGACGGGTCTTCCGACAACGTTTAAAACCCGACCGAGCCCGGCCTGTCCGACCGGCATCATAATCGGCTTCCCCGTATCCTTGACCGGCATGCCTCGAACCAAACCATCGGTAACGTCCATGGCAACGGTACGAACGATGTTGTCCCCCAAATGCTGGGCCACTTCGACGACCAGGTTATCCGGCTCGTCATTGATGGCCGGGTTGGTGATCAACAACGCCGTCAAGATTTGAGGCAATTGTCCCTGTTCAAATTCAACGTCCACAACAGGCCCCATGACCTGTTTAATGTATCCGATATTTTCACCCATTCTACAGCCTCCTCTTCCTCCACCCTCTGGTTGTGGTTCTGTTTACCCTTTCAACGCTTCGGCTCCACCGACGATATCCATCAAATCCGCCGTAATGGAAGCCTGTCGGGCCTTATTGAATGCAAGGGTCAAACTTCCGATCATGTCGTTGCAGGCTTTGGTCGCGTTGTCCATGGCCACCATACGCGCTGCATGCTCACTGGCCGATGTTTCGAGTAATGCCCGATGAATCTGGACAAAAACATGGGTCGGCATCAATTGACCCAGCAATTCATCGGAGTTCGGTTCACAAATATGTTCAGCTTGATATCCTTTTGAAGCATCAGCAACAGGAGCTTCGGAAGCCGCCTCTGGTTCGATGGGCAGAATTTTCTTGATGACCGGTATTTGTTTGGATACCGTCCGAAATTCCGGATAGACGATATAGACTTCATCGTATTTTCCTTGTAGGAACCGGTCAATGATCCGCTGACCAAAGGTGGAGGCGATACTGAAATTGAATTTCGTTCCCACGATTCCGATATGCTCGGAGACGATCTCACGCTTCGCTTTCCGACACCAATCCCGTCCTTTCTTTCCAAAACAGCTGAAGGAAACCTGCTGCCCGTTTTGGAGGATTTGATCCGAAAAGGTTTCCGCTTTAAGAGCAAGGTTCGTATTGAACCCTCCGCACAATCCCCGATCGGATGTGCACAGAATCACATGAACGTGCTTGACCACTTCCCTGGGTACGATCAAAGGACTCGAACCTTCTCCAGATCGCTGAACCAAGCTTCCCAATACTTCAGCAAATTTGAGGGCATAAGGACGAAATGCCTCCATGTTC
>CAZJXF010000136.1:0-8470 GCA_964549995.1 uncultured Desulfatirhabdium sp. | reverse complement strand
TACGCCTCACTCCTCGGGATTTGCGCTCCTTGCCTGCGGCCTTTTTTCGAAGCCGTCCATATGCACAGCCTTTTGTGAGTCGATCCTATCATCAAAGGCTTTTCGCCCTTCCTGCATGCCATGCAACAGAAAATGCACCAAGGGATTTCTACCCGAAGCCGCCACATCCGGATATTGTTTGCAATACCATTGTGGATCAAAGCGACAGACGGCCTCGATCCGCTGCAAAAACCGGCGAAACACACCCTGCTTATTCGGCAGACATCCATCGTTAAAAAGACCAGTGCATCCTTTTCCCTTCTCTCCAACGGCCTCCCACTCCTGCATCATGCCTTTCAGGGCCGTCACCTGTTTCGCGAGACCTTCGATCCAAGTCTCCACGTGCATCCGTTCCCGAGAAAGCGCTTCCACGATCCCCCGGATTTCTGAATTCCGTTGGGATTCAAGAAGATGAAGCCTCTCTTCCAACGCTTCCGCATGACGCCGAAGCCGGAACACTTCCGAAGCCAGCCCTTCGTTTTGCCGCTTGAGCTCCCCATAAGAGCCCTTCCGCTGAAACTGCAGCCAGGCCTTTCCATCCATCCACGGTTTGGCTCGGTCAAACAAATCGGCCTGTGCTTCATCGTATCGATATTTGCTGCGATGGGCTTCTTCGATGTCCTCTTCTCCGTACAACCGATATTCCGCAGTAACCGCATCCACGTGATGAAAGGTTCGGCCCCTCGAGAGCCGAATCCAAAAATCCCAGTCTTCAAACAGGATCAGGCGTTCATCGAACCACCGCTCCATCTCGGAAAGGGCCGCTTTGGAGAAGAGCACACTCATGATCGGCAGATAGTTCTCGAAAAGCAAAACATCCGGATCGAAGGGATGGTTGAAGCGGATTTCCTCGCTGAGAGGCCCCTCTGAAACGGTTTCGACGGATCGATAGCGGCAGGTGCGCACCCCGCCGTAGGCTGCATCCCCGCCGCATTCCTGGAGCTTGCGGATCAGGGTTTCGACATGATCGGAATAGAGCACATCGTCGTCGTCCAAAAAATTCAGCCATGCCCCTCGGGCGGCAGTGAGCACCGAATTGGCGGCAGCCGCCCTTCCTTTCGACGTCTCATGGCGGATGTACGTCACCGGAAGACCTCGCGCCTCCCTCTCCACAAGTCCTTGGACATCCGCCCCCCCGTCATTCACCACAACGATCTCGATATGGCGATACGTCTGCCCGACGACGGATCGGATGGCGTTTGCCAGATGCCGCGGCCGATCTTTCGTCCGGATGAGAATGGACACCAGCGGGCCGGATTCCCAAACGGCCGGCCGATAGCGGTCGATACATACGATTGGAAGCCCATAAAGACCATTTTTCCGAATGTCTCCGAGCGTACACCGGAAAAACCCTTCGGCATGGGTGCATCCATCGGGTAGGGTAAGCGACCGGAATCGGTTCAGGGCGAGGCTTACGGCATCGTAGGGCCGCACCTTCAGTTGGGAGGCATAACAGGCGAGTGCCGACTGCTTCCGATCGAGAACGGGAGAAATATCGACAAGGGTATTCACGCAAACGGGTTGGTTCACCTCGTACATCCAGATTTCGACATCGGCGAACCCTGCCACACTCGATGCGAAATCCCCGACCAGAAAGGCCGTCATGCGATGATCGGGATGAAACTCCAGAATCGAAGGCACATAGATGCGCTCGGGCCGAAAGTCTTCGACCGCTTCGATGAGCCGGTTCAGGCTGCATTGGGCATCGCAAAGCCTGCGGTCTTCATAGTCCCAGAACACGACATCGGAAATACCCAGAACAGCGCAGGCGGCAAGGGCTTCCTGTCGCCGCTCCCGAGCGCATTGCTCAGCGGATACGCATGCATCCGCAGCCCCCTTCGATCCGTCGGTCAGAAACACCACCCGAACGAAATCACCCGCTATCCGGTGCAGGGCAAGCGTTCCTCCGCAGCCGATGGTTTCATCGTCCGGATGGGGCGCCAGCACGAGGACCCGTTTCCCGACAGGGTCGAAGGGCACAAAAGGGATCAGTTCGCTCTCTTGTTTCATCAAAACAGGTCGCTGTCTCCCCAGGTGTAATACCATCTCGAACCAAGCGTTTGCGGATCAAAAGCTCCGGAGAAACGCCTGACACAGGGAGCAAGATCGTTGGGCTCTTTTTCGATTACAAATCCTATTTTGCCAAGAGCCTCCGTCCACCAGGCCGGTGTCAACGAAAACCAGCCTTCAATACGCAAAATGGGTTTCATCTCGCCCGGATTGGAGATCTCTCTTTTGCCGGCGACCATACCTGCACAGCTGGCCACTCGGTTTTCGCATCGGATCACTTCAGCAAGAAAAAAGCCCAGCCCAGCAACCCCTTTCGAATCAAAGAACGCATCGCCCCACAGCAAAACATCTCCCCTCCGACGAAACACGCTCCAGCCCACCAGTTTTCCCCACCTACGCAATGCGTATATACGATGCACTCCATCGGGGCAATCGAGATAGCGCCACTTCAGATATTGAGCATTCCGCTCGACTAGGAATCCATAGTTTTTTGCTTGATCGTAAAAAAAAAGGTCGTATTCATCGGTGATCCGATCGACTTTGTCAATGGAAAAACCGTATATCCGTTGGACCGCCTTCTTCCAAAAAGAAACCTTGCCATATTGGTTGTAATTCAACACATGATAGGGAATCGGCTCAAGGTATTCGAATCCTAAAAACATTTCCCCCAATTTACGAATAATTCCCCTATTAAAGCCGTAAAAAAAAGGGATAACACCCTGACAAAACGTATCATAAAAATAATGGGCCGTCCGGGAAAGAAGGTTGTTCTTGCCGATTCCTTTGCCTCGAAAAGCCGGATGCGTCATCGTATCTCCAGCCTGAAATACGATGAACTTGCTGTTCGATAAGTGGTCGGTATAGAATGGCACTGGATATCCACAGAAATGGGAAACAATTTGCCCATCATCGGTTTCACCAACGGCAATGTTTAGAGCGCCGAACGGATCCTGTCGAAATTTCCAATTCCAGTGTTCACTGGATCGATTGACGCCGAACGCCTGACGAAACAATGGTAAAATTCGATCCTCATCCCCTTTCCGATAAGACCGGACGCGAATCTCATCCTTTCTGGCCTTCATGGTAAAATAATTAGTTTTTCCATTGGTATACCAGGATAACTGGCTTCTCCACCCTTTCTCATAATGATCGATCCGGCGCAACATTTCATCCCCGCCACCAAGCAGTTGGGACAAACGCACACGATTGGCCTCAAACATTGAGATGATTTCATCACAGGTTTGTTTGACCCGATCCCCGATCAGCTCAAAACGATCGACTCGAAAGCCGGTTTCGGCCATCAGCCGGAGGATACTTTTGAGCGGATGGATCATCGTTTCCGGAAGAATGGTTTCGTCCTGAACCACTTCATCACATAACACCAGAATTCCTTTTGGATTCAACAGTTCTCTGGCTTTCTGAAGCACACGGACGAGTGGATGTAGATATTGAAGCGATTCCTGAAACCATATTACATCGAATTTTTTTTTCTGAAACGATCGCGATTCCTCATCCAGAAATCCACAATTTTCATAAGATATGTTGGAATCATTATAGTATTTGATGGCATAGGCGATCATTTCCAGAGACGGTGAAATGGCATGAACGTAGTAGCCTTTCCTGCTCAATAAATAGGAAGAATAACCCAGGCCGCAACCCACGTCGAGTATTGAGGCGGGCGGTTCAGGAAGATACTCCAGCAGCCGTTCAAACAACGCATCCTGGGCTTCGAGGAAAGGCCTGCCAGAATCTTTTTCATGCCAATATCCAAAATGGAGATGATCGCCGGGAAACATCAAACAATAAAATTGAAAGGGTTCTGGAAATGCCAAAAAGTCTCCAATTCGATTGTTTCGATGTGCTAAATCTGCATCCACCAATTCAGGGCTCCTTTCTGATGGAAAAATAGATAAAATCCGGATTCCATCCCGATGCACTTCCAAGCCTGGCGTAATACAGTCCAGGTGACAATAAATCAAAACATTCTTTCGGAAATTGAGCAACCTTTCCAGACCCAAACATGGCTACCGATGGGATAAAACTCTCATTGGGACTCCATTCCAAAACCCACCTGTGTATCATCCTGCCGGGAACACTCAGCGAAAAGGCCCTTCCAAAAGAGCGAACCTGTGCCGAATCTGTACCAATACGATGGCCATATTGCATCCATCGAAGCGCCAATACATCGATTTTCCCCAAAATCTCAAGGTGATGACACGCGTCTGCACCAATGGATGGAGATAGTTGGATACCATATTTCTCCCGGAATTGACGGTCTGCTATAGCCATCTGCTGACGTTTAAACTGCAAATCCTTCTGACCACATTGATCATAGGTGTGAACAGCTTCGGCCGCTGGATCCACAAAAAGCTGGTAACCGCTTTTTCGAAGGCGGTAAAACAGATCCGTATCTTCATAATATAGAAAAAATCTTGGATCAAACAACCCGCCTGCCTTAAAAACGGCTTCGGACTTGAGCAAAACATGGCCTCCGCACAAATTCAGCACCCGGATCCGACGGGTTGCCTTCCAAACATAGAATTCGTATCGGCGCCAAAGTATCGATATTATTTGCGATAAACCAGGATACGGGGCAATTTGTTGGTACAACCGCATCAACTCAACCGGAATGGACGGAGGCAAATAGAAGCATCGGGAATCATCCCAGAAAAGCTGGGGTCCCACCGCCCCCATGCGCGGATGGGAAAGCAGCGATCGTTGCAATCTGATCAAAGCTTTTGATTTCAGCCGTGCATCGGGGTTCAACAACAGAACCATCCCCGCACTGGGAAATTTTTCGAAAACCCGATTGCAGGCATTTCCGAAACCGGTATTGACCGGATTCACAACCAGTTCGACAGATTTCGGCAAGCCTTGAACCAGTATATCGGCTTCTGTTTCATCCACACTGTTGTCGACAACAACCGCATGAACCGGCCCAAGAGATTCGGATGAGATGACAGAATGGACGGCAGAAAGACACAGTTTGGCTGAGTGATAGTTGACGATAATGGCAAGGGTGCCGGAAAAGTTTCGATAATCCGGATTCTGCATGATCTTGATTTCCGATGGTTACATTGGTAAGAGAGAACAGTTTCGGCCTCCTCCTGCCGAAGGCTGGATTTACCCGGGATTTCGGGCCACACTGCATACTGCCGACTCACGATTTTCACGATAATCGCTCATACAACCGGGGTTTCACCCCGATAAATGGAAGCCGTAGGAACGACTTCCGTAGGAATCCTCCATGCAGCTGGGGCTACCCCCCGCTGGATGAAAGCCTCCAGCGCGAATTTTAAAGGAATATGGTGGTATGACAGCGACCATACTGCCCACTGCCGACTTTCGTAGGAATCGCCCATGCAACCCGGGTTTCACCCCGGTTAATGAAAGTCGCAGGGGCAAGCTATAAAGAATGGGAGCCATCCGCTTTCTTCTGACTCCTGACTTCTGACTTCTGACTCCTGATATTCGACTTTCATAGGAATATGACCAAGGTAAAGGCTGACATCTCAGAAGATTGAAATTGAAGTCAACCGCTGTATTTTCTGATTTCTAACTCCTGTTTCCAGTATCCATGAGCCTATAATGGAACTCACCATCCTCATGCCTTGCCTCAACGAGGCCGAAACCATCGAAGCCTGCATCCGGGAGGCCCTCGAGGCCATACACGCTTCGGGTCTTAAAGGCGAAGTGCTTGTTGCAGACAACGGCAGCACGGACGGCTCCGCAGAGCTTGCCCGGGCGGCAGGCGCCCGCGTTGTCCTTGTCGAAGCCAAAGGCTACGGCAATGCGCTTTCGGGCGGCATAGCTGCAGCTTTTGGCCGGTACATCCTCATGGGAGATGCCGACGGAAGCTACGATTTTTCGGAGCTCCCCCGGTTCCTCGAAAAGTTGCGTCAAGGCGCAGATCTCGTCATGGGGTGTCGCCTGCCTTCCGGCGGCGGCCGCATCCTGCCGGGCGCCATGCCCTGGAAACACCGCTGGATCGGAAACCCCGTTCTCTCAGCCATCGGAAAGCTCTTTTTCCGCTCCCCCGTCCAGGATTTTCACTGCGGCCTGCGGGCATTCCGCAAAGAAGCCATCGATCGCCTCGGTCTGTGCACCGCCGGAATGGAATTCGCATCCGAAATGGTAGTCAAGGCCAGCATTTTCGGCCTTCGCATCGATCAGGTCCCCATCACGCTTCGGCCCGACGGCAGGAGCCGCCCGCCGCATCTGCGCAGTTGGCGCGACGGATGGCGACATTTGCGCTTCATGCTGCTCTACAGCCCGATGTGGCTTTTCATCATTCCCGGGCTCTTCCTATTTCTGTCGGGCCTGATCGGTTTTACCCTTCTCTTGCCCGCACCGCTTCGCATCGGTGGGGTGACCTTCGATCTGTCCACGCTTCTGGTTTTCGCTGCAGCCATCCTGATCGGTTTTCAGATGCTCGGCTTCGGGCTGTTCGTAAAAGCCTATGCCGTGCACAGGGGGCTACTGCCTCATCAGAACCGTTGGCGCCGCCTTGTTCAGGGCAAGCCCGTCGAGTGGGGGATCGCCATCGGCGCAATTTTTCTGCTCATCGGTTCAGGACTCCTGTTTCACGCCGTCGGCATCTGGCAGGAGGCAGGCTTCGGACCTCTGCCCTATCAGCAGATTCTGCGAATCGTGATTTCCGCCACGACAGCCATCGGCCTCGGCATCCAGGTCATGGTGAACGGTTTCGCCCTTGCCGTACTGGGTCTTCGTATCAAGAGCGACGATACTTCCAGATGATCGACGGCCAACGGATGCATCCCATCCAGACGATCAGCGCCGGATACACCGGCAGCATGTACCGAAGCTGCGCCCAAAAGCTCATGGCGTCGATATAGGCCACCAGAAGCGTTCGGCTGACAATGACGACGCAGCACAACACAGCCGCCGCCTGGAGCGTGGACAATCCGGTGCCCCGTTTCCGGCACAGGGAAAACCATCCGGAAACCCCATCGATCAGCCCCGCCAGGATCCACAGCCCCCCCCAGCACATGGATCCCCCGATACACCCAGACAATCTGCGGTCCGAAGCGGTAGAGGGGGGCGGCTTCCGCGCCGATCCGATCGCCTTTGAGCCATCTGTACGCTTGAGTGGTTTCCAGCCCGGATGGAAGGCGTTCCACAGCCGCGATCCCCTCACCCAGCCCCGGCATCCAAACGGCCATCCACAGCACCCGGCCGCAGGAAGACAGGATTCGCCAGGCATCCACAGGCTGCAGAGGAGGGGCAAGGATGTTTCCGGTTGGATTAAACGAGCATTCGATCCGCCCTGCCGAGCAAGCGGCTTCGATGTCGTCGGCTATCCCGGAATAAAAGGCCCGGGCTGTCCTCGCATCCACGTATTTACCGACCTGGGCCGCGGCATCCCGAAAGGCCCACACCATCCATCCACCTGCAATCTCCCGGCAGATGCCCATCCATTCGCACCCGTGGCGGGACCAGCCTTTTCCGTCAAGCTGCTCCTCCAACACCGGCATCACCTCCCGAAACCCTGGGCTCACCCGGGCGGCCGCCGCCATTGCTTCCCGAGTGACGGGAACATAGGGGTGGTGCCGGTTCGCATCCAGACGGGTCAGGTTCCGAAACGCTCTCCGAAACTCGGGCTCCGAAATCTCGGTCGTGACAGACACTCCGTAGTGACGCTCGTTTTGTGTGATGATCCAATGACGGGCCAGCAGGCACACAATTCCCAGAGCGCCCACGATCAGCGCAAATCCCAGCCGCTGCATCCAATCACTGATCACTTCATTGTCGCCGCCCCGTGGGTGAAAATCGGCCAAGTATCCACTACCCACTACCCACTACCCACTGCCCACTGCCCACTGCCCACCGCCCCCCACCCCGTTTCCGGATCGTACGACAACCATCACCCAACCCAGCACCAGACAAGAGGGCAGGAGCCACACCCCTTCTTCCCGGATCCAGAAAGCACCGCTCAGCCCCAGACAGAAGAGAACGGCCCACGCCCACCGGACTGCTCCCGCCCGCCCAATCGATGCCGCCATCCCGATGGCAGATGCCATTATAATCGTTATCAGGGCCTGTGCCGGCGCTTCAGTCGCCACAAACCGGCACGGCATCCAGAAGGCCGGATGGAAGCCTGCAAGCAGCACGACGGCAAAGATCCGAATCGCCGTCAGCCCGGCAGCCCGCAAGGCAAGGGCCAAAACCAGAATCGCTCCAAGATTGGCAACAACCTGAACATTCTGCAGCGAAAGACCCAGTCTCACCACCTTCGCCACAAATGCGGGATAGACCGGCAGCCGGATCAGGGTCATCCCGTCGTATGGCCCAAGCCATCGGCCCTCGGCAATGAATCGAGCCATCCGAAGGTAAGCCTCGCTGTCATAACCCAACTTCATGGTTTTTACCCTCAAAACTGCTAAACTTTGAAGGGTAGTGA
>CAZJXF010000135.1:0-8619 GCA_964549995.1 uncultured Desulfatirhabdium sp. | reverse complement strand
CGGCCCGGCTGCCATCGAGGCTGATGCTGATGCGCTGGATGCCGGCATCCGCCATGTTTCGGGCATTGGCTGCATCGATGAGGGTGCCGTTCGGGGCCATGACCATCTTGAGACCTTTGCCCGTACCGTATCGGGCCACATCGAAAATATCCGGTCGAAGCAACGGTTCTCCGCCCGTCAGGATCACGATGCACGAGCCGACGGCCGCGATCTCGTCCAGGAGCCGAAAGCAGGACGCCGTATCGAGTTCCCCGGCATAGGGCCCGTTGGTTGCCGCAGCCCGGCAGTGGACGCAGGAAAGGTTGCAGTTGCGGGTGATTTCCCAGGCGACGAGCCGAAGGGTGGCCTTGCGCGGTCCGCCCTGCTGTCCGGAAGCATGGTGGCCATGTACGTGGGGGTGGTTCATCGGAGGTCCTATCAAGTAAGAGGTAGATCCGTCGGATCCGTCAGATCAGTTGTATCGCTTCCATGGCGAAATACGTCAGGATCATGTCGGCCCCTGCGCGCTTGATGGCCGTGAGGCTTTCCATCATGACCCGGGGACCGTCGAGCCATCCCATTTTTTCGGCTGCACGGATCATGCTGTATTCTCCGCTCACTTGGTAGGCGGCAACCGGTAGGTCGATTTCCTGGCGCACCCGGCAAATGACGTCGAGATAGGCCATCGCCGGCTTCACCATGATGATGTCCGCCCCTTCTTCGATATCCATCGTCACTTCCCGGATGGCCTCGAGGGCGTTGGCCGGATCCATCTGATAGGTCCTTCGGTCTCCGAATTTGGGTGCCGAATCGGCTGCCTGTCGGAACGGCCCGTAAAAGCCGGAGCAGTATTTGGCCGAATAGGCCATGATCGGAACCATGCTGAAACCGGATTCATCGAGTGCTTCCCGGATGGCCGAGACCCGACCGTCCATCATGTCCGACGGGGCGACCATGTCCGCGCCTGAACGGGCATGGGACACGGCGGTTGCAGCCAACAGATCCAGGGTGGCGTCGTTGTCGATCGCTCCCTTTTCCACCACCCCGCAGTGGCCATGATCGGTGTACTGACACAAGCAGACATCGGTGATGACCACCAGCTCCGGGACCTTGTCCTTGACGGCCTTGACGGCCTTCTGGACGATGCCGTCCTTCGCGTAAGCCGATCTTCCCAGCTCGTCTTTGCGCTCCGGAATGCCGAAGAGAATGACGGCCGGAATGCCCAGATCACGAACGACCTTGCACTGGGCGACCAGTCTGTCGATGGAGAGCTGAAACTGCCCCGGCATCGCTTCAATGGGGTTGGCCACGTTCTTCCCGTCGATCACGAAAAACGGCATGATGAAATCGGCGGGTGTCAGGATGGTTTCCCGGATCATTCGGCGAAGGTTTTCCGTCCTGCGAAGACGTCGGGGTCTGTAGTCTGGAAAGATCATGAGAAGCCCTTTCTGTTGGGGGAAAAGGGAACAGCGGTGGAAGCCCTTTTCCCATGAAATCGGTCAGCGAATTTCGTCGTCCGTCAGGTAACAGGCCGGATCGGGTGCCCACACGTCTCCTGTGACGGCCTCGGCGCGAACCCGGAAATTGCCGCCGCAGATGTCGAGCCATCGGCACGTGGCGCATCTTCCGGTGACATAGCGTTTTTTGTCCTTGAGGCGCATCAAGAGTTCGTCGTTCGGATCGGTCCAGATCTCGGAAAAAGGCCGCTTGCGGACGTTACCGAAGGAATGGTGCCGCCAGAATTGATCGGCGTGAACGTCCCCGTTCCAGCTCACACAGCCGATGCCCCGTCCGGAATTGTTTCCTTCGTTCATCTGGAGCAGGGAAAGGACTTCCTGGGCCCGTTCGGGATTTTCCCGCAGAAGCCGCAGGTAAACGTACGGACCGTCGGCATGGTTGTCCACCGTGAGGATTTCCTTGGGTTTTCCGGCATCGTGGAGCTGTTTGGTTCGATCCATGATGAGATCCACGATCCTGCGGGTTTCCTCATGGGTGCAGTCTTCCTCCACCATGCGGGAACCTCTTCCGGCATAGACGAGGTGGTAGAAACAGGCGCGGGGAATATCCATTTCTTCCAGAAGATCGAAGACCGCCGGAATTTCCGCCGCGTTGTGCCGGTTGATGGTGAACCGCAACCCCACCTTGATGCCGGCCCGCTGGCAGTTGCGGATACCTTCGAGTGCCTTGCGGAACGCCCCCGGAACCCCCCGGAACCGATCGTGGACCGGTTCCATGCCGTCTAAACTGATCCCGACATAGGAAAGCCCGATTTCCTTCAAGGTTTTGGCCGTCTGAGCGGAAATGAGGGTTCCGTTGGTGGAAATGACGGCCCGCATGCCTTTTTGAACGGCATATGCGGCAAGTTCCGGCAGATCGGGGCGTACGAGGGGTTCTCCGCCGGAGAACAGGATCACCGGAGAGCCGAAGGCCGCCAGGTCGTCGATCAGGGCCTTTCCCTCTTCCGTCGTCAGTTCGTCTGCAGCCGTGTTTTCCGTGGCATGGGCGTAGCAGTGGATGCAGCGCAGGTTGCATCGCTGCGTCATGTTCCAGACCACCACGGGCTTCTTGTCGCTCGAAAATTGGAGCAGATGGGACGGAAGGCTCTTGGAATGTCTGCCGTAGCGCAGCGCGTCCGAGGGCTCCACCGTACCGCAATACAATTTGGAAATACCGATCATGTCATCCTCGGGGCCGGTTTTCGTTGGCCGATTCAGCCGCCGCAGGCGGCAGCAGGGTTGTCGGTTGGTGTTTCATTTCGGTGCGGATCAACTCCGCAATATAGGCTTCGGGATTGATCAAGGCGTTCCGGTTCAAGAAGAATCGGTTTTTTCCCGTTTTTTCCCGAACCAGTCTCAGCCCCAGCGCCAGGTCCCGATCGATGTCCTTTCGAAACTCGTCGAGTGTGGAACGTTTTTCGACCATTTCCGTGACGATGTAGTCGAGGCAGTCGTCATCGAGAACGATGTGAATGTCGTGTTCCTTGAAGAACGACAGCTCGATCCGTTTTACGGCATCGTAATGCTTCTTCAGCCGCTGGATGACCTTGCCGACATCGAGAATGGCGTTGCAGTAAGCCGAAGCGACCAGTGCGATTTTGGATGGGGTCAGGGCCAAACCGTAGCGTTCCGAAAACAAGCCTCGATTTTCCTCGAGGTAGGACTGAACGGCGCTTCGCTCCAGGGTTTTCAGGCGATAGAAAATCTGGTCCAACGCTTCGATGGCTTCGGGATCCGACAAGGATTGGAGGGTACGCTCCGGGTTGCTCAGCGCGGCGAGGGTGACCGGAAACCGGGAAATTCCGAGCGAAGGCAGTTTCCGTTCGAAGGGCAGCAGGGCTTTTTCTGCGGCGCTGACCAGGCCCCTGGCGCCTGTATTCTCCAGGAAGGCCTGTCTGGCGAGCATGCGCAGGGCCTCTTCCTCGAAGACGATGCGGATGCCGTATGCGGCGAAATCGAGCTTCTTTCCCAAAACGATCGGGTTGTTGGGATTCTTGAGAATGCCGAAAAGATCTTCTTCGCTCAAATGTTCGAAAACCGCACGTACAGGGAGTCTTCCCACGAATTCCGACTCGAAGCCGTAGCAGACCAGATCCTCCGTTCGGACTTGGGCCAGGATGTCATCGACCGTCATGCTGTCCTTGAGGGTAGCATGAAAGCCCACCCCCTGGCAGTTCAGCCGTTTTTGGATGATCTCGGCCAGGTCCTGAAAGGCACCGCTTACGATGAACAGAATGTTCCGCGTGTTGATGACCCGCTTGTCCCGGACCCCGGTCTTGCGAAACCGTTCGATTTCCTGAAGCATCGATATGGGGTCGTGGGGTACCTTCAGGTCGACTTCCGTTTCTTCCATGGGTTTGAGCAGGGCGCGCTGCACCCCGGTGCGGGAGACATCCGCTCCAATGATGGTTCGGCTTCCGGCGATCTTGTCGATTTCGTCGATATAGATGATCCCATACTGGGCGAGCTCGATGTCGTCACCGGCTTCCTGAACGAGGTCCCGCACCAGATCTTCGACGTCTCCCCCGACATATCCGGTTTCACTGAATTTGGTGGCATCCCCCTTGACGAAGGGCACCCCGATCTTCTTGGCGATCAGTTTGACCATGTAGGTCTTTCCGACGCCTGTCGGGCCGATCATGAGGACGTTGTTCTTGATGCCGCCGACCAAATCCCGGTCCATGTCTTCGTTGTCCCGCGCCTGCTGGATGCGGTTGAAATGGGTGCAGATCTTGGTGGCCAAAACCGCTTTGGCGTGATCTTGCTTGACGATGTACTGATCCAGATAGGCGATGAGTTCTTCCGGCTTGAGATCGAACCGAAATTCCGGAGTCGGTTTGGGCTGTTTCGGTTGGGTAAGGAATTCGGCTTCTTCCGGTGAAACTTCGTGGGTGGCGATCATCTTGACCTTGCCCCCGAATTTCTTGGCCAGAAATTCACCCAATTCTTTTTCGATTTCTTTGGGATTCGGAATGTGTTCGTCTGTGGTGTTCATGGTGTCGTTCTATAAGCACAACGGTTTCTAAAAAGCAAGCAAGGGATGTCAACGGGGGCCGTCTCTCAGGGCGCTGTAGACCATGTTCGCAAAGCAGGCGTTGCCCATCGTGACCCATCGAACCAACCGTTCGGCTTTTCGATCCAACCGCCGGACGATTTCCTTGGGGTCGAGGCCCTCGCGATGCATCCGCCGTACCGTATCGTAGAATTCCTGCAGAAAGGCAAGTTTCCGCCGCAACTTTTCCTTTCCGCCTGTAGGTGTCGGCCGATGGCAACAGTAAAGGGCGTCGAAATCGAAGGTAAGCACCTTTTCAAGAGATGCAATCTGATCCCGCATGTTTTCATCCGCCCGGAAATACTTGATCCGCTCCCCGAGAAACAGATCCCCCGAAAACAACGCTCCGTTTTCTCGATCGAGGTATACCGTATGGTCTTTGCTGTGACCGGGAGTGTGGATGGGCAGCAGACGATGGGTGCCCGTTTCGATGGCTATCGGCTCTTCGGGAAGGGCTTGAACCGATACGGGGGCGGATTTTCCCCATACCCAATGTTGGTAGGGGAGGATGCGAAACGGCTTTTCGAGTTTTCGAGCGGTCAGGGCATGACCGTACACGGGAATGCCGAACCGTTTGGAGACGGCCGAGGCGTTGCCGCTGTGGTCTTCGTGATGGTGGGTCAGCAGCACGAGCGCAGGGGGCGCCGGCTCGATGTGTTCGAGAAGGGCTTGCTGCATGTGTGCCTGGGCCGTATCGATCAAGACGTCTCCGACGCGAAAGGCACAGACGGTCATGAGAGGGCGGCCGATCGGGCTATAGCCGAGTTCGTAGGCGGTGACCGGTCCGAAGCGATGGATACGGATGGTTTTCATGGTTTTTACGTAAGGAACATGACGCTTCCCGTGGCGTTACCTGCCGGTATGACCGAACCCTCCGGGGCCGCGTTCGGTGTCTTCCAATCGGGACACTTCCTCCCAGTCGACGCGAACCACCGGATGAACGACCATCTGGGCGATCCGATCCCCCCTGCGGATGGTGAAGGGGTGTTTGCCGAGATGGATGAGCGCAATCCGGATTTCCCCCCGGTAATCGGCGTCGATGGTTCCCGGCGCATTGACGATGGTGATGCCGTGCCGGACGGCAAGGCCGCTTCTGGGGCGGATTTGGGCCTCGTAGCCCTCCGGAAGGGCAATGGCGAATCCGGTGGGAATGGTCACGATGTCCTGAGGTGTCAGAACAATTTCCGATTCGACATCCGCACACACATCCATGCCTGCGGAAAGCGGGGTCATGAATCGGGGCAGGGGAATGTCGTTCGATGTTTTGGGCCGGAGGCGCAGGATGGGAATGCGGATGGAATGCATATCTATATGGGATGGCGTTCGGACGGGACCGGGGTCGACACGGTCATGTCGACCCCGAGGAGGATGCAGTCGATTACAGCCCTTCTTCCAGGACGGCCTTGTGACTCAGTCGGATCTTGCCGTCTTTCTGGATTTCGAGGACTTTCACCTTGAGCTTGTCCCCTTCCTTGACGACATCCGACACATGGGTCACCCGTCGGGTGGACAGCTGCGAAATGTGCACCAGCCCGTCGGTTCCGGGAAGAATCTGGACGAATGCGCCGAAATCCGTCACTCGGACGACCGTTCCTTCGTAGACCTTTCCGACCTCTGCTTCCATGGTCAGTCCGTTGATCCGCTTGATGGCGGCCTCACCGTCTTCCTTGTTGAGGGCAGCGATCTTGACCGTGCCGGAATCGTCGATTTCGATACGCGTGTTGGTTTCACTCTGGATCGAACGGATCATCTTCCCGCCGGGACCGATGATGTCCCGAATCTTGTCGGGGTTGATCTTGATCGTGGTGATGGCCGGTGCATAGGGCGAAATGCGGGCCCTGGGCTTATCGATGCATTCGAGAAGCTTGCCTAGGATGTGCAGCCTTCCTTCTCGTGCTTGATTCAGCGCCCTTTCGAGAATGCTTCGATCCAGTTCGAGAATCTTGATATCCATCTGTAGGGCGGTAATTCCGGCGCTGGTGCCGGTGACCTTGAAGTCCATATCGCCCGTATGGTCTTCGTCTCCCAAGATATCGGAGAGAATGACGACCTGATCGCCTTCCTTCACCAGTCCCATCGCGATGCCTGCAACGGGGGCCTTGATCGGAACCCCCCCGTCCATCAGGGCAAGCGTGCCGGCACATACGGTTCCCATGGAGGAGGAGCCGTTCGATTCGAGCACTTCCGAAACCAGCCGGATGGTATAATCGAAATCCTTCTTGTCCGGAAGAATGCTTTCGAGGGCTCTCGTGCTCAGTCCGCCGTGGCCGATGTCCCTTCGGCTCGGCCCGCCGAGGCGCTTCACCTCACCGACGCTGAAGGGCGGGAAATTGTAGTGGAGCATGAAGGGCCTGGATTCTTCCCCGCTCAAGGTTTCGATACGCTGCTCGTCTTGGCTCGATCCGAGGGTCAGCACACCGAGCACCTGGGTTTCCCCGCGGGTGAACAGGGCGCTGCCGTGCGGCCTTGGCAGAATGCCGACCTCACAGGTGATGGGGCGGATCTCGTTGAAGGCGCGACCGTCGAGGCGTTTGCCTTCTTGTAGAACGAGGCGGCGGCAGGTCTCTTTCTTGAGATCGTCGAAAACGGCGGCTACTTCCTCTTTGCGCATCAAGCCTTCTTCGCCGAGTTCGGAGACAAGATCGGCCTTCAATTTCCGAAGTGCTGCATGCCGGTCCATTTTCCCGGGAATGAGAACGGCCTGCTTCAGGCGATCGCCGATCGCCTGACGGATCGTCTCTGCAAAGGCATCGTCTTTTTTCGGGGGATCGAAGGTCCGTTTCGCCTTCCCGCAAGCCTGTTGGAGCTTTTCCTGAATGTCGATGACCGGCTTGAGTGCCTCGTGGCCGAAGAAAATAGCTTCGAGCATGTCGGCTTCGGTGACTTCGCGGCTTCCGCCTTCCACCATGACCACACCGGTTTTGGAGCCTGCGACGATGATGTTGATGTCGCTCTTGGCTTCGAGGGTCATGGGCGGGTTGACGACCAGAGTGCCGTCGATGCGGCATACCCTACAGCTGGCAATCGGCCCGTTGAAGGGAATGTCGGAAATTTGGAGGGCGGCGGACGCGCCGATCATGGCGAGGATGTCGGGGTCATGCACTTGGTCCATGGAGAGAACGGTGGCGATGACCTGGGTTTCGCAGGCGAATCCCTTCGGAAAGAGCGGCCGGATCGGCCGATCGATCAACCGGGAGGTCAGGATTTCCTTTTCCGAAGGTCGGCCCACTTCCCGCCGAAAATAATTCCCCGGAATTCTGCCTGCGGCGTAAATCTTTTCCTGGTATTCGACGGTAAGCGGCAGGAAATCGGTGCCTGTAAGCGGCTCCTGCGCTGCAACCACCGTGACCAGGACCACGGTTTCGCCGTATCGGACGACCACGGCACCGGAAGCCTGCTTGGCTACCTTCCCGGTGCTGATGATAATCCGCTCATCTCCCAATTGGGTTTCTACGATATGTTCCATCATCTTTCCTTCATGGCAATCTGCAAAATGGGGCGCCACCCCCGGGCATGAAAACACGGCACTACGTTCCTGCGAAAGTGGGCAGTCGGCGGTGGGCAGTGGGCAGTGGGCAGGATGGCCGCTGAAGACCGCCAAATTTCTTTGAAATTCGCGCTGGATGCTTTCATCTAGCGGGGTGTAGCCCCGGCTGCATGGGGGATTCCTCCGAAAGTCGAATATCAGGAGCCAGAAGTCAGGAGTCAGGAGTCAGAAGAAAGCGAATGGCTCCCATTTTTTTGTAGCTTGCTCCTGCGACTTTCATTAACCGGGGCGCAGCCCCGGATGCATGGGCGATTTTTCCCTCTCCAGCCGCCTATCTTCGCAATCCGAGGGTTTCGATGATACTGCGGTACCGCTGAATGTCCTTGTTCTTGACATAATTGAGGAGCCTTCTGCGTTGTCCGACCAGCATCAAGAGACCTCTTCGGGAATGATGGTCCTTCTTGTGCACCTTCAAATGCTCGGTCAGGTAGGTGATCCGATGGGTCAGAAGACCGACCTGTACCTCGGGAGAGCCGGTGTCGCTCTCATGCAGCTTGAACTGATCGATGATTTTCTTCTTGTCTTCGGATGAAAACACCACTTTC
>CAZJXF010000134.1:0-8732 GCA_964549995.1 uncultured Desulfatirhabdium sp. | reverse complement strand
ACGTCTTCCGAAGAAGGCCCGGGATGGCTGAGCTGGGAAGAGATTCGGCAAATGGAAGCCGAAGGTGTGATGGATATCCAATCACACGGCCACTTGCACAACCGGGTGTTTGTCACCGATCGGGTGGTGGACTTTTTTCGGCCGGAGATGGACATCAATCCGCTTCATCTCGACCTGCCCTGGGTTTACCAGGACGGGCGGCTCCGGATGATCGATTCTCCCGGAGCACCGCTCTTCGATACGGCCTCCGCCCTGTCGGATTTTCCCATGTTTCGGGACGATGAGCGTGTTCGAAAGACTTGCACGGGCTGGGCAGCCCAAAACGCTCGGGGCATGCCCACCAGAGATATGAGGCGAAGGCTTCGTTTGGTGTACCGGGAAGCTTGCAACCGCTTCGGAACCGGGCGATTCGAATCCTTGACGGAGCAGCGACAGCGGATTGCGTTCGATCTGGCGGAATCCCGAAAGACGCTCGCCGATCGACTGGGAAAGCAGAGCGATGTGATCTGCCTCCCCTATGGGGAAGGTGGGCGAACGGTTGTTGAAACGGCGATGCAGCAGCAATGGCAGGGCTTGTTCTGGGTGTGCCGTCCGGATCGTCGGACGAATCGGCCCGGGGATTCACCGTGGTTCATCCCGCGCCTGAAAAACGACTATATCTTTCGGTTGCCGGGCCGGGGGCGGAAAAGCCTTCCCGAAATCTGGAGCGCCAAATGGAGACGTCGGATGGCCAGAAACCACATTTACTGACATCATCAAGTCATTGGATATGATCATATGAAACGACATCGAATTGGGAAAAATGGAAAACGTCGGTTGATGGATCAAATCCGTGACATGCTGATCGGCAGGGAAGATATCCGGTTTGCCTACATCTTCGGATCCTTTGTTACGGAAGAGGTGTTCCGGGATATTGATCTGGCGGTGTATCTTCAGGATGCGGACAGGAAACAGGCGCTGTTTTTCGAAGTCGATCTTGAAAGAACGCTGGAAGATCGGGTTGGCTTTCCAATCGATGTTCGGGTCATCAACCATGCCCCCCTCCCCTTTCGGTACCATGTGCTGAAGGACGGGATTCCTCTGCTGGATCGAACGCCGGATCTGAGAAGTGACTATGAACAATTGACCTGGAAGGACTATTTTGACTACAAACACATCCGGGACGAATACCTTCGGGGAACGGCTTGTGATTCAGTTTAATCCGGACAAGATCACCCGATTGATCTCCGAACTGAGAAAGGCCGTTCGGAATCTGCTGCGATTGCGGTCGAATGAGAAACACTCGTTCTTAAGCGATCCGGACAAGATCGGCAGTGCGAAATACCATTTTATCGTGGCCATCGAGAGCGCCATCGATATCTGCAGCCATATCGTTTCCAGGAATCGTTTTCGCGTACCCGAAGACTATGCCGATACCTTTCGGGTGATCCACGAAAACGGCGGCATTGACGCGCAACTGGTCCTGACGCTGCGAGAGATGACCAAATTTCGAAACCGTCTGGTGCATCTTTATTGGGAAGTCGATGATGAGCTCATTTACGATATCTTGCAGACCCGCCTCGGCGATTTCGATCGATTTCTGGAGCGAATTTCCGACTTTTTGGGGCTCGGTAGGGGGGATGAAGTGGCAAGGGGTTCCATCGGTGAACCACGAGAAATGAAATGATATCAGAGAACCTTCTTTCGATCGGTATCGTGAATTTCAACGGCAGGGAGACGATCGATTCGGTAATCGCCTCCATCCGCCGCCAGGATGTTCCTGTGGATCGTCTGCTGGTGGTGGACAACGCTTCGACAGACGGAAGCAGGGAGTGGATTGCAGAGCATCATCCCGAGATTGATCTCATTGCATTTCCTGAAAACCGGGGGCCAGCGGCGGCCAGAAACCGGCTTCTTCAGGAGGCCCGCACTTCCTTTCTTCTTTTGCTCGACAACGACATCGTTCTCGAATCCGATGTCTGCCGGAAGCTGCTCCGCATATTGCACATGCACCCGGATATTGCCTTGTGTCATCCGGAAATCCG
The DNA here is from genome assembly GCA_964549995.1 of uncultured Desulfatirhabdium sp. Lineage (GTDB taxonomy): Bacteria > Desulfobacterota > Desulfobacteria > Desulfobacterales > Desulfatirhabdiaceae > Desulfatirhabdium. Next base: position 6,708 of record CAZJXF010000134.1, on the reverse strand, counting down.
CGATGAAGCGGATCCATCGGCCTATCACTACAACGGCGGATGGATTCATTATCTGGGTGCCTTCATTTCCCGGGAAAAGCCCAATCCGATTCAGCCAAGGCCCGAATTTGAAATCTTCGATACCGTTTCGGGAGCGGCCATGCTCGTCAGAAGGCAGGATGCACTCGATGTCGGCGGCTTCGATGAAGCGTACGTGTTCAACTGGGAAGACGGGGATTTTTGTATCCGCTTTACCCTGAGCGGCAGGAAATGCGTCAACGTTCCGGAAGCGGTGGTTCATCATCGGGGGAAACCCCGGGGGATGGCCAAGGTCTATTATCAGGCCAGGAACCGATGGATGTTTCTGCTGAAATTCTTCGAATGGCCTACGCTGTTGCTTTCCTTGCCGACGCTGACGCTCTTTGAGGTGCTCCAGCTCGGATTCGTCAGCCTGAAAGGGGTCGGTGGTTCCTATCTTCGGGGACTTCGGGACGCCGTTCGGATGCTTCCCGCGCTTTTGAAGAAACGTAAGGCGTTTTTTCGATGGAAGCGCCGTAAGGATGCCGAATGGCTCCGATCCGGCGAAATGTTCCTTTCCGGCAATCTGCAGGCTTCTCGAACGACAGTCCGAGGTCTGGCCGCTATAAACCGGATCTTCGATCTGTGGTGGAAAGCCATTGTGCTGCCCTGTCTGAATCGGCGGACAAGCCGCAGGCAGCCGGTATCCACCGTTCTTCCTCGATCATGAAACGCTACCTGAAAAGCCTGTTGCAAATGCTTATCAGCGTGGCTATTCTTGCGGCTCTTGTGCTCTGGATGGACCGAGAAAAGGTCAAAGGGCTCCTTCAGGAAGCCAGGTTCGGGTATCTGGTCCTGACGTTTCTGCTGTGCCTGGTAGACCGCTTTTTGATGGGGTTCAAGTTCCGACTTCTGTTGCAGGCCATTTCGATTCGTGTCACCCAGATGGAAATGTTTCGCATCTATTATATCTGCAGTTTGCAGGGATTGGTGATTCCGTTTGGTGTCGGGCCGGATCTTCTCAAATACTGGCGGATTCGAAGGATGGGGGCTTCCCACACAGACCTTGTCGCAGCTATTCTGACGGAGCGTTTCTTGGGAATGGCCGCTACGGCATGCCTCATCTTGGTCAGTATCGGCTTTTTGGTGATGCGGCTTTCCGCTCAAACCACCATCCTGTTTGTTCTTTTTGGAATATTGACGGCCGGCGTACTTGCAGTCGGAGGGGGAATCTTTTCACGAGGTTTTCGGGAAAGGATCTTGGAACTGTTTCGGATTCGAACGCTTACGCAAAAACCCCGGATTGAACCGTATTATCAGGCGTTTGCCCGATTCGATGGTCGGGAAGGTATGCTGGCTGGTTTTTGGGGGCTTTCCTTTATCGAACAATTCGTTCCGGTGTTGGTCATTTTCTGCTCTGCGCATGCCTTGTCGGTTCCCCTGTCTTTTGTGGATTGCCTTGCTGTCATTCCCATCACGACATTTGTGGAGAGGCTTCCCCTGTCCTTCGACGGTATCGGCGTCCGGGAGATGAGCAATGTCTTTCTGTTTGGACTGCTGCATGTCGATTACGATACGGCCCTGACCTTCAGCCTTTTGGCCTATGGCGTGTTTCTCGCCTCCCTTGTGCCAGCAGCCGTTTGGGCGTTTTTTGAGCCGCTTTGGGATAAACCCCTTTCTGATCCGCCGAAAGACCCGGTATAAACGGACAAGGTGTTTCAGCAATCTATCCTGAACAAGGAGGAAGGCATTGGATGTATCGGTGATCTTGCCGGTGTATAACGAAGAAGAGAACATTCCCATTTTGTATCGTGAGCTGTGCGAAGCACTCGCTCCGACAAAATGGTCGTATGAAATCCTTTTCGTAGATGACGGAAGCTCCGATCGGAGCTGGGAAATTCTCTCCGATATTCAACAGCAGGATGAACGGGTCATCGCCATCCGGTTCCGACGCAATTTCGGCCAGACGGCCGCTTTGTCGGCCGGTTTCGATCACGCATCCGGTGATGTAGTGGTCACTCTTGACGCCGATCTGCAGAACGATCCGAAGGATATTCCCCTTCTTGTCGCCACGTTGAAGGAAGGATACGATCTGGTCAATGGATGGCGTTTCGATCGGAAAGACCCGTTTCTCAGCCGGAAACTGCCTTCCCGCATCGCCAACTGGATCATTTCCACAACGACAAACGTCAAACTGCACGACTACGGTTGCACCCTGAAGGCCTTCCGAAAGGAAATCGCCGCCAATCTCCGCTTGTACGGAGAAATGCACCGGTTTATTCCGGCCATCGCCAGCGGCCTGGGGGCTGCGATCACCGAGGTGCGGGTCAACCATCGGGAACGAAGATTCGGCAAATCCAAATACGGCATTTCCAGAACCATTCGGGTGGTGCTCGACTTGATAACGGTGAAATTCTTTCTGAGCTATTCCACCCGGCCGATCCAGATTTTCGGGCTTCTCGGTGTTCTTAGCGGTGGGATCGGGTTCGTGATGGCTCTGTGGATGACCATTCAACGTCAGCTGTACGGCATGGGTTTGGCCAACCGTCCCCTGCTGCTGTTGGCGATTTTGCTGATGTTTACCGGTCTGCAATTTGTTTCCCTGGGGCTCATCGCCGAGTTGCAGAGCCGAACCTACCATGAGTCCCAGAAGAAACCCATCTATGTCATTCGAAAAACCCTTCAATCCAACCATTTGAAAAGCGAATGAAATGCTATGATACGGAGACTCGTTGTTTCATTGATGCTGATTCTGATCGGATGGGGTGCCGAAACGCTGTCGGAATGGAAAACCGTGGCGATGGCATCGGATATCGCCGTTTGGTCCCAGAGGGATGGGGCTATCCGACGGATCGTGTGCTCCCGAAAAGGCGCTGACGGTGAGTGGTCGCAACCGACGGTGCTGAGTCGGGATGATGGCCAGCAGGTTACCCCCAGCATCGCCAAGACAGCCCACGGAAAGATTTGGGTGATCTGGACAACGTTAACCAACGACGGTACCCGCTTGACCCTCGTCCACTCGGAAGGGGGTGGCTGGAGCACTCCGGATGTATTGCCGACAGGCATGCACTCAAATACGGCACCATGCATTTGGGCGGATGAAGAAGGGGTGTTGTGGATCGTATGGGCAGGCAACAACGGCGGAAACGACGATATCTTCGTGATGCGGGGAGATGGTCACAACTGGAGCCCGGCCGAACGGATCCATCCGATCAACAACGTTCCGGATGTGCTTCCAGCCATTGAATCCGGACCCAATGGGATGCCGCAGGTGAAGTGGTCCCGATTTTTCAATGGAAGCTACCGCACCTTCATCAGTGTCTGGCAGGGAACGTCCTGGAGTGCACCGGTTGAATCAGGCGTTGAGTTCCTGCCGGCTTCGAGTGCACCTTCCATCGACCTGCCTCAAACGGTTGATGATCCGGACAAAGCCGCCGTACTGGAACAGGGCAGCACCCAGGGGCTTTCGCTGCGGGATCGATATTTCAGGTATCAACGAAAACTGGACGGGTTCAACAGGAAATAGAGACAAGATGAAACCTTCCTCTGATTCGGCCGGTTTCGGTATTCTGATATTCTGGATGTGCATGGGTATTCTGTCGCTCTGCACAGCTGGCTATGCCGATTCCGGTTTGCCCTACGCAAACGGTATACCATCCACCGAGGCCCTTCTGAACAATAACCTATCACCTTTTTATCGCAAAACCATCATCGGTTTCGGAGACAGCATCACCGTTGGATATCCCTATGTGACCGGTGCCGGAGACGGTCGGCGCATCGGGGGATATGAGCCGAAACTCGAGGAATTGCTGAACGCAAGGGGAGGTCGTTGGAAGGTTCTCAATTATGGTATTGAAGGGGAAACCACCTATGGAGGAGTCGATCGGATCGCAAGCGTCGTCTCAGGAAAAAAGAAAGCCCACGTCCTTCTTCTCGAAGGGACCAATGATTTTGGCTGGGGTATATCGTACGATACGACGGTCTACAATCTCGGGATTATGATTGATATTGTCAGAAATGCCGGTTTGACGCCGATCATTGCCACCCTTACCCCGGATTCCCAGCCCAATATCGGCAGTTTGAAAGATATTCCGAATACGTATAATCCCGCCATTGTCGCTATGGCGCAGGAAAAGGATGTATCTCTCTGTGACCAATATGCTGCCTTGATTGAAAACTGGGGCTATTGGACCTACGATAACCTGCATCCCAATGATGACGGATACCAGGTTATGGCGGATACCTGGTATCGAACGTTGGTCTTTCGACCATGAAGAAGATCACCTTGTACGAATGCAGCTGCACGTTTTATCGTTGTTTCTCTGGAACAAGGTAAAACCTTTGTCCTTTCTCGTGGGGAGCGACATCTCATGCCCTTGGAAAGACTGGACGGATTGAACTGGAAATAGAGATAAGATGAATCCTTCTCATCAATCGGTCGGTATTGGCGTTCTGGTGGTTGTAGTTTGTGTGGGTCTTCTGCTCAGTTCTAACGGGTATCCGGATGGTGGGGATCCATTCATTCCAGAGAGCACCACTACAACAACCACGATTCTTCCGACAACCACCCTCCCACCCGTCATCCCGAAGGTGGTCATCGGATTTGGAGACAGCATCACGGCCGGTTATCCGTATGTAACCAATTCCGGGGACGGTCAGCGTATCGGCGGGTATGAGCCGAAACTCGAAACCCTGCTGATCTCGAACGTAGGTTCCTGGCAGGTACTCAATTACGGTGTCCCAGGGGAGATCACCTATGACGGGGTCAACCGAATTGGTTCTGTATCTTCAGGTAGGCAGGGGGCCTATCTGCTGCTCCTTGAAGGAACCAACGATTTCGAGTGGGGGATATCCTATAGTACAACGGTATACAATCTCGGAGTCATGGTTGATATTGCAAAGAATGCCGGTTTGACCCCTGTCATCTCTACCCTCACTCCGGATTCTCAGCCCAATATCGGTAGTCGAAAAAATATTCCAAATACCTATAACCTGGCCATTGTCGCGCTGGCTCAGGAAAAGAAGGTTGCGCTATGTGACCAATACGGAGCCTTGATCAGTAACTGGGGTGCCTGGACTTACGACAATCTACATCCCAACGACGCCGGATACCAAGTCATAGCCAACACCTGGTACCTGACACTAAAGGATATCTTTCCAAAGCCTGCACCCAGTGATGGTGGGGGCGGCGGCGGATGCTTTATCGCAACAGCTGCATACGGCTCGATGGAAGAGCCGCACGTTCAGGTGTTGAGAGCTTTTCGCGACCGTGTACTGATGGAACTTCCGGCGGGCAGATGGTTTGTGAAAGGATATTACACGCTTTCGCCTCCAATCGCCAAGGTGATTGCGGCCAACGCCTTTTTGAGGAGTCTGGTCCGGGTCCTGTTGCTGCCTCTTATTGTGGTGTGCTGGTCCATTCTCAAATGGGGATGGATCCTGCCAGCCATTGTTTGCAGTATTCTGTTGTCGCTGTTTTTGGCCCAACGATGGACTTATGGCAAGTGTTCTGACGAACGACGATGATCGATGATTTGGGCATTGGTGTTGTCATACCCAACTGGAACGGAAGAGAACTCCTTCCGGTATGCCTCACATCCGTTTTCAGTCAGACGATCCCTCCACATCAAGTCATCGTTGTCGACAACGGTTCCAGGGACGGATCGGTCGAGTGGCTTCGATCTGCCTTTCCCGACGTTCGGGTGATCGCTCACGATCGGAATCGGGGGTTCGGGGCAGCCGTCAATGAAGGGATCAAGGCCTGCAACACCCCGTTTGTCTTCCTGCTCAACAACGATACGGAAATGGCCGAAGATTGCCTGGAACGGCTTCTCGATGCAGTTGGGGCCTATCCGGAGTATGGGTGTTTCGCTCCCAAGATGATCGATTTTTTCGATCGCCGGCTGTTGGATGGTGCTGGAGACGCCCTGGGGCGCTGGGGGGCCGGATACCGTATCGGAACCGGGGAAATCGATGACGGTCGTTTCGATCGTTTTCGGCCGGTATTTGGTCCCTGTGCCGGTGCAGCCCTGTATCGAAGAAGGCTGTTTGAAGATATCGGCCTTTTCGATGAAGCCTTTTTCGCCTATTTGGAAGATGCCGATTTGAATGTCCGGGCGAATGCGGCCGGATACCCATGTCTCTATGTGCCGACGGCACGCGTCTATCACATGGGCAGTCGTTCGGGTGGCGGAAAACTCGGGGATTTCGTGGTGCGACTGACCAGCCGAAACCTCATCCGTATGATCGTCAAGCACTATTCATTGGAGATGTTCATCCGCTGGTTTCCCTGGGTACTAAGCTATCAGCTTTGGTGGTTCACGGTCTGTGTCCGTTATGGACGGTTTGGGGCCTATCGGGAGGGGCTCGCGGAAGCAGCGAAGGATTTTTCGAAGTCCTGGGCGGATCGGGTCGTTCGACATCGGAATAAGCGGCAGGAAAGGATTCTTCAGAAGGCGATATGCCGATCGGAGCGGGAAATCGTGGAATCCATTCTTCGTAGAAGACGTCAGCGAAGAGACTGAGGCACGGCGGCTTCAAACAGTTTCCGCTGCGCAAGCAAAATGCACCCGCTCTCCTGCGGGTTAAACAAGAGCATCTGACTTTTTGCGAGTCCATCATGCTTGACGGACTCGCAAAAAGTCGCACTCCCCCCAATTTTGGGGTTTTTCCGGGCCTGAGCATGGGGGGAGATACGCCTTTTGATGTTGC
>CAZJXF010000133.1:0-8901 GCA_964549995.1 uncultured Desulfatirhabdium sp. | reverse complement strand
AAAACTCAGCAGCCCGATCTCGTAGGATCGGGCGGATGGCCAAGATGGAAAAGATAGCTTTCTGAAAGGCAACATTCGGATTATCCATCCAAAACAGATGAAGCGCGTCCGCCCGATCCAACGATCTCCGGCTGCTTCAAACACGTTTCCGCTGCTTCGCAAAACACCACCCGCCCTCCTGCTGGAAGCCCGGCATTGGAAGAAAATTGGGAGATGGAGACTTTTTGCGAGTCCATCCTCCTTAATTGGTTCCGCAAATCGGGCAGCCTTGCAGCCGCAGCGGCATCTCGAGCCTGCAATCCTCGAGAAGGGAACGGTTTCGCAACAACTCTTCCGTCGGGCCGTCGGCGACAAGCGTTCCGTTCTTCAGAATCATCGTTCGGCTGCACACATCGAGGGCCATGTCGAGATCGTGGGTTGCGATGATGAGGGTATGATCGAAGCGCTGGAGCAGGGCGATCAGCTGACGTCTGGCCAAGGGATCGAGGTTGGACGTCGGCTCGTCCATCACGAGGATGCTCGGGCTCATGGCCAATACCGTCGCAATGGCGATAGCCCGCTTCTCGCCGCCCGAAAGCCGGTAGGGAGGCCGATGTTTCAGATGGAGGGCGCCGACCGTTCGCAGGGCCTCGTCCACTCGAGCGGAGACTTCTTCCGGAGGAAGCCCCAGGTTGATCGGACCGAAGGCCACATCGTCCTCGACCGTGGGCATGAAGAGCTGGTCATCCGGGTCCTGAAACACCATACCGACGGTTTCCCGGACATGGGGCAGGGTCTTGGCGGTGATCGGAAAGTCGCCTATTCGTACCGAACCCGATGCCGGCACGAGACATCCGTTCAGGTGCATCAGCAAGGTCGATTTTCCGGCTCCGTTTCCGCCGATGACGGCCACCGATTCCCCGTGGGTGATTCGGAAATGGATGCCCTCGAGGGCCTGGGTGCCATCCGGATAGACATAGCAGAGATTCTGGGCGATGACCAGGTGATGGCTCATCGTCCCACCGCCTGCGCAAGGTGCCCGATCCAGCGGGGAATATCCACGGATCGGAACAGCAGAAAGGCCGCCGACCATCCGACGATGAACGCGGCGTCGACCGAACGGAAGCGCAACTCCCTCATTCGGGTGAACATACCGTTGAATCCCCGACAGCACATGGCCAGATGGATGCGTGTGGCCCGATCGATGGTTCGCAGGAGCAAATGGCCGATCATGGAGGCATAGACCCGGATCCCCTCGCCCCGCTTGTGAAAGGTGCGCAGGTTCCGGGCACGGGTCATGCGGCCCGCCTCCTCGGCCAGAACAAAGAGATATCGGAACAGGACCATGAGCTGGGTGACGAAGGCACGAGGAAGCCCCATTCGGCCGAGCGCATCGCACACGGTCATGAAACCCGTAGTGGCGATCAGCAGCAGGGCGGCGCTGACCGTGAGAGAGAAGCGGACGAGGATCGACACAAAGGAGACCCACCCGCCGGAAATGCCGACTGCGCCGATATGGGTTACGATCGTTCGATCGAAGACCGGATTGAAGAACCCCATGAAGAAGGCAAAGGGTGCTGCCCAGATCAGTCGTATCAGGATCGGCCCGGCAGGGACGCCGGACAGGGTCGTTATCACAATGGGATAGAGCACGAAGGGCAGAAGTGCGCTGACCTCGTATTTGCCGTAGGAGACAATGGAAACAATGAAAATCAGGGTGACAACGAGCTTGGCCCTCGGATCGATCCGATGGATCGGGCTGTCGCGATCGGCAAAGGATTCGAGCCGGTTGAGATCGAAGAGTGCGGCTTGGGGGGTGGACATAAATGTTTTACGATTTCAGCCTGTTGTAAAATGGTCTTGCAATCAATTGCTTCATCTCCAGTTATGGTTGATGGACTCGCAAAAAGTCCACAAGTCTCATCCGAGTCGCATGGGGGGGGAGACACGCCTTTTTCGTTGCATCGGATAAACTCAGCCGCCCGAGCTCGTAAGGGCCGGGCATGTAGCCAGACTTCAACGATGGGTCATTGGAATGCAACATCTTGTTATTCAAACAGATATGACTTGAATGAGCATGCCCGGCCCAACGATCTCCGGCGGCTTCAAACAAGTATCCGATGCAACATCAAAAGGCGTATCTCCCCCCATGCTCAGGCCCGTCAAGAACCATAGCTTGGGATGCTCTGCTTTTCGCAAGACCATCCGGATCGTTGTTCGTGTTACGTGTTTTTTCGGGACCATCTGCGCAACGCGTATCCGATGCCCAGAGCCATCATCAGGGTGATGAGCGACCCGATGATGCCCGCAAAAGATGTTCCCGGCTCGACGGCAGGCCACGCGCCCTCTGCCGCCTTTTCCGTTTTGGTCGCTGAAGAGGCTTCGGCTTCCGGCTTGAAATTGTAGTCTGGCATGAAGGCCGTCCATCGCTGGATATGGGACAACACCCCATGAACACCGGTTTCGGGCGCTTCGAGTTCTTCCTTTCCGGTGACACCGGCAATCGACCATTCGAGGCCGTCCGGATGGCTGGAGGCAAACCAGGAAACGACACCGGCGGTGAGCAGTGCAGCGATGCCGATTCCGACGAGAACGGGTTTCAGATTCCTGGCGCTTCCAACGGTGGTTGCGGAAGTTCCGGCAAGAATTTCCGGACGGGCCTTCCAGACGAAGGTGACGACTGCAGCGGTAACGATACCTTCGACGATGCCGATGGCCAGGTGGATGGGCTGCATCAGCAGAAGGAAGGTACCGAACGGCAGCTCGGAGATACCGGATGCCGTCGTTTCTAGAACCACGGCAAAGGCGCCGAGCTGAAGCGAAACAACCGCAGCCAACAGAATCGCCCAAAACCGCGTCGTTGGGTTCGAACCATCTCCGGCCATGGCTTTGTAGATCAGCGGATACCCGATGAACGCCGGGAAAAAGCCTAGATTGATAATGTTACAACCCAGCGCAAGCAAGCCCCCATCCGCGAAAAACAGCGCCTGAACCACGAGAATGGAGGCGATCACGAGAAAGGCGGCATGCGGCCCGAGTAGAATTGCAAGCAGCATGCCGCCTCCGAGATGACCGCTGGAACCGGTCGCAGGAATTGAAAAATTGATCATCTGGGCGGCGAAGACGAATGCGCCGAGCACACCCATCAAGGGAACCTGGTGGTCTTTGACATCTCGGGTGACCTTCCGGGCGCTGTATGCGGCAATGGATGCCGCAGCGGCCCACATTCCGGCGCCGACGGCCGGGGAAATCAGAGCATCAGCCATGTGCATCGTCGGGCTCCTTTCATCGAAAATGAGAAAAAATGGATGCCCTCCATGGGCAAGCGATGGATGGGAAAGCAACAGGCATCGTTCCGATGCAAAGAGCCCCGAAGGCGCGATCGTTTGGGCCGGATGGGGATGTGGTGTGTCATCCGGCAAAGCGGATCGAATGCCTTCGGTGTTCCGACGAGGCTTCATGCCCCGATTGCGGCGGAGTGTACTACCGGAGAAAACGGGATGTCAACGAGGTTCTCGTCACGAGGTTCTCATCACCCGACGGCATCGCTTGCTTCTTCCGGAAGGATTTCGAAGCTCGTGGTGATTTCTGCGACACCCCGAACCGTTGCGCCGACGGAGCAGTATTTCTCCTGGGAGAGCTGAATGGCTCGGCCGATGGCCTCCGGGGTGATGTTCTTTCCGCGAACCCGAAAGAGAAGATGGATTTTCCGAAAGGCCCAAGGCGGGTTTTCGTTCTTTTCTCCGGAAGCGATGACCTCGAGACTGCTCAAGGGCTGGCGTTTCTTTTCCATGATGGAGACCACATCGACGGAGGTACAGGCGGAAAGAGCCACCAGGAGCATATCGGAGGGTCTGACACCGATGCCGTCCTTGGCTGCAGAGAGAACGACCGAATGATTGCTCGAGTCGACACCGACAAAATGTTCGTTACCGATCCATTGAACCTTGGTTTGAACCATCGCGTTTCTCCTTGTTTCTCGTGAAAATACAAGATGCAGAATGCGTAATGTGAAAGTCTGTAGGGGCGGCCTCTAAAGCATAAGCCAATGTCCTGAGTTCTCGCGGCGTTGCCGAAGGACGGATCGGATGTTCATCTCATGGGCTGCCATCCCTGGTCGTACGCAGTGATCGAATGTGGGTAATGGTCATTCGAGAAGCCCTCGAACGCCGTCGGTTGTTTCCTGGATACCTTTGTGGATCACAAGGCGTTTTCCCAAACGTTTCCCGTCGTTGTGAATGGTGGCATCGAAAGCGATCTGCCGGAGGGCGGTGTGTCGTAAGCGTGGATACCGATTGCGGTAATAGGCTTCAAGTTGCTGGTCTTTGGGGACGACCATCGGCAGATGCGTCGATTTCCAGCGTTCGTTCTGTCGAAGCAGTTTCTCGTCGAATCCGGAAAGAATCCCATAGGCAAAATCCACACGGTGGCGTTTTCCCAAGTGTTTTTGAGAAGCGTATCGTTCCCATTCGGTGGCGATGAAGCGCTCGATAAAATCATGGACATAGGTTGCAATCTGCAGATTCGTTCGGGTACCGCTGATCTCGAACACCATGCCCGGCCTACACAATTCAGGGCTGAAGACCGCAAGCCAGATTCCCTTTACGAAAAAGTGTCGTACCAGCAAAGAAGACAATAGCAACCGATCTCGAGTGCGTCGCAATACGGGCTTGCCGATGATCTTGCTGAAAAATTCCCTGTCCGGGGAATCCTCGATTTCCTTCAGGGCATGCTTGGCCATCAGTTCTCTGGCCTTGGTGGCTGCAGCCTGGGCTTCATGGTGGTTGTGGCTTTCTGAGAGGGCCAGAAGCTTTCGAATTCTTTGGCGAATCGGATCACCGAACGATTCGGATTCATCGAGGATCCTGCGGCTCAGCGGGACAAAAGAAGCTCGCGCACAGGGCTCGATCCTCAGCAACTTGCATGCCTGATGAAAAGAAGGGCCGTGGCTCGTCTCTCCATGAAAAGAAGCAAGGAAGTATTCGTCAGCGATCTGGTGCGCGATTTCATGCCTCAGCACTTCCCGGATGTCGCCCCAGCCGTGGTTCAGTGCGAAGGAGCGGCTCAGTGCGATTTCTTTTCGATCGAAGGACCATTTCCCAAGGCGTTTTTCGGCATCGAAGAGGCTGAACTGTGGCGGGGATAGCCGAGAAGAAATTTCAGGATCGAGAAAGTAGAGACAATTTCGGTATTCCCATTGCAACCCGTGCAGGATTCGACGCTCTATTTCTGTAGGTGGATCGAAACGAGGGGATTTCATACCATTCACGAATTCATGCAGGGACGTGGTTCCTTCTCCGTCCGCTCTTTGGGGGGGTGACTCTATGACCGTTTTTTCACCACCAGGGTGTAAAGATTTTCCTTTTGATAGAAAAATTGCTCGACGTCGTAATCGTATTCCGGCACGAGATCCAGAACGATTCGCACCTTCGAGACAGGCTGGGTGTGCAATCCGATCCGCACCTGGGTGATGTATTTCCCATTGACCGGTAGAACCTTGGGGATTCCTTTTTCCAGTCCGACTTCCGGGAAATCGCAGATGATCCGGGGAGGAGCGCCCTCCGCAGCGCTCACGCGAGGGGGGTAGAAGCCGTTCAGCATCACATTCAGGATCTCTCCGGCCGGATCATCCTTGCGCACATTTAGAGAAAGCAGCTTTTTTACCGATCCGGCGTTTTCGGTTGATGTTCCTTTGATATCCGTTTTGGCTGCAGGCTGGGGTTTTTGAACGGCAGGCGATTTACGTGAAGCCTGTTGTTCGGCCGAGGCATCGGTCGGTTCGGTTGCCGACGGTTGTGCTGGAGACGGTTTCTTGGAATCCGATGTCTGGGGGCTCAGTACTTCATGAGAAAGTTCCGTCGGTGCGCTGCTCGATGTTTCGGCTGGGGCGGCCGGTTTTTCATCGATGACCGGAGCCGAGGTTGCGGCTGAGGGCCCTGGTGCGGGGGCGGGCGCGGTTGTTGGGGGGGAGGGAGGCGGTGAAGGCTGGGCGGGTGGAATTTTGAACCGCAGCACCGTTCCGGTGGTATCGGTGGATTGTGCGGCGGCAACGCCGCAAACCAAGATGCAACATACGAGCAGGGCCGATACGAATTGACCGACCGGGCCAAAACCATTCTTCCATACGTGCGCAAAAAGGTTTTTTACCATTTCCGCTCCTTTCACCGAACCGATTGCACCGGCTACCCGCCATCTGTCCAAACGGCCATCTTGCTTGATCATTCCTATCAGGTCGTGATAGAGAAAACAAGGTGCAATCGACTTCTCTCTTCTCAAAGATGGTTTCATGATCACTGTTGACAACCTTTCCAAAAGCTACGGAGATCGCATCCTCTTCGATGAAGCCAGTTTCAAGGTCAATCCGAAGGAACGGATCGGGCTGGTCGGTCGAAACGGGCACGGTAAGACGACGCTTTTCCGCATCCTGACGGGAAAAGAACGCCCCGATTCCGGAACGGTGCTGATCCCGAAGCTCTATCGAATCGCCCATGTAGAGCAGGAGTTCAATTTCACGGAACCCACGGTGTTGCTGGAGGGCATGAAGCATCTTCCGGCCAACCAGCGGGAGCATCACTGGAAGGTCGAACGGATCCTGGCGGGTCTGGGGTTTTCCAACGCAGACATGAAACGGAACCCGCTGGAATTCTCCGGCGGATTTCAGGTGCGGCTCAATCTGGCCAAGATTCTCGTCTCCGATCCGGACATGCTGCTGCTCGACGAGCCAACGAACTACCTCGACATCGCCTCCATTCGTTGGATTCAACGGTTTCTGGCGTCCTGGCCCCGGGAGCTTATGCTCATCACCCATGATCGCGGATTCATGGATGCCGTAATTACCCATACCCTCGGGATCCATCGGCGCAAAATTCGAAAGATCGCCGGCACCACCGAAAAATACTACGCCCAGCTTGCACAGGACGAAGCGGTCTACGAAAAGACCCGCATCAATGACGAAAAGAAGCGCAAGGAAATCGAGCTCTTCATTTCGCGGTTTCGGGCCAAGGCTCGGCTGGCGAACATGGTACAAAGCCGGATCAAGACGCTGTCTCGGATGACGCCGAAAGACAAGCTCGAAAAGATTCGACAACTCGAGTTTTCCTTCAACACCATCCCCTTCCCCGGCAAGCAGATGGTTCGGATGGAGAAGGTTTCCTTTTCTTACGATCCCATCCAGCCCCTCATCCGGGAGGTTTCCTGCACCATCGAATCCGGTCGCAAGATCGGCGTCATCGGACGAAACGGCAAGGGCAAGACGACCCTGCTTCGGCTTCTGGCCGGATCGCTTCAGCCTCGGTCGGGAGCGATTACGGTGAATCCAGGAGTTGCGATGGGCGTCTATGAGCAGACGAACATCCAGACCCTGGTTTCCCAACGCACTGTCGAGGAAGAAATCTGGTCCGCCAACCCTCGGATCGAGCGGCAGGCCGTTCGGAATATCTGCGGTGCCATGCTCTTTGAAGGCGACGATGCCCTGAAGAAGATCGATGTGCTTTCGGGCGGGGAAAAGAGCCGGGTGATGCTCGGAAAGATTCTGCTCACTCCTTGCAACCTGCTGCTGTTGGATGAGCCGACCAACCATCTCGACATGGACGCCTGCGACGCTCTGCTGGAGGCCCTCGACAGCTTCGATGGAACGCTCGTCATGGTCACTCACAACGAGACCTTTCTGCACGCCCTGGCCGACAGCCTCATCGTGTTTCAGGACAATACCATCACCCATTTCGATGGAACCTATCAGCGCTTTCTCGAAACGGTAGGGTGGTCCGAAGAGCTGCGACCGGCGGGGACATCGGGGGCGAACGGGGAGCAGGTCAGTGCGAAAACCTCCCGAAAAGAAATTCGAAAGATCCGTTCCGAGCTGGTGGCTGCAAAATCCCGGGAGCTCAAGCCGCTCGAGACAGCGATCGCTGAAATCGAAAGCCGGATCATGGCCGATGAAAAGACCCTGAGCGAGTTGAGCATGGCCATTCAGTCGGCTGCCGAAAGCGGGGATGGGATTCGGATCGCCACGCTTTCGAAAGAGCTTGCCGCTTGTCAGGACCGGATGGAAGCCGATTTCGGAAGACTTGATGTGCTCACCCGTCAATACGACGAAAAGAAAGCCTACTACGACAACCAGTTGAACGAAGCGGCCTGAAATTCGGCCGCTTCCAAAGCGATTGCTTGAAGGGAGGGATCATGGCTGAATCCGAACCAACCTATGGCTGGCGTCCCGACATGGGCGTCTCGTTGCTCGACAAGCTCAAGGCGGATCTGAAGACGAGCCTTCTTCAGAAAAATGAAACCCTCAAGAACGCCGTCCGCCAGATCATGGCGGAATTTCCGAAGCTGACAGTTCCCCTGACGTTTGAAAGCGGCAAGAAATCCTTCCGTTTGAAGACGGCCGAGGAAATTACGGACGAAGACATCCTCGACATCATTCGGGGCCTTGTCAAATCCGAAAAGACGGTGCTCTCCCTCAAGCCCGACCAAAGCCCTGAATACCTGCACATTCTGGAATCCTATCTGCCGAAGATGGCATCCGAGGAGGAGATTCGGCGCTGGATCGATGAGAACGTCGATTTCTCGAAGTTCAAATCGCCCATGCAGGCCATGGGGGCCGTAATGAAACATTTCGGCAAACTGGCCGACGGCAATGTCGTCAAACGGATCTTGAGCGAAAAAGCGAGATGAACGTTGATAGACTCGCAAAAAGTCAGATGCTCTTGTGTAACCCGCAGGAGAGCGGGTGCATGTTGCTTGCGCAGCGGAAAAACTCGGCAACCCGATCTCGTAGGATTGGGCGGATGGCCAAGATAGAAACGATGGCTTTCTGAAAGGCGACATCCGGATCTTCAATCCAAAACAGATGAAGCGCGTCCGCCCGGTCCAACGAGCTCCGGCTGCTTCAAACACGTTTCCGCTGCTTCGCAAAACACCACC
>CAZJXF010000132.1:0-9047 GCA_964549995.1 uncultured Desulfatirhabdium sp. | reverse complement strand
CCATCTTCATCACGGCCATCCTGGGGCCAAGCCTTCCCAACACGATGATTGCCGTCGGTATCGTCTACATTCCCCACTACGCCCGCATCATCCGATCGAATGTGCTCTCTCTGCGGGAACGCCTTTTCGTTCAGGCCGTAGGACACCTCGGCGGAAGCCATGCACGGATTCTCCTGCGCCATATTCTGCCCAATTCCCTGGCTCCCATCATCGTGTATGCCACCCTCGGCATGGGTACTGCCGTGCTCCAGGCGGCAGCCCTCGGATTTCTGGGACTGGGAGCCCAGCCGCCCCAGCCCGAATGGGGGGCCATGCTGAGCGAAGGCAGGCAGTACATTCAAATCGCGCCCCATGTGGCGGCATTTCCGGGTGCTGCGATTCTGCTGCTTGTTCTCGGGTTCAACCTCTTTGGAGATGGGCTTCGGGATGTCCTCGACCCGTCACTCCGGATTCCATAGGCCGACCGGGTCATGAAACCGATTCTCGACATTCAGGATCTCACGGTCCGATTTCGCTCCGAAGATGGCGGATGGCTGACGGCAGTCGACCGGCTGCATCTCAGCCTCGAGGAGGGAGAGACCTTCGGTCTGGTGGGGGAGAGCGGATGCGGCAAAAGTGTGACGGCCCTGTCCATCCTGCGGCTGCTTCCAAAAGGAAGCGGCGACATCACCGACGGCAGGATTCTCTATGACGGCATCGACATGGCCTCACTGAGCGAATCGGACATGCGACGGATCCGCGGCAGGGAAATCGCCATGATTTTTCAGGAACCCATGACCTCCCTTAATCCGGTCCTGAGTGTCGGGTTCCAATTGATGGAGGCCCTGAAGCGACATCGGGGCATGTCCGGCGCCGCCGCACGAACGGAAGCCGCCGAGCTTCTGCGACTTGTCGGTATTCCGGAACCCCGGGCGAGGCTCTCCGACTATCCCCACCAAATGAGCGGCGGCATGCGCCAGCGGGTGATGATCGCCATGGCCTTGAGCTGCAGGCCCCGGATCATGATCGCAGACGAGCCGACCACGGCTCTCGATGTCACCATCCAGGCCCAGATTCTCGAGCTGATCCGAAGGCTTCAGGAACAATTCGGGATGTCGGTGTTGCTCATCACCCACGATCTGGGGGTGGTTGCGGAAACCTGCCGCCGGGCCGCCGTAATGTACATGGGCCGAATCGTCGAAACCGCAAGCGTCTCCGAGCTGTTCGCCGCACCGATGCATCCTTACACGATCGGGCTCTTCCGCGCCCTCCCCCACAAAGGGAAACGAGGTACCCCCCTCGAGCCCATTCCAGGAACGGTTCCCGATCTGGCGCATATTCCTCCGGGGTGTGCCTTTCAGGAACGGTGTCCGAAAGCACAGGATCGATGCCGCAAGGCGCCGCCATGGGTGGACGTCCGGCCGGGTCATGGGGTACGCTGCTGGCTTGCCGCCCCCGAAGGAGAAGACGTATGACGGAGTCCCTGGTTCGGGCCGATCGGTTGAGCAAGGTGTATGCGCTTCGTGGGGGGATTCTGAAGACCGGCGGACAGCAGGTTCATGCCGTCACGGACGTATCGTTCGATATCCGACGGGGGGAGGTTTTCGGGCTGGTGGGCGAAAGCGGATGCGGCAAATCCACCCTGACGAGACTGCTGCTCCGCCACGAGGAACCCAGCAGTGGTGAGGTTTTTTTCGACGGGCAGAACATTGGACGGTTGCGGGGGAAGGACCTTCTGGCGTTTCGGAAAAAGGCCCAGATCGTATACCAGGACCCGTATTCCGCCCTGGACCCGAGACAGCGTATCGCAGATATCCTCGAAGAGCCGCTCGTCATTCACGGCATCGGAAATCGCCGGCAGCGTGCGGAGCGGATCGCATGGCTCCTGCAGGTGGTCGGACTGCGACCGGAGCACGGCCTGCGCTATCCCTATGAATTTTCCGGGGGGCAGCGACAACGGGTCGTCATCGCCCGGGCGCTGGCCCTCAACCCCGAGCTTCTGGTTGCGGATGAACCGGTTTCCGCCCTCGATGTCTCCATTCAAGCCCAGATCATCAACCTGCTGAAACAGCTCCAGACCGAATTCCATCTCACCTATGTCTTCGTTTCGCACGATCTGGGCGTCATCGAGCATGTGGCCGACCGGGTGGCGGTCATGTATCTCGGTCGCTTCGTCGAATCGGCTTCCAAAGCTGAGCTCTTCGACCACCCCCTGCATCCCTATACCGAAGCTCTGCTATCGGCGGCCCCCGAACCCGACCCATCCGCACCCCGCAGGCGGATTCTTCTCGAAGGCGACGTGCCCAGTCCCATCCACCCGCCGTCGGGCTGCCCCTTTCACCCGCGATGCCCCGTCCGGCAACCGGTATGCAGCACCTCCCCGCCGGAATATCGGGAAATCTCCTCAGGCCGGTGGGTGGCCTGCCACCTTAGGTAAGCAGGCGATTTGCAGGGGCGATTCGCGAATCGCCCCTACCCAAGAGGCATGCACACCATGCTCAGCCCCCCCCATCAGGAACCACAACTGGAGATGCGCGTCCATCAGGCTTGATCAACCGATCTGTGTATGAGGACTTCAAGAACTCGAACGGTTTTGATAGCGCTCGATGCGCTGTTGGATTTCTATCAGAATCTGACGGATCTCAGCCATATCCCCATCGCTCAAATACCGCATTAGCGTGTTTTCCAAACGCTTTACATCCACCGTATAGTCATGCAACAGGGTAGCGATGTCGTTCTCATAAATCCCAACGCGTGCAAAGCTACCCTGTCGATACAGCGATGGCAATGCGTACAGTTTCAGCAGCAGCAATCCTTCCACCGTCGCCGTAGGAATAACCAAATCTTGAAACGTCCGCTGTGCTGTATGGTACTGACGAACCTCCTCAAAGAGCGAGTTTTCCGTGAGAAGGATATCGATTTGCAACCCTTCATATTCTCCACGGGCAAAAAACCGATCACGACCGCTGATCTGAATTTCCGGAAGGTTGGTCAGATCGGATAAGGCCATGATCAAATCGATATCCTGCGTATTTCGTCCTTCAACGTACGCAAGAAGCGCAACACCGCCGACAAGCACATAGCGAATCCGTCTCTTCCCGAGCAAATCAAAGAGGTTGTACACTGCTTGGGGCAACGTATCTCGACACATCTGTTTTCCGCTCCAATTCTTGAAATCAAGGATGACTGCATGCCGAATGACGTCGCCGATATTTACCGGCATTACAAGGGTATTCATGGTCACATCCCACGCATATGCTGCCATGATCATCCCCCTGCAACAGGAGTTTCACACCGATGAATGAAAGTCGCAGGGGCGAGCCTAAAAAACCAGGTTTTTCCTTTTTATTCTGACTCCTGACTTCTGACTTCTGACTCCTGACTCCTGATTGACTCACAACATACCCTCACGAACGTCCCCCAGCGAGCCTTTCCATCAGAATTTCCTCGATCCGCATGTGACCTCGGACGCATCGTTCGAAGGCCGGGCCGGAGACGATTTCGTCTGCAGCTTCGACGATGATTTCACAAGCGGTGATTTCCGGATATCGAACGGCAAAATTCGTCTGGACCAGGCGGCTTTCGACGGGAACGGCCGGTAGCGCGGCATCGGAGGGCGGATCGAAGGCGGTCGGATCCGGTCCGTGGGCATAACGACGGAAACGATCGGCATACCATCGATTGACGGCAACGATCAGCCTTTCGGCGGACATCGCCTCGTCGAGAAGCCGGTGCAGGCGTTTTGCCGTTTCGTGCAGCGGATGGTTGGGTTCGTCCAGAAAGGGAACGATGAGATAAAGCCCCGTGATGGGAATCCAGAAATTGCGGAACCGATACGGGGCGATGCCGGCGAAGGGCTGATCCCATTCGTGACTGGGAAATCCGTGGTGATCGACCATGAGAATCGGAAGCCACCGCTTCCAGAGCCGCCTCTTGGCCGCCGCTTCCGAAAAGCGGGGCTTGTCCGTGAAATAGTCCTTGTAGAATTCGCTGCCGACGGCGTTGTAGCGCGCGGCATGCAGCTTGTGATCCGGTGCGTCGGGAAGAAGGGTTTCGAGGGTCGCCACCCCGTCCGGATTTTCGAGAGGAATCCAGACGACATTCATCGATCGAAGGCAGGATGCTCCCCAGGCGGTTTTGGCCGTCTTCAGGGCCATGCGGATGGCGGCTGTCGTACTCGAAACTTCATTGGCATGATGCCGGGCGTTGAACAAGAGCGTCGGCTTGAGACAGCGAAGCTTCGACGCAGACCACACCCGGCCGCATCCGGCATCCACCGCTTCGACAGCCCATATGGTGCGTCCCTGGATGGAGGTGCCGCATGGCCATACCTTCAGCCGGGGAAAAGCGGTAAGCCGCCTCATCCATCGGCTGACCTCCTGAGCCGTCAACATCCGCTGGGATGGAAGCGGCGGAGAAAGCGCATCGAGCCGCCCCCCCTTAACGAAGGGATCGGTCGTTTGTCTGGGAGGCTTCAGACGAAGACGCCAGCAGGCATCTTCTCCATCGGCGTCGAATCCCCATGCCGCAGCGATGCGAAGCAGGCGGGAGCGCTTCCAGGCGTCCATCGCAGGAGGATCGCTCCAGCAAACTTCCCAACGATCCGACAAGACGCGGATCCGATCGATCATCGAACAGCGGTTGTCCGACCCGAAACCGACATCCGGTATCTCGGGCCAGGGCATGGGTTTCAGGTGGAGTCTGGCCGATGGACTGCTTTCAGCGGTTCTCGAAACCACACGAGGAACGATCCGGCCCAGTTGCAACGTTTCCGGCAGGGCATGTCGATCGGCGAAGGAGGCGAACCAGTCGAGAAGACCGAAGTAGATGTCTTCATGAAGCGCCTCCATCGGACAGATGCGCTCCTCTCCGATGCCCAGCCGTTCGTCGCTTTCCGCAATCGCCACATCGATCCGGATATCCTCCCAGAACGCGCGTGCTTCACCGTGGGGCTCCTGCTGTAACCGCCGGAGCATCTCGGCCTCCATCAGGGGAAGCCAGTCTTTCTGAAACATTCTCCAGAACCATTCCCGATCCGTGGGAAAGGATTTGTCCAGCAGCACCCGCGATTCGGATCTGGCCTGTTCGTTTTCGGAGGAAAGCGGATGTATCCCAGCGAACGCTCGTTTAGGCCGGACGGCCTCGATCCGTATCCCTGCGGTTGCGGGATGAATCCAGGGGCCGTCGGGTGATGCAGCGATAGGCCGCATCGATGTCGTTCTCGGGGAAAAATCTTCCACCGCCAACGGTTCTTCGGCCTTGTTCCAAACCGTCAGCCGATAGGTTTCCGTCAAATGCGGGTTTTCGACGATGTGAATCCGCTCCAGAGGCAGTTCCAGCACAGCGGCCATCCAGTCCGGCCCCGGAAAAAGTTCCTGCAACCATCGGCTGCGGGTTTCGAGAGACGGTTCTTGCGGTTCGAACGGACGGTACTCGATACGGATGCCCGCTACCTGCTCCCGCATTCGGACAAGATCCGGCAAGAGGGCATCCAACAGCCAGCTCACCCCCGGCTTGTAGGCGTTCAGCACCTTGATGTCCACCTCGTACCCAAGATCGCCGAGCATTCGGGCGATACACTGCGCCAACGCCTGTCGCTCCAATAGGGGCTTGCTCACCTGAGCCCTGACGCGGAGCCTACCGCCCCCCTTCGGAAAGCCGTGCAACATGGACAAGAGCAGGAGGCTTTCGGAAAGCCACTGGGTCCTTCGATGGATCGCCTTCGGATACCGAACGACCGGAAGAGGCATCCCGACTGCGGCACAGGCTTTTGCAAGCCACGGCTTCTGCTCGGGTACCATCGGCGGAAGCGGCCTCCCGTCTTCGGGCTTGAAACCGGCAAGGGCATGAGCCCACCTTCCCCGGACATCGCCGGCACACAGCAGATCACCGAATTCCCGAACCCGGGATCGAAAGCGATTGGCTTCGGACGCTTCCGGCCCGTCCTCGATCAGGGCAAGCCCTGTCCACTCCCGAATGGCCTTCGCTACATCGCTGCTGCGACCGCTGAAGCGGATTCCGGGCGGTGTGGCGTCCGATCCGGATACCCGGCGAATCTCGACGACCGGATCATCCGTTTCCCGAATGTCGATCCGGATGCGATCCTTGGGAGCGTCACCTGTAACCACCAGCGGGAAGGGGATTTCGGTTGCGATATGGGCCATGCGGCAAACCATGTCGGTTAGGGTCCATGCCAGCTTTCGGGAAATCTCTTCCCGATCGATCCGGACGGCGGCAAGTAGACGCCGAAACCGCGGCCTTTGGGGGTCTGCCGCAAAAACGCCCCGGTCTCCTGCCGCATCCAAAAGATCGATTGCAGACGGCAGGCCCTGCGGGTCCGAAGACGCAGGACAGACGACGGTTTGAAGCGGCTTCATCGAAAACGCTTGGAGCGGGTCTTCGAGGATAGCCGCAGAATCCGCCCTTTCGTCCGACCGATAGCGGACGGATAAGGCCGAAGCCGTCCCGCATGAAGAAACGCTACCCGATTCGTTGAGACATCGACGGAAAAAGAGCGCTCTTTCAGAGGGATGGCGGGGGGGCTTTTCCCGAAAGGAGGCCGTCGCCAAGGCATCCAAGGCAGCTGCAAGCGTTTCGGCAGAAGCGGATCGGAGGATCAGATGGTTGGGCTTCTCATACGACAGGACGGCGGCCATCGGATCATCGGGGCAGTCGATGGCCTCGCATTCGTCGATCGACAGCAGGATGCTTTCCGACGGCGGCTTGGGCCGGTTCACCAGAAGAGGCGGCGTAAACGAGGTGACCTCGAAACAGAGACGGGCCGCCAGATGGATCACCCCCGCCCAAACGGAGGAACGGGTGATGTTTTCCGGAACGAAGATGCGCAGGGCGACTTCATCCCCATAGCCGTCCCCGTTGGCATCCGGGAAAATGCGTCTTCGATCGATGAGAGACGTCAGATCGAAGGCCGATGACGGAGCCCTGTCCCCTGATTTGCGAGGAGATCTCTTTCGAGATGCGATGGTTGCCATAGGAACCCTTACCGATTTCCGCCCAAAAAAGAGCCGAGGGGGCCAAGATTGTTCAGAAGGCTGCCTTCTTCCTGGCTTCCGCCTCGCTGAGGTGCGGCCTCGAGCATCCGACCGGCCAGCCTGCTGAAGGGGAGCGACTGCAGCCAGATTCTGCCGGGCCCCTGAAGAACCGCAAAAAACAGCCCTTCCCCGCCGAACAGGGCCGTCTTGATGCCGCCGGCCTGCGTGATGTCGAACTGAACCGTCGGTGCAATCGCTACGATGCAGCCGGCATCCACATGCAAGACTTCACCCGGACCCAGCTCTCGTTCGACGATCGTTCCGCCTGCATGCAGAAACACCCAGCCGTTTCCATCGAGTTTCTGCATGATGAACCCTTCGCCTCCGAAAAGCCCGGTGAGAATCTTGCGTTGAAAGAAAATGCCGATGGACACCCCTTTGGCGGCACACAGGAAACTGTCCTTCTGGCAGATGAGGCATCCGCCGACATCCGACAGCCGCACCGGGACGATGTTTCCGGGATAGGGTGCACCGAAGGCGACATGACCTTTCCCGCTTCCTGTATGGGTGAACACCGTCATGAAGAGGCTTTCGCCGGTCAGAAGGCGTTTGCCGGCGCCGAACAACTTGTCCATGAACGAGCCGCCCCCGCTTCCCGAGCCGTCTCCGAAAATGGTCTCCATCTGAATGGCGGGTTCCTTGTACATCATGGCACCGGCCTCGGCCACCGCGCTTTCGCCCGGATCGAGCTCGATCTCCACGAATTGCATTTCCTTACCGACGATTCGATAGTCGATATCGTCAGCCCCCTGAGGCCCCAAACGGGGATGACCCGATGGCGCACCCCGTGGACCGGCCATCAATTCGGGCACATCGGTAATGGGGATCCATTGCCGGAAGCCTTCCCGCCAGGCATAACCGTTTGGATTGTTTCGGGCATGTGCCATCGCCTGAGAAAGGTCCATGGGGCCCATTTGACCGCCGTTGTAACTGAGATACCAGTCGCTCATGATCGAAACCTCCTGGTGAATTGGTCGGGAATAGCAGAACATCGATAGCTATCATCTTTTCACGAATGTGGGATTTTGTTACCATATCCCAAAATGAAAACTCATAAAAGAGAAACCGTTCTGCAAATGGAGGGGGCATGAAATCATTTTATTATGTGACCCTGCTGTTGGTCGGTATCCTGATGCTCACTTCTTCTTCGGATGGATATTGCGGATACGTATGGGAAGTCCAGCGGGAAATGGATGGCATGCCCGGACGAGAAGACGGGATTCAGCGGGTCCGCAATTTTCTCGACGACGGCTATTTCCGCTCCGAGCATGACGGCATCGTAACCATCATGGATTTTTCCAAACGCCTCGTCTACCATCTCGATCCCGCCAACAAGGTCTACCGGCAGCTCGACATGCGAACGATGGAACGGGCCGACATGGCTGGAAGAAAACGAAACGCCGTCTTGGGGCGTTTGACCGGCAGGATTGCGGGTGAGGCCCGTATCGAGACAACGGACGAGGTTCGAACGATCCAGGGATACCGGTGCCGAAAGGTCGTGATGCACGCCGGAATGGTGGCAGACGGCGAATACTGGATTTCCAAAGAGGTGCCGTATGCTTCGGAAATCCTCCAAATCGCCGGGCGGATCGCCCGAGTTCTCGAGGAAAACCCCAACTTGAAATCGGCCAATGTCCTCTCGCTGATGGTCCAACTGGATGGATTTCCCGTCCAATCCGAAACCCATGCCATGGGGGGACGGACCGTAAGCATCTTGCAGCGAATCTCCCGGCAGAACCTGGGAAAGGACCTCTTCACCGTACCGTCGGGATACAACCAGGTGGATTCCCTGCCCTGAGCAATCCCTTTTCCCTTGACTTCCTGGTTTTGCTCATATTACAACCACCAACAGCATATCGGTTTTTTCAGGATCGACCGCCTCTGCCTTTCCAACCGCTTCTGCAGGCTGATCATCTAACCACCTTGGTTTTCATTTCCAACGAACCCATGACGAGGAAGATAGAATGAGCTGGGATTGGGATAAACTGAAGGAACAACAGGCCAAGAAATCCCCTG
>CAZJXF010000131.1:0-9155 GCA_964549995.1 uncultured Desulfatirhabdium sp. | reverse complement strand
TGATAATGGTCAAGCCGGGGTTTTCATTCATTGGCTTTCGCAATCGTCCGCTGTCATTCCAATAGGGCTGGATAGTACATCAGGCAGCTTGTACCTGCGATTTCTACAGGTTCTTGTTCCATCCACCATACATAAGGTCTCGATCATATCTACCTTTCCACCGAGATTCAACCGCAACCTGTATAGGAATCGCCTATACACCAACGAACGTCTTGTTGTCCGAAGAACCCTGTGATAGAGGTTATCAGAACGACAGCATTCCGGTATTGCTTACCTTGATTTTCATGGCAAACCGTCTTTAAACGCTTATCTGTATGGAGGCACTCAATGCCGATATATCAATGGAGTGGAAAGGACCGAAAAGGAGATGTCAAACGCGGCGAAATCGACCTGGCCGATGAACGAGCCGTAAAAGCGCACCTTGCACGACAGGGAATTACCCCGACAAAAATCAAGAAAAAGCCGAAGGACCTTCTTGCCGGTATCCCCTTTCTGCAGCCCAAGGTTGAAGAAAAAGACGTCATCCTCTTCACCCGTCAATTTTCGACGATGATCGATGCAGGTCTTCCCATCGTTCAGTGTCTCGATATCTTGCAATCTCAAGAGGAAAATTCGACGTTCAAAACCATTCTGAGAGATATCAAGGAACAGGTTGAAAGCGGTACGACCCTGGCAGACGCCATGCGCAAGCATCCCAAACAATTCGACGACCTCTTTGTCAACATGATTGCTGCAGGAGAGGCTGGCGGCATTTTGGATACCATCCTCGCCCGCCTCGCAGGCTATATCGAAAAGGCAGCCAAACTCAAGGCGAAGGTGAAGGGAGCCATGACTTATCCCTTGGTAACCTTGGGTATCGCAGTCATCGTGCTTGCCATCATTCTTGTCTTCGTCATCCCCGTGTTTCAGAAAATGTTCTCCGAAATGGGAGCCGCTCTTCCCCTGCCGACAATGATGGTGGTGCAGCTCAGCGAATTCGTCAAAGCGAATATCCTCTATATGATCGGTGCCCTGGTGCTCTTCATCTTTGCATTGAAGAAATACTACGCCACGGAAAAAGGACGTGTCGCCATCGATCATTTCCTGCTGATCATGCCGGTCATCGGCATCCTGCTGCGAAAAGTGGCCGTAGCCAAGTTCACACGCACCATGGGAACCATGCTGGCCAGCGGGGTGGCCATCCTCGATGCCCTGGAAATCGTTGCCAAAACAGCAGGAAACAAGGTGATCGAAGCGGCGGTTTACAAGGTTCGCTCGGCCATTGCCGAGGGCCAAACCATGGCCGATCCACTCATCGAAACGAACGTGTTTCCACCGATGGTCTGTCAAATGATCGCCGTAGGGGAAACGACCGGAGCCCTCGACGTCATGCTGGGGAAAATCGCCGATTTTTACGACGAGGAAGTCGATCAGGCAGTCGCCAACCTCACCTCTCTGATCGAGCCGTTCATGCTCGTGTTTCTGGGGGTTACCATCGGTGGACTGGTTATCGCCATGTATCTGCCCATTTTCAAAATTGCCAGCGCCATTGCCTGATCGACCCATTAGGCAGCTTCGCAAGAATGTCGGCTTCGCAAAAAGGCCGGATGCTGTGTCGTGCTGCATCCTTCGTCGTTGCGACGTACGTCTAAGTACGCCTTATTCCTAAGGATTTGAACTCCTTGCCTGCGGCCTTTTTGCGAAGCCGTCCATATCTTGGACTTTTTCCGAGTCCGTCAAGAATCGTCCTACCGCTATTTTGGGGTATTTTTGGATCTGAGCATGAAAAGTGTGCCCGCAGCAGAAATGAAAATTCGGCCGTCATTCGGATCCCATGCAAGAACTTAGAACGTTGGCTGTTGCTCGATCTGCTAAGGGTGACCCGGCGGTACGCACCTACAAGCTTTCGTACGTTGCATCTCGCACTTTCATCGGGTAATCTTCCATGCAATCGGGGATTCCCGATGGATAAGAGCCTCAGGGGCGAGCCTGAAAAATCAGGGTTCTTCCACTTTTATTCTGACTCCTGACTTCTGGCTCCTGATATCCGACTTTCTAAAAGACCACCATAGCCGGCCCTCTATGTCTATCGCATCTCTCATGACAACGGACGCCCATTCATCCAACGCCAAAAAAGCTGACAAAAGACCGTTCAGGCCAGTCGTCCGATGGCGGATGGGTCCGGATGACGAAACGGATCGCAGGCAACTGATTGAACGGCTGAAGCTTCTAATGGTGTTCCGGATTGCCTTCACGGCCCTTCTTCTGGGTTCCACCATCTATGTTCAGCAACGGACCGACCTGCCGAAGAACAATAGCAATTTGATGATCCTGTATGGAATCGCCGTTTCGGTTTTCGCGCTTTCCATCCTCTATTCGGTGATTTTTTCCTACATTAGGAGGATGGACCGGTTTGCCCTGGTGCAACTGACCTGCGATATCTCGTTGTGCAGCGTACTGATCTATTGCACCGGCTCCTTTTCCAGCGCTTTTTCCTTCATGTATCTTCTGGTCATCGTCACTTCCGGCGTGCTGCTCTACCAACCGGGCAGCCTGTGCATGGCCCTGATGGCCAATCTACAATATGCCGCCATGCTCCTTTTTGAATGGGCCGGGGTCATCGCCCCCCCTGGTGAGGCCATCCATGACCTGGTTCCACGGGATTTCCATCAGGTTATCTACAAGATCGCGATTCTGTTCTCTGCAAGCCTTGCGGTTGCCTATTTAAGCGGTTATTTAGCCGAACAGACGAGAAAGACACGGCAAGAGCTTCAGGTCATGGCGGATCATGTCAACCGAGTGAAACGGCTCGCCGTTCTGGGAGAAATGGCTGCTGGTCTCGTCCACGAAATCAAGAATCCGCTCGCATCTCTTGTCGGGGCGGTCACCATGCTTCGGGATCATCCCGAGAACGTTTCGATTCGGGATCGTCTGATGCGGATCGTTACTCGCGAAGCAGGCCGTCTGGATCGCTTGCTCGGCGATTTTCTCCTTTTCGCCCGTCCACCTGTAACAACCCCCCAACCCATCGCTCTTTCGACAGCCATCGACGACGTTCTGGATCTTTTTGAACAGGAACTGGAACGAAACCGTCGGATTCGTCTGGTTCGCCATATCGAACCGGACCTCGTTCTTCGAATCGACCCGTCCCATCTGCATCAGGTGTTGTGGAACCTGCTGTTGAATGCGGAAGAAGCCATTGAAGAGGAAACGACAGGTGTCATCACCGTTTCGGCATCTGCTCACAAGAAAGGCATCGCCATTGAAATATCGGACACCGGATCAGGCATCCCCAAGGAGCGACTTGCACAGATTTTCGACCCGTTTTTTACGACCAAGACCGATGGAACCGGGTTGGGTCTTTCCATTGTTCACCGAATTCTGGAGCAGTATGACGGAAGAATTGAAGTGTCCAGCCAGGAGGGCACCGGAACGACAATGAAGATTGTGCTGCCTCCCTGATACCCGAATCCGCAAGTAATCGGCGAATGATCCTTCGCCCTTCACACGCGCGCACTCCCTCATACCCGATACCCACGACACTTTCTATTGCCAAATCGAAGCGATATACGCTACATTCGACTTCGCACATTCCCATTTAGAACATCTCGACATCCGGTTGATTCAACATGCATATTCACCAAAAAACCCTGGCCAGAACGGTCCATTTTTCCGGATTGGGGGTACATTCCGGACGAACAGTGAACGTCGACGTTCACCCGGCACCGGCCAATCACGGCATCAAATTCCTTCGGAAGGACATTGCAGACGCAACGCCCATTCCTGCCAGGTTCAATGTCGTCGTCGATACCAGTTTGGCTACGGTCATCGGTTACGACGGGGTCATCGTTTCCACGATCGAGCATCTCATGGCCAGCCTGGCTGGGCTTTCCATCGACAACGCCTTGGTCGAGCTGGACAATTACGAACTTCCCATCATGGACGGAAGTGCCGGTCCTTTCACGCGGGGGCTTCTGGCAGCAGGAACCATCACCCAAGACAAACCCAAGTTCGCCTTCCTGATCCGCCGGCCGATCCACATCGAACAGGACGGAAAATCCGTAGCCGTCTATCCGGATACGCATTATCGCATCACCTGCACCATTCGATATGACCATCCCCTGATTGCCGAGCAAACCTGTTCCATTGACGTAAACCAACACAATTTTGTCAACGAGATCTGCGATGCCCGAACCTTTGGCTTTTTTCATGAGGTCGAAGCCATGCAACAGCTGGGGCTTGCTCGGGGAGGAAGCCTCGAAAACGCGGTGGTCATCGGAAAAGACGGTGTCATGAATCCGGACGGTCTTCGATATACCGATGAATTCGTCCGACATAAACTGCTCGATTGTATCGGCGATTTTTCCTTGATGGGCATTCCAATTATCGGGCACGTGGTCACATACTGTTCCGGTCATGCCTTCAACCAGTCTTTTCTGCAAAAACTGTTTGAAGAAAAATCGGCATGGGAAATTTTACCGGTATCCGACGAGCAGGAGGAGGAGGAGGTTTCCAGAAGATCCTCCCACCTCATCGGTGAACCAGCCGAAAGGACTGCACTTTGGGCATCATCATGGATGAAATGGTGACAAACAGCTATTTCAGGCTTTTTTTTTCGATGCGCAGCACCCGATGTGCTCTTCTACTGGTTGTGTTCCTCCTGGTCAGCTTCCTCTCGGCCGGTATTTCCAGTGCCAAAGAAGTGGGCATCAGCAATCTGATCGTCACCAACACCAAGAACGACCTGCTGCTCTATCTGACGGTGGAAAACAGCTTCCCCGAAACCGTCACTGCAGCGGTCGAACGCGGAATTCCGACCACGTTTTCCTTCTATGTCGTTCTCTATCAGGCCAGGAGTTTCTGGTTCGACAAGAAGCTTGTCGATGCGGAGTTCACCCATACGGTCCAGTACAACAATTTGAAGAAGGAATATATCGTCACGCGCTCCTGGGATACCGAAACCACGCGGGTCGTCAAAACACTCGATGAAGCCATGAATCTCATGGCGGATATCGATGGACTGAAGGTCATTCCATTGCAGAAACTCGAAAAAGGCAAGCAATACCAGCTGTTGACGAAGGTCCGGCTGAAAAAGGCGACCCTGCCCTTTTCGCTCCATTACGTGCTGTTGTTCATGACGTTCTGGGATGTGGAAACCGACTGGTACAGCGTCGATTTCGTCTTCTGAACCGATTCAACAATCCCGATCGATTCACCGGTAGCTTGGCGGTGAAGTCCTGCAAAAATCACCCCCCACCGTGACGATGCCCCCATGAAAGCGCCTGTTTCCTATTTGACACCGGAAGACCGAAGACGCCGCAAGCGAGAGGGCATCATCGCCGTCATCACCGCTGTCGCCTTCATCTTGTTGGTATTCATCGAAATTCGGATGGCTGGTTTTGGGTCGACCTTTCCCCTGCGGCATACCATCCTGATGTTCAGCTTGACGAACATCAACCTGCTTCTGCTTCTTCTGCTGATCTTCCTGGTTTTCCGCAACCTCGTCAAACTGATCTATGACCGGAAAAGACGGGTGATGGGCGCAAAGCTGCGCACCAAACTCGTTGTCGCCTTCGTTTCGATGACGCTGGTTCCCACCATCGTCCTTTTTTACTTCTCGATCTCCTTTCTTACATCCAGCATCGATGTCTGGTTCAACCTTCCCGTCGAACAGGCTCTGGAAAATGCACTGCATGTCGGACGTCATCATTATGGGGCACTGGAAAACACCCATGCCTTTTACCTCGATCGGATCGCATTTCAAATCAAAAGCCGTGCCTTGCTCACCCCACCGAACAACCGGGAGCTTCACCACTACCTCCAGACGGTGATCAAGGCATTCAATATCGGAGCCGTAGAAGTATACGACGGAAAAGCCAAACCCATCGCCCAGGCGTTGGCTGCGAAAGTCGACGCCAAAGCCCTTCGACCGCTCGCAATGGAAACCCTTGCTGAACAAGCCTCTCCGAAACAGGTTCATTCGGTGACGGAATCCATATCTGCAGGCGAATTGTTTCGATCGATCGCAACCATCCCTTTCGGCGTTCAACCCCATGAGGCCGAGGGTTTCCTGGTGTTGAGCTCGATTGTTGCTCCCCAACTCGCCGAGAACATCGCCTCCATTAACCGCGGATTTGAAGCCTACCAACAACTCAAGCTGTTGAAAAAACCGATCCAATCCTCCTACTACCTTATCCTGTCGATTGTTGGATCGCTGGTGGTGTTCTGCGCCGTGTGGTTCAGCTTTTATCTGGCCAAGTCCATCACCATTCCCATTCAGGAATTGGCGGTCGGTGCCAAACGCGTAGCCGAAGGGGATTTGGGGGTTCGCATTGCTCCCGTAGCGGACGATGAAATCGGCCATCTCGTCACCGTATTCAACCAGATGACCCATGACCTGCAATTGAGCAGGGCACAGCAGAACCAGTTCTCCCGACAGCTCGAGCTCCAGAACGCTGAAATCGAGCAGCGCCGAAAGTATATGGAAATCGTTCTGAACCATATTTCAACGGGCGTGATATCGCTCGACGAACGGGGATTCATCGCAACCATCAATGCATCCGCGGAATCGATGCTCGGCATTCGGGCCAACGAGTTGATCGGAAAGAATTTCCGAAAATTGCTTCGGGGAGAACATCTCAAGCTGGCCGAAGATGTCCTTCGGTCGGTCGCCAGTCACGAAAGCGATTCGATGGATGTCACCCTTCGGATGGCCGTCCGCGGAAAACCCCGCAGTTTCCTGATTCATGTCACGATCCTGAGACAAACGGAAGGGACCGAGCTGGGCTATGTCGTGGTCTTCGATGACCTGACGGAGCAGGAAAAAGCCCAGCGTGCCGCAGCCTGGCGGGAAGTCGCGCGGCGTATCGCCCACGAAGTAAAAAACCCCCTGACTCCGATCACTCTAAGTGCGCAGCGGTTGCAACGCCGATTCGGGAACCGTCTCGAGGACCCCGTCTTTTCGGAATGTCTTCAGATGATCGTCGATCATGTAGAAATTATTCGAAACCTCGTGAACGAATTTTCGAACTTCTCCCGCTTTCCATCGGCGGAACTGAAGCCAGAACCGATCTTGCCCATTGTGCATGAAGCCCTGAAGCCGTATATTGAAGGCATGAGCCACATCCGCTTCGAAGTGGAAAAGGCTGAAAACATCCCCCTTCTAAACCTGGATCGGCGACAAATCCGACAGGTACTGATCAACCTCATTGAAAACGCCGTATCCTCCATCCAAAACGACGGCCTCATTCGTGTGGCGATCTCTTATCGCAGACAAGACCGGATCGTTCGCCTGGAGGTTTCAGACAATGGCGCCGGCATTTCGGATGAGCACAAGATTCGGATCTTCGAGCCGGACTTTTCCACAAAGTCTACAGGGATGGGCCTTGGATTGACCATTGTACATTCCATCGTTTCCGACCACCACGGCACCATCCGTGTAGAAGACAACCAACCTTCAGGAGCTCGTTTCATCATCGAGCTCCCTGTACCCAGCTGAGAAAGGCCATCGGTGATGTTTCCCACCATCCTAATCGTAGATGACGAACCCTCCATCCTGCATACCCTCGGCGGACTGCTTTCCGATGATGGATACGATGTCGTCACGGCATCGAACGGATATGACGCGTTGAAAAAGCTCGAAACCACGGCACCGGATCTCGTCCTGCTCGATGTCTGGATGCCGGGGCTGGACGGCATCGAAACCCTTCAGGAAATCAAGAAGGTCAGCCCGAGTGTTCCGGTGCTGATCATCACGGGTCACGGCAACATCGAAACGGCGATCAAGGCCACCAAGCTGGGCGCCTTCGATCTCATCGAAAAACCCCTGTCCTTCGACAAGGTCGTCATGACCATACAGCGTGCGCTCAATTTCCAGAGGTTGGCGGAGCAAAACCGGTATCTGCGCCGCAAAATGCTCGAGAAGCATGCCATCAACGGGAACAGCCCGGCCATTGTCGAATTGAAGAAACAGATAGCCATCGTTGCACCCACGGATGCCTGGGTGTTGATTACCGGTGAAAACGGTACGGGTAAGGAACTGGTGGCCAAAACCATTCATCAGCTCAGCAAAAGAGCCGAAGAACCGTATATGGACATCAATTGTGCCACCCTTTCCGATGAAGGTTTCGATTCGGAATTCTTCGGTCACGAAAAAGGCGCATTTGCAGGCGCAACCGCCAAGCGTAAGGGAAAGGCGGAGCTGGCAGGCAAAGGAACCCTGCTTCTCGATCAAATCACAGACTTGAGCATGAAAAATCAGGGAAAGCTCTTGCGGGTTCTTCAGGAAAAGCAATTCCAGCGGTTGGGAGGGACCCGTGTTCTGCATCTCGACGCCCGGATCATTGCGACAAGCAATCGAAACATCGAAAAAGAAATTCAGGCCGGAACGTTTCGAGAAGATCTCTATTACAGACTCAATGTGGTTCCAGTCTTCGTGCCGCCGCTTCGGGAACGGATCGAAGACATCGGCATTCTATGTGACATTTTTCTCTCGGAAAATGCAGCACAGGGGATGGGGTCGAAGAAAACCCTCACACCGGAAGCCCTCGAATGCCTGCGTTCCTACTGCTGGCCCGGAAATGTCCGCGAACTCAAAAGCCTGATGGAACGTCTCTCCATTGTCGTGGAAGGAGACACCATCGGAGCCGATCATCTGCCCGCTCCCTATCACACCCCGCCCGGCACTGCATCCGCTGCCGAAGACCTGGCCTGTCTCTTTGCCGAGGACCGACTCGAGGACGCCGTCGAAGCCTTCCGAAAAGCCTTCGTTCGAAGGAAGCTTGCGGAAAACCAATTTGATGTGGAGGTAACGGCACACAAATTGAAGGTATCCAAAAGGTGGATTCAGCGGTTGATAAATGCGTAGATGGTGTTATTGTGAGAATAATCGATGCGGAGTGCGTAGTGCAAAGTGCGAAGTGCGAAAGCGCGCAATTCGAAAGGGCATGTTGATCGTGAAAATGCGAAATGAGGGAAAAGGGGCGGATGAGAACGGTTTCAATCTGTAGGGGCGGGGCCCTATGTGGCCGCCCTTCCGAAAGATAGAACCGCATTTTCAGGAACGATAGAACGACCCGCTCGTTCACCCCTTCAGGTTTTCGCACGACGCATCGATGATGGTCTCGCAAAAAGTCCAAAAGTCTCATCCGAGTCGCATGGGAGAAGACACGCCTTTT
>CAZJXF010000130.1:8279-9228 GCA_964549995.1 uncultured Desulfatirhabdium sp. | reverse complement strand
AGTTCGACGGGTTCGATGCGTTGAACGACAAAGCCGTGAATCCTGTCTCCGGCTTGAAGCGACGGGCGAACGGTTTCGTTCATGGTCTGTCTATCTTTCTATGGTCATGTAGGATGACGGAGCCCCACGACAATCGCACGGATGAAGGCTCTCTCGAGGAAACGGCGTCAGGCGGGGGCATTCAGGGAACCGGCATCAGTTCCCTGAATGCGTCGGCTCAATCATCAGGGGGTTCGGGGCTTGCAGATGATTTCCTTGATGAAGAGATCCTTGAACACGTTGTTCTGGTGGGCGGGTTTGAGGATCAGAGCGGTATCCACACCCCTGGCGGTGCCACCGACGGACACAATGTCTTCACCGCTGAGGGCACCGGCATCCGCCGCCATGATGGCGATTTCGACGGCGACCTTGGTGCCTTGTCCGAAGAGACGCAGCGTATCGGCCACCAACAGAACGGGATAGGTGCCACCGTAGGTTTTGGCGATGGATCGCTCCACCCCCGACAGGGCATGGGTGGCGCTGACCACGCGTGCCCCACGGTTTTCGAGTTCAGCTCGGACCGAAACCGGCATGACGTTCCGGAAGGGTTCCCGAAAACCGCAGTGATAGGTGACGACGACGATCCGGAACCCTGGAAGAAGCTCCAGAGCTTTGGATGCGGTCTTTCCCGATGTGGAGCTGACGACGATTTCCTGAATCCCCAGTTCCGCCGCACGGGCACCTGCAGCCTTCAAGGCGGCTTCCGTGTTGTGTTCTCCGGCCGTATCGAAAATCATGCGTTTCCTTTCCGAAAAGGCATGCCCACATTCCCATCCGTCAGGCGGAACACCTAACTGTCAATGGAATCCCGGTGGGCAAAGGTTGATGGACTCGCAAAAGTCGCCTCTTACCGATTAATGCCGGGCTTCCAGCAGGAGGGCGGGTGGTGTTTTGCGAAGCAGCGGAAACG
>CAZJXF010000130.1:0-8178 GCA_964549995.1 uncultured Desulfatirhabdium sp. | reverse complement strand
CCGCCCGATCCTACGAGATCGGGCTGCTGAGTTTTTCCGCTGCGCAAGCAAAATTCACCCGCCCTCCTGCGGGTTAAACAAGAGCATCTGGCTTTTTGCGAGGACATCAAAATTAACCGACGGCGTCCTTCAGCTGCTTGCCGGGGCGGAACCGGACAACGTTGCTGGCCTTGATCTGGATCTTGGCACCCGTTGCCGGATTGACCCCCTGTCGGGCCTTGCGTTCCACCTTGAGGAAGGTGCCGAAACCAACCAATGCCACCTTGCCGTCCTTTTCCTTCAGTGCCCCTGCAATGCCCTGAAGCATCGCAGAGAGCGCCTTCGCCGCCTGTGTCTTGGTGATACCGGCTTCTTCCGCCATTTGAGCGACCAATTCTTCCTTCTTCATCCTTTCCTCCCTTTCTGGGTTTGGGTATACGGATTGCAGCGATGGTGAATGCACGATTCTATCGATGATGCTCTCGCAAAAAGTCGATGAGCCTCAGGCGAACCTCATAGCGACAGGCACACCTCTTTCGCTGCAGCATCAAAGGCATATCCACCCCCATGCTCAGGCCCGTCCTGAACCACAGCAGGAGCTGAAGCGACTTTTTGCGAGTCCATCATCGACGGTCCATCCTATATCAATGGAATTGCTTCCATATCAAGCATAAATTGTGTATACTGCCGCCGATTGAATCGATCCTTTCCAAATCCGAGGCGTTGCATGCAATGACCCGAACCGTTCGCCTTTCCATCATCGCCGGAACATGCATCGTTGCGGTTTCGATCGCCGTCCTGCTGGTAACATTCTCCAAGAAGGTTCCGGACGAAACCATCGCCCCCGTTCCGGAGAGTTTCACCTTTTTCGATCTGGGTGCCAATACCCGCTTCACGAATGCCATCCGAGCCGACCTGAGGGAACGTCTCGGATCGGATGCCATCTCCTACAAAGGAATCATCGACCTGGCCTTCTTCGATGCATCCGTAATGCAGGCGCATTTCCCGACGATTCTCGATCGGCATCGGGCGCTCAACACACCGCCCGGCGAGCGGGTGGAACACGACATCGTCAAGCTGACCTATCGATATGCTTGGAAACGAGAATCCCCCTTCAAGCTGATCGACCTCGTCTTTTCCAATGTCAGCGGCCTTCCTCTCTACTTCGTGATCGGCATGACCCGGGAAGGATCGGACATTCTCGCCGCTCTGGTCGAAAAATACGGCGAGCCGCAGCAGTTTCCGGGAAGCCTCGAACGACAGATCATCCGGCGCTGGGAGAAGAACCGGGATGTGCTCATCGTTTCCGAAAAACCGGATCGCTTCGGGAATCCCGAATATCAGGTCTACATCCTCTTCGTCAACAGCATCGATCAATTGATCGCCCACGAAAAGGAACTGGCCAAACGGAAGGAAGAAAAAATTCGAAAGGCCGCCGACAAGGCGTTTTGATGGAGTCGTCAGGAGGAAGTGGGCCAAGAGCAGTCGGCAGTGAGCAAAAGGTAACGATAAGCCCATTTCCTCTTCAAGAACTCTCCAGACTTCCATCAGGAATCGGATCGTTTCGACAAGGCAGGATACTGCAAGTAGGCCATCCGCTTTGCCTCCTTTCTTCCCCGGGTCACCGTTTCTAAAATCAAGCCGCAGGCAAAACTGAGAAAGGCGAGGGTCATGATGCCCGTCGCCAGAATGGCCGTTGGAAAGCGGGGAACCAAGCCAATCTGAAAATAGGTGATGATAAGCGGGACGGCCAGCACAATCGAAACGAGCGCCAGAAACAGAGCCAGGATGCTGAAGGCGCTTAACGGCCTCTCTTCCTTGAAAAGGGCCAGAATCGTCAGCAGGATGCGCATGCCGTCTCTATAGGTCCTCAATTTGCTTTTGGAATCGCTTGGCCGGCTTTTGTACGGGGTTTCCACTTCACCTGTGGGCATCCGCATTTCGAGGGCATGGACGGTCAATTCCGATTCCGTCTCGAATCCCTTCGAAAGCGCCGGGAACGATTTTACGAACCTTCTGGAAAACACCCGGTACCCCGAAAGGATATCCGTAAAGCTCTTTCCGAACAACACCCCCATTACACCGGTCAGCAGATCGTTTCCGAAGCGGTGTCCCGCCCGGAAAGCCCCCGCATCGTGTTTGGTGAGCCGGGTACCGACCACCATGTCGAGAGATTCGTTGACCAGCTTTTCGATCATCCTTGGAGCGCTTGCCGCATCGTAGGTGTCGTCTCCATCCACCAGAACGTAGATATCCGCGTCCACGTCAGCAAACATTCGTCGCACCACATTTCCCTTGCCCGGATGCCCCTCGTATCGAACGACGGCACCCGCCGCCTCGGCCTCTGCACGGGTGCGATCCGTCGATCGGTTGTCAAAGACATAGACGGTTGCATCCGGCAAAGCGGCACGAAAATCCATTACCACACGGGCGATGGTTTTTTCCTCGTTGTAGCAGGGAATCAATACGGCAACCCGGTACGGAATCGCCATCGGATGTTCAACCATGATCGATCACCTCATTGGGGAAAAGGAAATAGGGAATAGGGGGATGATAACATGTCGATGTTGAAGGGCCGGTCCAGTATGCCCGCTCCCATGCGGCTCGCTGGAGGCTCACTGACTTTTTGCGAGGCCATCACTCCTGCCTTCCGACTTTTGCCACCCTACAGAACATCAACGCCGCCCCCTGATTTTCCTCCATTCTCGGCTTGAACCAGGTGCATCCGCCCCGTTCCATCTCCAGTCCGAAGGCCTTCAGCGCATCCAGTGTCGCCTGCCTGTCGCTGGAACGGTACAGCACATAAATGGTTCCATCGTGTTCGGCGATACGTTCGGCCATCCATCGATCGTACCCCGTCGGTTCGGCATAGAGATTGAAATAGCTCTGAATACGAAGGAAGCGGATCTGCGGGGGAAACAGGGGAATCAAATACGAGAGGGGGTCCGTTCCGGTCATGACGACGAGGGTATGATCCGGATCTTCGATCGGCGGCAATTCGGCGCCGAAATAGTCCTCCCCCCAACGGACCCTTCCCCAGTCGGCAGGAACGGTGCTGACCATGACGGCACCGATACAGATCATCGCAAGAATGCGTCTTCTGCCGACGACATCGTCGAGTTTTCGAATCAGCAGCCAGATGCCGAGCGGTGCAAGCATCTCGATGACCATGGCATAGCGGAAAATACAGAACATCTTCAACCATGCCAGATAGGAAAATAGCAGAAAGACAAAGAAAAACGGCTCCATCGACGGGGTTTCCGTCAGGGGCTGAAAGGAGGGTGCATGCGCTTCTCTGGAAAACCGCATCGACAGCCAGCGAATCGCCACCGCAAGCCCAAGCAGGTAGAGGCTCGGAATACGCCAGTCCCGGAAGCTCACCTCCGAGATTTCCCGAGGTTCGATGGCGAAACAGAACACCTTCATCAGGTATTCCCCCAGGGTCTGCGGCAAAAAGCGCACATCCCGATAGTCCCCGGCCTGGGCCATCGGGGAATGAAACACATGGTTGAAATAGGGAAAGAGCGGGTTTCCGAAACGCCGCCACATTTCATACAACCAGAAGCCCCCGGTAGCAGCCATCCCGATCAACACGCCGATCCCGAAAACGAAGGCAAAAACGAAGCGAACGACAAAGGGCATGTCGACGGCAAAGAAGGCGATGCACATTCCGACGGCATAAACAGCGGATGTCTGTTTGAAACCTGCAGCAACACCCACAAGAGATCCTGCGGCCAAAAGGATCGATACCCGTTCCATCCATGTGCCGTTCACGAGGCGATCGATGCATTGCAGCAGAAGCAGCAGACTGAGGAGCACCGGCAGACTGAGCAGGTTGTCGCTGAACATGGTGCCAAGCTCGCTGATGTTCCCGGCACCGGCGATACCGGCAAAGGCCAGAAAACAGGCGATGATCGCCGTGTCCGCTTCCCGATTTCGATGGAGAATCCGGGAGGCGATAGCGACCATCAGGGGGAAATTCAACCCTTGGATCGCTCCGATTAGAAAGGCAGTCAGTTTGGGAGGCAGGTAGGTAACCGCATAATAGAAGGGAATGTACAGCAAGGGATTGTAGAAGGTGGCGATCTGCCCGGCAAGGGCATCGAAATCCCATCGTCCGGTCAGTAAGGCATACGGGTTGTAATAATGGTAATTTCGCAGATCCCAGTTGGCATCCTGACCGAGAAGAACGGCCGCTGCACCGCAGAGCGAGGGCATGACGATCCAAGCAAGGACGCTCAGGATGAAATGGGATCGTTTGGAGGCGGGCATGATGTCCTGTGGTTCCGAATGGATGTTTCCGATGGATGATCGCAGTTCCGAAAACGGCAGCACCGGCCGATGGGCCTACCGTTGGAATCGGCGCTCTATAGTACGAAAGCGGCCGATCTGTCAAACACTCAGAAACGGCTGACCCTGCGGACCAGAAGCTGCCATCCCTCGATCGGAACCCATCGACCGATCAGCGTCATGATCAGAACGAATCCCATCCCCACGCAGCCGCATACCAGCATGCCGGACATCACCACAGGCATGGCGGGCAAAACGGCATACACCCCCTGCCGAAGGGGTTCCAGCAGCACCCCGACCGCTACACCGACAAGCGCAAGGATGCCGATCGTCCGCAACAGCCGAACATGATCCGGATGGGGATAGGTCTTGGCCCAAACCCCATACAGAATCGCGATCTGAAGCCAGGCTGCAGCCGATAGGCCGAACGCCACCCCTACGGCACCAAACGCTTTCATCAGTAGAAAAAACAAGGGGATACATCCCAGCGCCACAGCCGTTCCCAAAAGAGACGGGGTCAGGGTGTTCTGCAGGGCGTAATACCCCCGAACGACGAGAGACTGCGCGGAAAAGGCGAAACTTCCGATCAGGATCCAGGGCAGCAGGGAGGCGGTCAGGTGCGTTGCCGACGGATCGAAATTCCCCCGTTGAAACAGGACCATGACGATTTCGTGTCGAAGCACGATGAGCAGGACAGAAACGGGAATGATGAGGGCCAGATACCGAATCGTCGTACCCAACAATCGCTGGAGTTCCGTCATGTTTCCTTCCGCCGCCAGCCGGGACAACTGGGGATAGGACGCCGTTCCGACGGCCTGACCGAAGACACCGGCCAGCATGAACACGATGCGCAACCCGTAATTGATGGCTGCAATGCTGCCTGTCGTCAGATAAGACCCGAAGAACCGGTAAAAGATTTCCGTCGAAAAACTCATGCCTATCCCTAGAATGAGCGGCAAGGTGGTCCACAGGTATTGCTTGAGCACCGGATGTCTCAGGCGAACCGGACCGCACCACCGCATGCCGACCCTTCGAGCCCCGAACCACTGCACAACGAGGTGACCGATGAGCGCTCCGGCCAACACCCCCCACGAAAAGCCCTCCATGCCGATCCATCTGCCCAGAAGAAGCCCGCCGGTAATGATGCCTGCGTTGTAAATCAGGGGGGCAAGCGCCGGAAACAGAAATCGGCCCCTGGCATACTGGACTGCGGAAAGAAGCCCTCCGATAAAGAAGCATCCCTGTGCCGGCAGCAGAATTCGGCTCATACGAACGGCGGCCTTCAGGACGTTTGGGTCCTTCAGCCCTGGAGCGAGCCAATGGAGAAGCTCTTCTGTAAAAATCCACGCCAGTATGAGCGCTGCAGTCATCAGCAGCCCGAAGCCGTAGAGAACGACCGAAAAACTTCTCCAGCCTTCCTCCTCGTTTCCGGACACCAGAAATCGGGTGAAAATGGGGATGAACGTGATGGACAAAAAGCCGCTTCCGGAGGCATGGTTGAGAATTTCGGGGACGAGGAAGGCGATCTGGTAGGCGTCGACGTCCGGACCGACACCGCCGATCCAGGCAATGGCCATTTCCCGACCCAGTCCCAGCACCCGGCTTAAAAACACCGAGGCCATCAGGATCAGAGATGCCTTGCCGATCTGTTTTCCGGAATCGTTCATAACCGATCGCTGCAATGCTTCACTCCGGTTCTTCGAAACGTCAGGATCGACAGCAGACCCTGTGCGGGTTCCATCTTGCCAAATGGCGGTTTACACGGAACATCGTAGGGGCGATCGACGGGTCGCCCTTACAGACCACCTTGGATGCCCCCCAAATCTGTTTCCCCTCTCGAACGCCCCTCCTCATTGACAATTTTTTGGAGAAAGCATACTTTTGATGGACTCTCAACAAGTCGCTGCACCCCCGATTCTGGTTCGTGACGGGCCTAAGCGATGCAGCGAACGCAATCAAACCCTACGCCTTCGATCGGAGATGCCATGTCCGAATCCTTCCATGTACCGGATGAAATGATCGGTGCCTTCAACCGCCTGATGAACCGGATTCCAGCGGAGCTGCGGGAAGACGAGTCGATCCGTGGCAAGGCCCTGTCCTTTCTCAAATTGGGCGGAGAGCCCCTGGCCCGGCAATGGGCCGAAACCTTGAAGAAGTCCTTTCCGGATGCCGCTACCCTCTTCAAACGCCCGGTTCGGGAACCCCAGTCCGGTGATGCCGGATCGGAGGATGCTGTCGAGGCAGCCGAGGAAGAAGAGGTTGCGGAGGACGATGAAGCCTTCGCATCGGAAATCGATGACGACATCGTCGATCCTCCAGAATTCGATTGATCTGCCTGCAGACTCTTTCTTCGACAAGGACCGATCAGCTCTCATTCAGACGTACCGAAACCGAACGTGCGTGTGCCCCCAGCCCTTCGGTTTCGGCAAGCCGCATCACATGCGGCGCCTCCTTCCGAAACGCCTCCCGTGAATAATAGATCATACTGGTTTTCTTGAGGAAATGATCGACGGACAGAGCGGACGAAAACCGCGCGCTTCCGGCTGTGGGCAGCACGTGGTTGGGCCCTGCGATGTAGTCCCCCATCGGTTCAGGTGTGTAATGTCCCATGAATACAGCCCCTGCATGCCGGATCTCCGAAACCAGATCGAAGGGATGTTCGACGAGCAACTCGAGATGCTCGGGTGCGATCCGGTTGGCAAGCGCCAGAGCCGTCGCCATGTCCGGGACGGTAAACACCGCGCCGAACCGATTCAGGGATTCCCGGGCGATTTCTTGACGACCGAGTTCCGGAAGCTGCCTTTCGAGCTCCTGCAGAACGGCCGCAGCCAATCGTTTGGACGGCGTGATCAGAACGGCCGAGGCCACCCGATCATGTTCCGCCTGAGACAGCATATCCGCAGCCGCATGATCGGGCCGGGCCGTTTCGTCCGCTACGATGAGAATTTCGCTCGGGCCTGCGATCATGTCGATACCGACCGTCCCGGAAACGAGCTTCTTGGCGAGGGTCACATACGTGTTGCCCGGTCCGACGATGACATCGCATCGATCGACGGATGCCGTACCATAGGCCATGGCTGCAACGGCCCAGGCGCTTCCGATCTTGAAGACATCCTGAATGCCCGAAACGGCTGCCGCAACCAGCAGATGCGGATTGACCTTGCCCTGTCGATCCGCCGGGGTTGCCATGATCCGGCGGTTGACCCCTGCGATCCGAGCCGGAACGGCACCCATCAGCACCGATGACACGAGCGGCGTCTTTCCGCCCTGCCCTCCAGGCACATAAATCCCTGCCGCATCCACCGGGTGAACGATCTGTCCCGTCACGACCCCTTCCCGACCGGTCCATATCCGGGAATGCGACAATTGCATTCGATGGAATTCTTCGATCTGCCGGTGTGCCCGTTCCAGCGATTCCCTGAACGCATCCGATACGGCTTGCTCCGCTTCCCGGAATTCGGCCTCCGTCACGCGGATACCTTGAACGTCGAGCTCCGGCGAGTCAAATTGCCGTACGTATTCGATCAGGGCATCGTCTCCCCGGGTGCGAACGGCCTCGAGAATCCGCAGCACCCGAAGCTCGTCCTTGCGGCTGCAGGACAGTTTTCTCTTGGCGATCTGATTCAGCCGAACGTCGGCCGATTTCGATGGATAATGGTGAATACGCAGTACCATGAGTGGTTTTCCTCCGATATTTGACGGCTTCGCAAAAAGGCCGGATGCTGTGTCGTGCTGCATCCTTCGTCGTTGCGGCGTACGTCTAAGTACGCCTCACTCCTCAGGATTTGCACTCCTTGCCTGCGGCCTTTTTTCGAAGCCGTCCATGTGATGGACTCGCAAAAAGTCCAAAAGTCTCATCCGAGTCGCATGGGGGGAGACACGCCTTTTTCGTTGCATCGGATAAACTCA
>CAZJXF010000129.1:0-9259 GCA_964549995.1 uncultured Desulfatirhabdium sp. | reverse complement strand
GAAGTTCAAAATAATCAGGAAATTGCAGTCCATATAATTTGAAAATCAACAGGCTTCACGTCGCCGCATAACGCTCGGTATAACCCGGAGTGGCCCGTGAGGGACACGATCGGGTTCATGCGCTGGTTATGACCCTATGTTCATGGTCAGGATGCGCTTTATGGTGCAGTTCGTAGGGCCAAACTCACCAA
Source organism: uncultured Desulfatirhabdium sp. (assembly GCA_964549995.1). Classification (GTDB taxonomy): domain Bacteria; phylum Desulfobacterota; class Desulfobacteria; order Desulfobacterales; family Desulfatirhabdiaceae; genus Desulfatirhabdium. The sequence continues at coordinate 9,068 of CAZJXF010000129.1, read as the reverse complement.
ACGTGTCACCTCCCACACCTTCCGTCACAGTTTCGCCACGCATTGATTACAGGCGAACTACGACATCCGAACGATTCAAACTTTGATAGGTCATAGCGATGTCAGAACAGCCATGATTTACACCCATTGTGTACCAAGCCGGACAGTCAAAGAAGCCAAAAGCCCTCCGGATTTTTAGAATTGATCGCACCATCAGTAAAAAAAACAATGCAGTAAATTGGAAAATGATGAATGGCGGTAGATGTACCGGTATGGAGTAACATGCTTGATCCTATTTGGGAGGAAAAACGATTGTAAAAACGTATTTCCTCCCCCTTACAAATTTGCAGCTATCCTGTCAAGCGAAAGATTGCCTGTAAGTTTCCAGGAATTCATTGAAGATCCAGGCCATGATCGATCAGATCAAGCGGCATCCTGCACCCGGAAAAATCGGGACGATTCTGTGTTACAACAGGGTTGTTCGTGCCACCGCCAGAGACGGTGTTGAAATCCAAATTATCTGATTGAAAAACCTTCTGTTTTTCCTGAATTATATTGACGGTCGATGGGTGATGGCGGCGTTGCGGGTCGTCGAAACGTATATCGACTGTTTGGATGCCCATCCAATAGGATTGGGGCGACCTGGCGGTCGCCCCATTTACATCGATTCGGGATGGTTCAATTGACGGGCGGAGGCGGTGGGGGGGATCCAGCCGGTGGAGGCGGAGGAAGGGTGGAAGCAGGCGGTGTCGTCGTTGCCGGAGGAGGAGGCGGTGGCGGCGGCGCGATGTATTGCGGCGATTGGTAGGTCTGCACCCGACCCGGAATCTGATTGCCTCTGGCATACATGCACTGCTGGTAAGCGATGTCATACCGGCGTTGCACTTCCATACCCGACACATGGGCCTGAGAACTCGATGCTGCCGTACCGGCGATCATCCCTCCCAAAGCACCGATTCCGGCTCCCGCTCCCATTTTTCCGGACATGGAGCCGATGGCCGCTCCCAGACCAGCCCCCATCAAGGTACCGATTGCAGCTCCGTTGACGACGTTCTGATTCACCGTCTCGTTGGCCCGCCATCCGGTCTGTTGCTCGGCCCACTGACGACACACATAATCATCTGTCTGAAAGTCCTGAAACGATTTTCCCTGGGCCGGCAGCACCATCACGCTCGGCCCAGGCGGGATGGTGGCGCACCCGGCGCCAGCCATCAGCACAACCACTGTTAAAACGATCCATTTCTTGATCATCGGCCGCTCCTTTCGCTACCTTCCGGGGCTTGTCTGAGGAACCACCTTCATCCACCCTCCAGGGCACTCTTTCACATAAGGATAATACGCCCTGGCGCTTTCGCAATAATACCAATATCCCTGCTCCGGAGGCGGCGTCTGCTGAATATAGACTTCCGGCGGGTTGTATCTCGGCACCGTCTGAATGATGACTGGGGCCGGAGGATCGTAATAATAACGAGGCCAGGGCGTGACGACGATCCGAGGCCAGAACCAATAGGGATAATGGTGATGGTGGTGGTGATAAGGATCGGCCAATGCCGTTCCGGCACCCATCGTCATCAGGAAGAGCAATACCATCCAACACCTGGACAATTTCTTCATATTCGTTTCCTTTCGATCGGATCGTATGTTCTCGTTCACCGCCTCTCGATCAAGGCAAGAGGCATCATCAACCAACCGATCAAAAGAAACAGCATAAATCGTGCCACCGCTCCCCACCGTACCATATTGCGAAACTTTTGAAACGGCAACCATACGCCGCTGCCTCGATCCAACCATCTGGGTAAGAAAGACTCAGATATGGGTAATAAGTGTTCATAATGAAGGGCTTTCACTGCCCCCGATCAAGTTGCGACCCATCACCCTTTGGAAATCCAATCATCGAAAATGGCCATTGCAGCCTCGGCTCCCTGCCCGGCAGCCGTGACGATCTGCTTGTATCCCCCTTCGACATCCCCTGCGGAATACACCCCGGGGATATTCGTTCGATGACGGGCGTCCTTCTGAATGTAGCCTTCCGGCGTCAGAGCGATACCCATCTTTTGGGCCAGCTCCACCGAAGGTTCGTATCCGATGGCGATGAAAACGCCGTCCGTCTCGAGATGGGTGGTCTGATCGCTTTCCGAGTTGAACAACGTGACGGCTTCCACCCGATTCGTGCCCAAAATCTCGCGCACCTGGGTGGTATACAGTACGGGAATGTCCGCCTGCTTCAGCTGAGCGACGAGCACATCCTGGGCCCGAAGCCGCTTTCCCCGATGCACGAGGGTGACCGAAGCACCGATATGCCGAAGATAGAGGGCTTCGGTGACTGCGCTGTTCCCACCCCCGACCATGACGACCCGCTTGCCTCTGAAAAGCGGCCCGTCACATGTGCTGCAATAACTCACGCCTCTTCCGGCCAGACGCTCCTCCCCCGGAACATCGAGCTTGCGGTGTCGAGCGCCTGTGGCCAGCAGAACGACCTTCACGAAGAAGGTGCGCCGGTTCGTCTTGACCTCGAAGCCTTCTCCCTGGCGGATGTCGATCACTTCCTCACCCTGGAAGATCTGGACATACTCGAGCGCATGGCTGACCATCAAATCGACAAGGGCCTTCCCACCGACCTGGGTGAAACCCGGATAGTTTTCCACAAACGGCGTGGTCGCAACCTGACCGCCAAGAAGCGCCTTTTCGATCAAGACTGTCTTGAGCCCGCTTCTAACGGCATAGATCCCCGCTGTGAGCCCAGCAGGTCCCCCGCCGACGATCAACAAATCGGCATGGATTTCGGGATCTTCCACATCTGGAATGAAGAGCGTCTGGGGTTCGAGACGGGCCAGAGAGAGAGCGAACACTTCTTCCGGCTGAGCGCCCTTTCCGATCAGCACCTCGTTGGCGTAGGTCTGGGGGACACTGAAGGCTTCATATTGCTGCGCCAGATCCGGCCTGCACTGGATATCGACGATTTCGACGGCGACCTGCTCCGGAAGCTCGACTGCAGCTTTGAGGGCGTTGACCGCCTGCTGCGGACAATAGGGACAGCTCGGACTGACAAAGACCCGAACCCGGCGTTCTCCCTCCATTTTGAGCAGCACCTTCCTCGACTGCTCACTCAACCGACTCTCACCGGAGCCGACCAAATAGAGCATCTGTAGGAAAGTCTTGGCCTCTTCACCGACGGGTGCACCCATCCACCGGATACGGTAACGATCCGGCGAAATCAGCAGCGTCGGGCTCTGGGTGACCTCGTAGCGTTTGGCTTCGGCATGGGTCAGGCGGAATTCCTTGAAGGTGATCCGCTTGGTCACCTGTCGAAACGCCCGAACAACCTGGCGGATCGCTTCGACGAAGGGAGCTTCATTCCCGTCGGGCTCCGCAAACAAGATCAGGTGAATGTCGCTGGGCATGTTTTCGAAAAACTGCTTCAGCTGCTCCAACACGGGATTTTCTGCCTTGGATTCGACCATGGGACCTCCGGATGACGACAGGATGACCAACAAAGAAACGGACAGGGGGTTAGTTTTCGTGAACGTGATCGAAAACAGCTTCCGCTATCAAGAGATCTTCGGGAGTGGTGATTTTGAGATTGTAACGACTTCCACGAACGATGGAGACCGGGAAGCCCATGCGTTCGACGAGAGCGGCATCGTCCGTACCCACGATCCCCTCCCGGATGGCCTGACGATGGGCTTCGAGAATCCGATCGGTGCGAAAGACTTGAGGGGTCTGGGCCTGCCAGATGAATTCCCGCTCCAGAGTTCCTTCGATCCGGCCCTCTCGAACCTGCTTGAGGGTATCGACCGCAGGAATGCCGAGAATGCAGGCACCGATCTCCTGCGCCTCTTGGATGGCATTCGTCAGTGCATCTTTCGGAACGAAGGGCCTCACACCGTCATGAATGAGAACGAGATCGGCATGGGACTCTACGGCCAAGAGCCCCCGATACACCGAATCCTGCCGCTCTTTTCCGCCTGCAACCACGTCGATCGGAACCGAAAGATCGATCCGCCCAAGGATCTCGTCCCGACAAAAGGCAATATCTTGCGCTGCGGCAACCAACACGATGGTATCCACATGAGAGGCCAGGGCCATCAAACTGTGGCACACCACGGGAAGCCCCCTGAGGGGCAGAAACTGCTTGGGCACGAGCCCGCCCATCCGAACCCCTTTTCCGGCTGCAACAACGACAGCGGCAATCATTCTTCAGGTTCCTCGTTCGAAAAGTGGGCGATAGGCGATAGGCGATAGGCCATAGGCGATAGGCGATGGGTGTTGGGTGTTGGGTGATGGGCAGTGATTGACCGGATCAACCACAATTGGGCACGACGCATCTTACATTCCCTTTTTTCGAATACAAGATGTTCGCGCTATTTCATCCTGGATATCTGCTCCACCCACTCAAGGAAAGCGGCTGCCAATCGACCGCCCACCACTGCCCATCGCCCATCGCCCATCGCCTATGACCTATGACCTATGACCTATTCCCCACTACTTCAAATAATTCAACTCGCTCGGCAGCGGAATCCCTTTTCCCATCGTGTCCTCGCCATAATTCACACCGGCAAGAATTTCGATATCCTTCAATGCCCGCACATCCCCTTCGAAAACCACTTCCCGAATGTTCTCCTTGTGAATCTTGCCGCCCGCCCACTGGATATCGAGAACACTGGAAGCATCGAAGCGGTCCTGCCCGACAAGGAGGGTCACTTCTCCGCCATAGTGTTGGACAATCTTGGCGACCAGAAGACTCGGTCGGGTATGAAACCCGAGGGCCACCGGTATCCCCACCCGAATGCTCGATCGCTCGATATGCTCATTCAGAATATCGTGCGCCACGCGTTTGCCGGAGCTCAAAAATCGGCCGGAATACAACAGCCCGTAATTGACGATCCGGTCCAGAATCATCCAGGGATCCACCAGCTCGGACAGTCGCTCCTGACATTTCTTGTAGGTGTCTTTGTATCCGGCATCGTGCAGATGACGCTCGTAGAGATGCAACAGAGAGCCGGCCATTTCGAGCAGATGCAGACATACGCTGAAATACCCGCGCAATTGCTTGAATTTTTGCTGGCCGAAACGATACCCGCCATGAATGACATAGGTATCGAAGGCCGACTGGAGGTTGTGGACGAGCATTTCATAACGCCGCACCTCGACCTCGTTGATTTTGCCCGGGATGATCGTCAGAATTTGATCCTGCGGGTAGGAGCGAAAGAATCCGAACTGCTCATAGGCTTCGGCGATCCGAAGAAACTCGCTGGCGATCTTGACGAGATTTTCCTTCTGCTGATCACGATCCTCGTCATCGATATCATAGGGAAGCATTTCCGAAGTGGTCAGGGTCGGAAAATCGGCTGGGGCAAAAGCGCCGGCAGGCTCCCGAAGTTCCAGCAGCTTCGTCTCCTCTAAGATGACGGGGGCCAGTCGGATGAGGGCCTGGTTGAGCAGACCGAGTGTCGTAGTCCCTTCGTTTTCGAACTCGGCCGCATTCGGAAGATCGTAAAACTGCAGCCGGTTGTTGATATGCTTCTGGGAATAGGCACTCCGGCACAGATGAACGACCGTTGCGGTCAGCTCGCGATAGAAATACCAGCGTTTGTTGTTCTTGGCGCCATGAAAATCGAGCAGGTCCTCGAGGAGTTTGGTCGTCGAAATCAGCTTGGAATAGAACCGTTTGGTGAAAATGGTGCCGTCTGAAGCGAACGCCAGAATATACCGGCAACACTTGATGAGGTCTTCCGAAAAGAAGGAAGCCTTTTCCCAGAATTCGCCTTTCCCGTCGGCTGCGCTCATGGCCCGCTCACATCATGTCCTGCTGGGTCTCGGCGATCGCCCGATCCAGCTCTGCCTGAAGCATCGGGGGAAGACCTTCGATTTCGACGTTCAGAAATCCTCGAACGATTGTCGATACGGCCGTTTCCTCATCCAGCCCCCGAGCCATCAGGTATTCGATCTCCCGCTTGTCGATCTTGCCGACTGCAGCCTCGTGCGACATCTCCACACCCGGTACGGTCGCGCTCAATTCCGGAATGGCCTGCATCAGGCCGTCTTTCAGGATGAGCCCTTTGCATTCGAGATGGGCCTTGATGGGGGCGGCCTTACCGACGAGATTTCCCCGAGCGATAATGGAACCGCCGCTCGTAATCGCCCGAGAGATGATTTCAGCCCGCGTTTCGGGTGCCTCCAGATAGATCCGGGAACCGACATCCAGATGGGTGCCCGGGCTTGCCACCAAAATGCTGTTGTAGCGCGCTACAGCCCCTCTTCCGACCAGATGGGTCGCCGGATTCATCTGCAGGGAACCCACGGGTTTTAAGGATACATAGTTCGAAACGATGACGCCGTCTTCTTCCACCCGAGTGACCGTCCTCGGCCGAACGTTCACCTGCTCGCCCCATTCGTGAATCATCGTGAAAATGAGCTTGGCTCCTTTCTTGATGAAGAATTCCGACACCCCCACGTGCAGACCGGACACGAGATGGGGGGCCGTGGCACAACCGGTAATGATATGCAGCTCGGAGCCTTCCTCCGCAATGACGATATTGTGCACATGCTGGGAAAAATTGTTCTTGGCGATGTAGAGGCAGGCCTGAACGGGATGCGTCACCTTGGCTCCGGGAAGCGCCCGGATAAAATAGCCTTCGTGAGGCGCCTTGCGAACCCGGTCTGTAAACATGTCCGTATCCGGAGACACGTTTTTCCACAGATAATCCTTCAGCCAGTCATGGGTGGCCAGGGCTTGGCTGATTCCCATGATTTCAACGCCGGGTTGGCAGCTCTTGCAGTGAATGACCGATTTATCTTTCTGAATGAAGGACCCCGCACGAATCTGCTCTTCCGGATCGACGCCCACGTGAAGGAATTTTTCGGCGTCCTGGCGTTCCAGCTCGTTCAGCCGCTCGACATAGGGATGGTCGTCACTTTCGGTCACATATCGATCGAGCTGATCCTTGATTTTCTCGTTTACATCGTACATCGCACACACTCCTCATAACCGTATTCGCGGATCCACTTGAGGATTTCGCGCGCATTTCTCGAGCAGCAAAGCACACCGTTGTACAACACCTGTCCCTTGTCGGAGCTGATGTAGTCCAGGATGTGGCCGGTGTGGGTGATGACCAGGGCCGATTTGGAACGGTCCTGCACGATTTCCCGGTGCGGCCGGTTCATGGGTCGTTTGATGCCTCGCCTCAGCAGGGTGTTGATGGTTTCTCCCAACATGACGATGTTTTCGAGATCGACCCCGGATTCCGGTTCGTCCAATAGGACCAGATCCGGTTCCTGAGCCAGAAGCTGCAGCAGCTCGGAGCGCTTGATCTCCCCTCCGGAAAGGTTGTGATTCACATCCCGATCCAGGAATTCGGCACAATTGACCTGCGCGGCCAGGGCCTCAACGTCGACCGTTTTCCCCCCTGCACACAGCCGGACCATGTCCCGGGTTTTCAGGCCATGAATCGTGGGCGGCCGCTGGAAGGAGATGCCGATGCCCATTTTGGCCCGTTCATGAATCGGCATGTGGGTGATGTCCACCCCCTTGAAAGTGATCTTGCCGTGCGTCACCTGGTACCCCGAAAATCCCATCAGGGTCATCATCAGGCTGGTCTTTCCGGAACCGTTCGGTCCGAACAGCACATGGGTTTCCCCTTCCGGAATGTGCATGTTGACATTCTTCAGGATGGGTTTTCCACCGACTTCCACCCCGAGTTCTTCGATCAGCAACATCGTTCGATCCTTTCCGAAACGGTTGAAGAACCATTGCCTCGGGCGATCGCCCGAGGCAATACGGTTTCAGGCCAACGCAGTTCATAAGCCGAATTCTGTTTTCCGCACCGGTTACCCGGAACGGAACGACGGTCATTCCTCTGGGATGCCGGTTGCCCGGCACCTCAAGCGACCTACCCGGAAGCTCGGACGGGCAGCCCTCAGACGCTTCCTTATTTGGTCTTGCACCGGGTGGGGTTTGCCAAGCCCTCCGGTCACCCGGAAGACTGGTGCGCTCTTACCGCACCATTTCACCCTTACCGGCCCGTGCCTCTCGAGAGAGGTTCGGGCAGGCGGTGTATTTTCTGTTGCACTTTCCTTCGCGTTACCACGACTCCACGTTATGGAGCACCCTGCCCTGCGGTGTTCGGACTTTCCTCCAGAACCCTCGGCGGGTTCCAGCGACCGTCTGCCCTACGTCGGCCTGATACAAACAAAGGGAAAACCGATCCGATCCATCCCTTTTCCCTGTTCTCTTGACTTCTTTTCTCTACACTACGCTGCCGGTTGCTGCCAATAAATGATCCGCTGGCAATTCGGACACAGCTTGATGCTGTCGCCCCGTTGCAACTCATTGTACAATTGATAGGGGATGTTCATATGGCATCCGTTGCAGACGGCATCGACCACCTGAACGACGGCGTTTCCCCGGCTGTGGATGGTGCGAACGCGCTTGAAGAGCTTGAACAGGCTCGGATCCATCTGAACGGCAAACCGGGATTTTTCGGCCTCCAGTTCTTGAAGCCGAAGCCGTTGTGAGGCGGTCGACTGTTCGACAGCCGCCGTTTCCGCTTCGATGGAAGCTGCAAGCTGCTGAATCTCCGACTCGCTTTCGGCAAGTTGGGCTTCCCCGCTTTCGATATCGCTCATGAGCTTGAGCATCTCGTCCTCGATGCGGGCATTCTGCTTCTTCAACTCCTCCACTTCCTTCAACAAAGCCTGATATTCCCGGTTGGTCTTGACCGTTTTCAGCCGTTCCTGACTTCTGTGAATGAGGTCCTGATTCGACTTCAAGGTCAAATCGAAGTCCCGATAGGAGGCTTTCCATCCGGCTATGGTCTGTGCCCGATTTTCGGCATCCTGCCGCTTCTCCCGGAGGGTTTCGGTGATTTCCTCGATCCGTCTGGATGCCTCATTCAGCTGATGCTGGATTTCGGTACCCTCCGCCTCGAGTCGCTGAATGGCTACAAGCGTTTCAATCTGCTCTTTCATGAATCCTTGTCCGTTTCGTTATGAATTTCAGGCGAACCCATCGTCGCTGTACCCTCGATTGTTGGGGATTTCCGGGCCTGAGCATGGGGGCGGGTACGCCTTTTGATGCTGCAGCGGAAACT
>CAZJXF010000128.1:0-9311 GCA_964549995.1 uncultured Desulfatirhabdium sp. | reverse complement strand
CGCCGATGGTACTGCACGGGAAACTGTGTGGGAGAGTAGGACGCCGCCGAAAAACTTTTATAGAGGCCCGACACGCCTTTCGACGTGTCGGGCCTTTTTGTTTTGGAACGCAAGGGCGGTCGAACTCCTGCATGCTGCCTGGCAGAAGGAAACGAAGAAAAAAAGGGGAATCTGCTTGAAAAAGAAACGGGTTCAAATTATGGTGGGCACCATCTGTTCAGAAGAAATTCCATTCACATCCTATGAGCAACCGGATTCTTCCGATGATTCGAAGTTGTTGTTCAGAAAGTCGGAATCACTGTTCGCCATGATTCATAGCAGTGTGTATTATCTATCAAAAGAGATGTTCATGAATCCGCTCGCAGTAGCTCGCTATTTTCGAGTGAATCTGGGATCTCGATACACAAAGAAGGTTCAACTTGAAAGGAGGAAAATCGATGAACATCCGATCGTGCGATAAGGTGGAAATACTGACGTTGCAGGACAATTACATCGAAATTACGGCTATGGACAACACCGATGTGATACAGCGAGCGAGTCTTTTCTCCAAAGACATGAAGATGGCCGGCTCCATTTTTGCGGAACACGGGTTTTCGGCGCTCGTGAAGGTCTATGACGGCGAGGAGACAGCCTCGTTCCTCTTCGATTTCGGCTTCTCGGAAGACGGTGCTGCCCGGAATGCCGATGCACTAAACGCCGATTGGGACGCGATTCGGGCCGTCGTTTTGTCTCATGGGCACATGGACCATACCGGAGGACTGAAAGCTTTCAGTGAACGCACCTCGAAAAACAAAGGAGCCATCGATTTTGTCGTCCATCCTATGGTTTTTTTCCAGCCCAGATATCTCAAGCTCGGACCGGAGCTCAAACTGAATTTTCCGGTTTTCAATCGGGAAGAAGTACTTGCTGCAGGATTTCATCTGGTGGAAACCACAGCCCCCTATCCGCTTCTGGACGGGCGTGCACTATTTTTAGGCGAAATTCCTCGTGTGACCGACTTCGAGAAGGGTTTTCCCATCGCATACAGGCAGCGAGATGGGCGTGAGGAGTGGGATCCGATCGAGGACGATTCGGGGGTGGTCATGCATGTGAAGGGCAAAGGACTTGTCGTGTTGACAGGATGCGCCCATTCAGGCGCCGTCAATACGGTGCATCACGCCATCCGGACGACGGGCATTGATCAGGTATATGCTGTCATGGGAGGATTTCACCTAAGCGGACCGCTGTTCGAGCCTATCATCGGGAAGACGACCGAAGCGCTCAAACAATTCAATCCAAAATACGTCATTCCCTGTCACTGTACGGGCAGAAAAGCGGTGATGCATATCGAAAAAGAAATGCCGGACAAATTCATCCTCAACATGGCTGGAACGAAACTCACTTTTGCGGGATGAAGGGGCATGGGTTTTCAATTCCTTTCTACGAAAGTCGGCAGTCGGCAGTGGGCAGTATGGCCGCTGTCATACCGCCATATTCCTTTGAATTTCGCAGTGGAGACTTTCATGCATCGGAGTGTAGTCCCGGCTGCGTGGGCGATTCCTATGAAAGTCGAATATCAGGAGTCCGAAGTTAGGGGGTGGAGGGTAGAAGTCAGAATAAATGCGGAAGAAGCTTGCTTTTCCCGGCACGTTCCTGCGACTTTCATTTATCGGGGTGAAACCCCGGTTGCATGGGGAATGATCTTGAAAATTTGAGTTAGGGAAGGGAAGGGGGAAAAGGAGTGGATGGGAACGGTTTGATCTTGTAAGGGCGGTGCCCATCACCATGAACCGCAATCCCTGTAGATGGAATGGCAAGAAGTCGATGAGTCTCAAGTAAGTCACAGGGTTTTCGATGGAATGAAAACAGACAACGGAAACAGCCCGATGCGCGAAACCCCGGTCCATATTCCGGTTGAATCCGAACAGCCCCCGATCCTGCTGGAAGCGCGGATGGGATTGTCACTTGGATCGGCTTCGGACAAGGCTGCAGGTGTCGTGATCTGTCATCCGCATCCGCTCTATGGCGGGGACATGGACAATGTCGTGGTGCAGGCGCTTCGGGAAGCTTTTGACGATTTGAGCATTACGACCCTGCGGTTCAATTTCCGAGGAGTGGGAGCCAGTGGCGGACGGTACGGCGCAGGTGTCGGGGAGACAGCGGACGTGTGTGCCGCCTTTCAATTCCTGAAAGAGAAAGGGATCAGCCGGTTCTATGGTGCCGGCTATTCCTTCGGCAGTTGGGTGCTGTTGCAGTCGCTCGTGAGTCAGCCTGATGCCTGCTGCTGCCGCGATGTCCCGATGTCCGGGATCGTTCTTGTTTCTCCGCCGCTTGAAGTCATGGACTTCAACAACCTACGATTGCCGCGAAATATTCCCTCGTTGATTCTGGTGGGATCGGACGATTGTTTCTGCAGCATCCGCTCGCTTCAAACCTGGCTTGGCGTCGATCCGCCGCCCAGATGCGCTGTGGTGACGATTGATGGTGCCGATCATTTCTATGGCCATCATCTCCCTGAGTTACAACATCACATTCGTCGTATGGTCACCGGGTGATGAACTCATAAAAAGTCAGTGCGTCTCCAGTGAGTCGCATGGGGGCGGGCACACCTGCAGCATCAACAAACGTACCCGCCCCCATGCTCAAGCCCGGAACTACCCGAAAATCGGGGGGCGATCGACTTTTTGCAAGCCCCTCCCCAATCCCTCATCCCCTATTCCCCATAGCCCATCACTCGTTGCCCCCGTCTATTGTCTGTATCCATCCAAGGCATGGATGTGCTGGAAGTATCGATGCTCAGCAAGGCCCCGACGCAACGGCTCGGCATCGTATGGAATGCGATGCAGGCTCAGGGTGGCGTTGCCGTCATCTACGACGAGGCAGTTTGCGGCAAACACCCCATCCCGATAGGGGCCCCCGACGCTTCCAGTCTTCACCCAGTAACGGCTGCTTTCCTGCATGCGGATCGTGAACTCGGCTTCTTCTGTTGGCCGATGGACGACGAGACGATCCGCCGGTGCTGCAAGACCTGCTGTTTCCGCACGAAGCTCGAAGACGGCAGGAATATGGTCGTGGCCGCTGACGATGAGCGGTACAGGATAGTGGGACCAGGCGGCCAGGCTTTCATCAAGGGTTTTGACATCAAGGTACGGGAAATGGATAATGGCAGGCGATTCATTATCCTTCGGCAGACTGAACGGACTGTGATGGACAACGGTCATTCCCGGATAATCGAGCTGGAGGGGAAGGTGCGCCAGGGTGAGGAACGCTTCGTTTTGTGGGTATCGGCAGCTCAGTAGTGCCGCATTGTAGGCGCTGGCCTGCATGCGGTCGGTCTGATGCAGGTGATCCGGAAAGACCCCCGCAACCATCAGATCATGATTGCCGGATACACTTGGGATATCGAGGCGGATCATCCGCTCGTAGGAGCGATCACCGAAGGGAAGCCATCCTACCCAGTCTCCGAGGCAGATGAGGCGATCCGCATGGAGGCTTTCGGCATGTCGAAGAACGGCTTCCAGCGCCCAGATGTTTCCGTGAATGTCACCGAAGAAACAGCTTTTCATGGTCGTATCACCTTCCCTTGAATTGGGGGGATCGTTTTTCGCTGAAGGCGGAAAAGGCTTCCATCAGATCTTCCGAAAGAAGCAGGGCGGCGTTTTTCTGAGCGACATACGACAGGCCGGTAGCGACATCGTGGTCTCGGCTGAAGCGAAGCACATCCTTTACCCCCTGAACGGCAAGGGGCGAGAGGGCTGCAATATCTGAGGCGAGGTTTCGGGCCGCTTCGACGAGGGCGGATTCGTCTGGAAGACACCGGCAGAGAAGTCCCATCTCGAGAGCTTCGGATGCGGAAAAATCCCTGCCCGTCAGGGCAAGTTCTGCAGCCCTGCCGTATCCGACGATGTGGTGCAAACGCTGAAGGGTTCCCAAATCGGCGATGATGGCCACTCGGGTTTCCCGAATACTGAACCAGGCGTTCTGGCTGGCGATGCGGATGTCGCACGCGCAGATCAAGTCCACCCCTCCGCCTATGCAGGGGCCGTTCACCGCTGCAATCACCGGTTTGCTGCACGTTTCCAGTGCCGTGAAACTGTTCTGAAGGCCGAGGATATGCTTTCGCAAGGTCTCCCTGCCCGAGGCCGAAGCGTCCGACAACAGCGATCCGGCCTCCATCAGATCGAGCCCGGCCGTGAAGACGGGGCCTTCGGCCCGTAAAACGATCGCCCGGATTTCGGGGTCTTCGTCCGCTTTGCGGACCAGGCCTTCGAGGGTGCTGAAGAAATCGAGCCCCATACGGTTCTTCTTTTCGGGACGGTTCAACACGATGAAAGCGAGTTGTCCGTCGATGTCCATTCGGATGGGATATTCGGTGGTCATGGTGTTCCTTTCGTAGCAGTTGTCGTTCGAGCCAGGGATTAGGAGTTAGGAGCCAGAAGCCAGAAGTCGGAAGTCAGGAGCCAGAAGTCAGAAGTCAGAAGTTAGAAAGAACGTGGATACCTCCTTCTGAATGAGTGCGATTGATGGACCGAATCGCTTTGGGATGTAACCAATTCGGGTGGATGATGTCAATACGAGACGCAGAAATGCGTTACACGGCAAAGACCCTTCGGGGTTTATGGAGCGAGGGATGACACTGCGGGTTCAGGACAGGTTCGATGTGGATATTGAAGGTATAGCCTTCGGTGGGAACGGTGTGGTTCGTATCGATGGGATGACGGTGTTTGTAGAAGGCGGAATTCCCAAAGACAGGGCTCGAATCCGGATCGTCCAAAAGAAACGCCGCTATGCCGTAGCTCGGATCGTCGACATTATCGAGCCCTCTCCTGACCGGATATCGCCTCCGTGCTCCTACGCCGGAGTTTGCGGCGGATGCGCCCTGCAGGCCGTGCGTCCCCAGATGCAGCTTGTATTCAAACAACGCCATATCATCGAATCGCTCAAGCATATCGGCCGGATACCCGATCCGATGGTATTGGAGCCGATGGCATCTCCACTGACTTGGGGCTATCGCAACAAGGTCGAATGGACATGCTCGCCTCGACGGTGGGTGGAAGCTGCAAATATGGATCGGGCAGAGGTTCCGGCCATTGGGTTTCATGCTCCGCGGATATTTTCCAAGGTAATCGACATGGAAGCCTGCCTGCTGGTACCGGAGGCCGGAAACCGCATCTACAGGGCCATTCGCTCGGCTGTTTTTTCATCCGGGCTGCCGATGTACGATCAGACGACGCACGAGGGGTTTTGGCGGTTCGTGATGCTGCGACATTCCGTTCAAGAAGATCGTTGGATGGTGAATCTCATTACGAGTCGTGAAGATCGGGAGACCATGCGTTCGCTGACAGAGCGACTCGGTAACGCTTATCCGGAGATATCGACCATCGTCAACAACATCACGGCAAAAAAGGCACAGATCGCCGTAGGCGAGCAGGAGGCGATCTGGATGGGGCCGGGGTATTTGAGCGAACGAATCGGCGATCTTGCCTTTCGGATATCGGCCAACTCCTTCTTTCAAACCAATACCCGAGGAGCCGGGCTCTTGTATGATACCGTTGCGGCATTTGCCGATCTTCAGGGAAACGAAACGGTACTCGACCTTTATACCGGTACGGGGACCATTGCCATGGTGCTTGCGGGGCGTGCCAAACGGGTGATCGGTGTCGAGCTTGCCTCCTCGTCCGTCGTCGATGCCATCGCCAATGCCGAGCGAAACGACATCCGGAACTGCAACTTTCTTCAGGGGGATATCCGCAAGGTTTACCCAGCGTTGACCGAACCGGTGCATTTGGTCGTTCTCGACCCTCCCCGAAGCGGTTTGCATCCCGATGTGGTGAAACATTTGCTGCAACATGGTCCGGAACGGATGATCTATGTCTCGTGCAACCCTGCAACCCTTGCCCGGGATGTGGCGATGCTGGCCGACCGCTATGAATTGAGCCGTGTTCAACCCATCGATATGTTTCCGCATACCTACCATATCGAATCTGTATCTTTGTTGCAGCGAAGGTCCTTCGAAAGGCGTACCGAATGGTGAAAACTTTAAATTAGGGAAGAGGGACGAGGGAAGGGAAAAAGGGGTGAATCAAAACCTTTTGGTTTTAGAAGAGCAGTGGGCGCCTTGACAGTCTCATCTCCGGGGGTGAGGGCTGCCGCCATAGGCTTTTCGGCCAACGCCGCAACGACGATGGATGCCGCACGATTCAGCATCCGGCCTTTTTCAGAAGCCTCCATCCCACCATCGTGAAAACACGGAAAAGAGGAACATGCAACCCAAGAAAACATTTGCCATGCTGGATTTCGACGTCTGTTGTCCGAAAGAATGCGATCCGGAGAACGGGCGGTGTGCTGCAGCCAAAGCCTGCACCCACAAGGTGTTCAAACAAATCGACGGTCCCTTCGAACAGCCCATGATTTTTCAGGACATGTGCATGGGCTGCTGGGATTGTATCGAGGCGTGCCCCCTGAGGGCCGTTCGGATCCATCACGTCACATAAATGCCCCGATTGTCGCTCTGTCAATCCACCCGGTTTCTCCTGAAACGCTTCTTCGTTTTTTCCCATCGCCTCTTCATTGATGGGCTCGCAAAAAGTCATTGAGTCTCCAGCGAGTCGCATGGGGGCAGGCACACCTTTTTTGCTGCATCGGAAAAACTCAGCCGCCCGATCTCGTAAGGGTCGGGCATGGTGCCAGATGCTCCAAGAGAGAGCGTCTCATTGAAATAGTAGGCTTTTCAAACACAAGCCGAAGCGTTTTGCATGCCCGGCCGAAAGAGCTCCGGCGGCGTCAAACCAGTTTCCGCTGCAGCAGCATCAAAAAACGTTCCCGCCCCCATGCTCAAGCCCGAAACTACCCACAGTACGCATCTTGCCTTTTGACGCTAAACGAAATTCATCTACCAAACAGCTCTTAAAAATTCTCTTGACAGCATTCAATGGCATGCTTTATAAGCCATCCAGTCGGTTTGTATACCGACCAACCGGATGGTTTTTCTTGTCGGGTTGAAAACCCTATTTGGTTCAACAGAAGAGAGGTCTCCGATGGCCACATTGCCCAAAATCGACGATATCCGACGTAACCAAATCCTCCAAGCCGCCATGACGACGCTGGCCAAATCCGGAACCGCAAACGTCACCATGGAGGACATTGCGGAGGCATGCGGTCTGTCCAAGGGCGGGCTTGCCCATTATTACCCTTCGAAGAGCGAGCTTTTCATGGCCGTTTTCGTTTCGTTTTTCGATGGGATTTTCGAGCGTTCCTGTAGGCATATGCGCGAGGCCGGTCATCCGCTGGAAAAGCTCCTCTCGTTTTCATGGCTTTTTGATCGAGAGGATCCGGATTGCCAGGTCGGCTATCCGTTGCTTTTCGACTGTATGGCGCTGGCGGTGCACGACGAAGCCTACCGTCGGCTGCTATCCTCCTGGTTCGAAAACTGGGTCAAGTTGCTGCAAGACGTCATCGAAGAGGGGCAGAAGCAGGAATTGTTCGCTGGGATCGATGCAGAGCCGACTGCCAGGGCCATTTCGGCCGTGTATCAGGGAGTCGCCACCCGATGGTATTTTGCACCCGAAACCCATGATACCGCCTGGGCCGTTGAGGCATGTCGCAAAGCGATCGGGGGGATCTTGAAGGGGTGAACGGTAGGGGGTGGGATATGGGTGTTAGGAGATGGGCCTTCGTTAATGGGTAATGGGTAATGGGTAATGGGTAATGGGTGATGGGTGATGGGCAATAGGCTATGGGCTATAGGCGATAGGTTCAGGAGAATGGGGGTTGGAGTGGAATCGTTGAACGAGGGAAAGGAGAAAACGTATGCCGGTCTTCAAAGATACGCAGCACATGTATGACGTGTTGGGGAAACTCTTTCGGACGCTGATGGCCGATCCGGAAATGGGGCAGAAATTCCAGGAGGCCAACATCGTCATCAAATTCACCATTCATGAGCCGAACGGGCAGATCTGGCTCAATTCGGACAAAACGGTCATTTGCGGGGAGGCGGATCTGAAGCCGACGATCGAGATGAGCCTGAGCGGGGATTCCTGCCATCAGTTCTGGCTGAAGGAGTTGACCCTGCCGCTGGCGCTTGCCAAAGGAAAGATCAAGGCCAAGGGGCCGATGCCCAAGGTGTTGAAGCTGCTTCCCATGCTCAAACCCGCCTACGAGGCGTATCCGGCAATCGCCCGGGAGAACGGGCTTCCGATTCAGTCGTGACGGAGGGACCACCATGGAACGATGCATCAAACAATACGAAGACGATCGGAAACAGGCTGTCCGTACCGCTTGCGAACTGATCCTGGCCTCCGGCGTCACCAGTCCCCGTGTCGGCGGGGTGGGGGAGTGCACCATCCATATTCTCGATGACGATGCCGACATCGAAGACCTGTGCCAGCAGATGGAAAAGATGGCGGATGCCCAGAAGGCGTGGGCGTTTTTCCGTCGCGATGCAGCCATTCTGCGCGATGCCGATGCCTTGCTGATCGCCACCTCCCTTCGATGCCTGAACGATCCGGCAGACATCAACTGCAATATGTGCGGGAAGCTGACCTGTGAATACCTCAAGCAGGAGCCCAAGCTTCCGGCTGATCCCGATGTGGCCTTTCGGGGGCCGCTGTGCATTTTCCGGGCGAACAACCTGGCCTATGCCATCGACGGGATGATTTCGCAGGCAAGAAATCTCGGCATTGACTATGGGGTGTATTGGTCTGCAGGGGCTGCTGCCATGCGGATGGGTATTCTGCCGAAGGATACGGGGTTTGCCATCGGCGTCGCCGTGTCCGTTACGGAAAAAAGCCCATTCCGGGACATTCCGAAACGGTATGCGGAAATCAACCCGAGAACCATGAACGATCGGATGATTCAGCGCCTGTGGCCGCAGTTCAGGTCCATCTATAGTTGATGGACTCGCAAACAATCCAAAAATCTCATCCGAGTCGCATGGGGGGAGACACGCCTTTTTCGTTGCATCGGATAAACTCAGCCGCCCGAGCTCGTAAGGGCCGGGCATGTGGCCAGACTTCAACGATGGGTCATTGGAATGCAACATCTTGTTCTTCCAACAGATATGGCTTGAATGCGCATGCCCGGCCCAACGATCTCCGGCGGCTTCAAACAAGTATCCGATGCAACATCAAAAGGCGTATCACCCCCCATGCTTAGGCCCGGAAAAACCCCAACATCGGGGGTAGATCAACTTTTTGCGAGTCCATCATGATGGAGTCGCAAAAAGTCCATCATATGGACGGCTTCGAAAAAAGGCCGCAGGCAAGGAGTGCAAATCCTGAGGAGTGAGGCGTACTTAGGCGTACGCCGCAACGACGAAGGATGCAGCACGACAC
>CAZJXF010000127.1:0-9366 GCA_964549995.1 uncultured Desulfatirhabdium sp. | reverse complement strand
TCCTGCTGGATTTTGGCGGCAAGCTCCAGCCGCGACAACTGCAGCAGCTTGATGGCCATCTGCAGCTGCGGTGTCAGAACGAGCCGTTGTTCCAGTTTCAGATGTTGACGAAGTTCGAGGGACATATTGGAAGTTTTAAGTTTTAAGTTTTAAGTTTTAAGTGTTGATGGAGTCGCAAAGAGTCGTTTTTCCATGATTGTTGAGCATTGCCTGGCCTGAGCATGGGGGGAGGCACGCCTTTGGATGTTGCATCGGATACTTGTTTGATGGACTCGCAAAAAGTCGCCTCTTACCGATTTTCTTCCAATGCCGGGCTTCCAGCAGGAGGGCGGGTGGTGTTTTGCGAAGCAGCGGAAACGTGTTTGAAGCAGCCGGAGATCGTTGGATCGGGCGGACGCGCTTCATCCACTTTTGGATGAAAAACAGTAGGTTGCATTTCAGAAAGCCTTCGTTTCTATCTTGGCCATCCGCCCGATCCTACGAGATCGGGCTGCTGAGTTTTTCCGCTGCGCAAGCAAAATGCACCCGCTCTCCTGCGGGTCAACTAAGAGCATCCGACTTTTTGCGAGTCCATCTTGTTTGATGGTCTCGCAAAAAATAGATGCCCATGCCCTATAACGAGAAATCCTCACCCAGATAAATTTTCCGACATACGGGACTGGCTGCGATCGTTTCCGGAAGGCCGTGCTCGATGACCCTTCCTTCGCATAGAATATAAGCCTCGTCACAAACGCCGAGGGTTTCACGCACATTGTGATCCGAAATCAGAATGCCGATCCCTTTTTGTCGCAACTGACCGATGATGTTCTTGATATCGATCACGGCCAGCGGATCGATGCCTGCAAAAGGTTCATCCAGCAAGATGAATGCCGGTCGGGTGCTCAAGGCCCGTGCGATTTCAAGCCGCCGGCGCTCGCCCCCCGACAGAGAAGACGCCTTCTGGTTCTCGAGGCTTCGAATGCCGAGTTCATCCAGAAGTCGGTCGGCACGCTCCTGCATCTGACGATCGGAAAGTCCGAGATATTCGAGAATGATGAGCAGGTTTTCCCGAACCGTCAGTTTCCGAAAAACGGAAGTTTCCTGGGGCAGGTACCCGATGCCTTTTCTGGCCCGCTGGTACATGGGAAGCCGGGTGACGTCCACCCCGTCCAACAGCACATGCCCGCTGTCCGGATGGATCATGCCCACAGCCATATAGAACGTCGTCGTCTTCCCGGCCCCGTTCGGCCCCAGAAGCCCAACCACCCGATTTCCGGAAATCTTCATACAGACATTGTCGACGACCCTGCGCCCCCCATATTCCTTCACCAGATCGACGAGGGTCAGAACGGAGCTCACGGAGTCGAACCTTTTTCACTCGGATAGAACACGGCCTCGACCCGCTTTTCCTTGCTTCGCTCCACGGTCACCTTATCCTGGAACCGGTACAGGGTGATCTTGTCGCCCGAGACATAATTGGAGCCGCTGGTCACCCTCGAATTGGCGCCGGTCAGGATGATCATGCCCGTATCGGTGATGTATTCGGCCTGTTCGGTAACGGCCACCTTGTTATCGAACCGGATGGTGACGTTTCCGGTGGCTACGATCCGCTTGACGGCGTCCTGGCTCGTGATCTTCTTTTCCTTCCCGGTGCCGGAAACCTGGTAATATATCCGCAGCTTGTCGGAGGTGATGAGCGTCGTTCCCTGAGTGGCGCTCACATTTCCGATGAATTCGGCATAGTTGGCGTTGTTGTCCGTCACAAGGCTGTCGGAGGTGATGTGAATGCGCTCGCTTTCCTTGTCCGCACCGGCCCCGGCAAGCGGTTTGTCGTCTGCATACGCCGAAAAAGCCGCAACAGCCATGCACGCAAAGACACACATGAGGACCCGGATTCTTTTGCCAACCCCTTCCAATGGAAGCCTACATGCGAATGTGTTCATGAAAAATCACCTCAACGTTTCCCTCGAAAGCCGAGCGGTTCTGGTTCAGATCGAAGGTCATGCTATCCGCTGTGAGAACGGACGTTTCGGCCGTGAGCACGACCTGGGTCGGGCAGGTGATCAGCCGGGTTTCATGGGCATACATCAGTTTCTGGGTTTCGAGCTTGTAGCTTTGATAGGTCACGACGACATTGTCGAAGACCTCGATGTCGCTCGAATCGGTTTTCAGGTTTCCATGATCGGCCTTCAACGTCACCTGATCCCCGTTCGACAGGTAATAGACAACCGATACCCCTTCTAACATCAACTTCCGCGCTTCGTCAACCACTTGCGCCGATTCGGCATCCAGCACCCATTCCCGTATGCCGTTGCGGGTCGAGACCTGGTGCACCTTTCCGATCGACATACTGGCCTGCTGCTGAATGGTGGACACAAGACGCTGCGGATCGGTTCGAAGCCATCGATAGCCGATGAACAGGACGATCAGCAATCCGATGGTGACGATAATCACCAGGGCAAGCGCAACGCGGATCCGCTCGGAGCGATTCTGCGGTAGGCGGACGCTGCGGGAAAACCTCGGAAACGAAACCTTCATCCCGTAAACCGTTTCAGAATATCCGCCCACTTGCCCTGCACCGCCAAGAGGTACTCTGCAATTTCTCGAACGGCGCCGCGGCCGCCCTTTGCCGCACACACCGCGTGACTGGCATCCACCACCGCCGGATGGGCGTCTGCAACGGCAAAGGCCAACCCCACCCGTTTCATGATGGGGATATCGAGAAGATCATCCCCCGCAAAGGCAATTTCATCCTCAGCGACACCGACCTGTCTACAGACATTCTCCAGAATGACGGTTTTGTCCTTCAATCCCTGGAAGATATGGGTAATGCCGAGATTGCGGCAGCGATGGATGAGGGCATCCGAGGTTCTTCCCGTGGCGATACCGACCTCGATCTCTCCGAGCTTCAGCAGGCGGATACCCATTCCGTCCTTCACGTTGAACACCTTGGTTTCGACGCCTTCGTCGTTGTAGATGATCGTGCCGTCGGTCAGCACCCCATCGACATCCAACAGCAAGAGGCGGATACGCCCGGCTCGTTCCTTTGCGGCGGCTTCATCCCGACAAATCATGAGCACGTCGCTTTCTGATCCATTGGAGGATGCAGCAAGTCATAGATGCCTTTCAAACGACCGAGGAGATCCGGAAGGTCCGAGAGCGGCAGGGAATTGGGGCCGTCGCACAGGGCCTTGTCGGGATCGGGATGAACCTCCATGAACACCCCGTCGGCACCGGCCGCTACGGCCGCCTGCGCCAGGTGCGGCGCCAACGCCCGATCGCCCCCCGAGCTGGCCCCCTGGCCACCCGGGGTTTGCACACTGTGGGTGGCATCGAAGACAATCGGACAGCCGTATCCTTTCATCCATTGGATGGAGCGGAAATCCACCACCAAATTGTTGTAGCCGAACAGGGTTCCCCTTTCTGTCAACAGGATACGATGGTTTCCCGTCTGCTGAATTTTTTCGACGACATGCTTCATGTCCCAGGGAGCCAGGAACTGACCTTTCTTGACATTGACGGGTTTTCCGGTTCTTCCGGCAGCCAGCAGCAGATCGGTCTGGCGGCATAGGAAGGCCGGGATCTGCAGGACATCCAGAACTTCGGCCGCCGGAGCCACTTCCGAGACGGAATGGATATCCGAAAGAACCGGCACACCGATGTCCCTGCGGATTCCGTCTAAGATCGCAAGCCCTTTTTCAAGACCCGGGCCCCGATAGGAAAAGACGGAGGTTCGGTTGGCTTTGTCATAGGATGCCTTGAACACATAGCGAATCCCCAGCCTGGCCGTGCATTCCTTCATAAAGGATGCAATAGCCCGAGTGGTATCGACGTCTTCGATCACACAAGGACCGGCGATCACGAAAAATCCACCGGCCCACTGAGACGGCATCCAGCTGTTTTCCCGAAAGGCGCGCATTTCTATTTCCAAATTGGATGGACTCGCAAAAACCTGAAAATTCCCTTTTTTGCGGAAAACTCTATAGCGCACCCACTGAAATGTCAAGAAACCTCAAAAGTTGATGGTCCAAAACATCCTTGATCCCCCTATCGTAAGCTGCTAAAGTTTTCAGTCTGTAATGTCCTCAGCGGAACATCCGTCCATCATCCAATTATGATGGACTCGCAAAAAGTCGATCCTATGGACGGCTTCGCAAAAAGGCCGCAGGCAAGGAGTGCAAATCCTGAGGAGTGAGGCGTACTTAGACGTACGCCGCAACGACGAAGGATGCAGCACGACACAGCATCCGGCCTTTTTGCGAAGCCGTCAATTATCCTTGGTAACATCCGAACGCATCACCCATGCGGATTCAACCCCAAAAGAAACCGTCATCCATTCGATGGACCCCTTTGCTGTTGCTGATCGCCCTTGGGGCTGTCGGATACGGTGTCTATCTCTTCTCCTCGAATTTCGAAGGAGATCCGCCGGTGATCCGGGCATCCATCGGTTCCGCCTGGAACCCGTCCCGGGAAACCACCGTTCATATCCAGGACCGTAAAAGCGGCATCCGGCGGGTACAAATCGTCGTTTCCCAGCAGGGAAGAGACATCCAGCTCTTCGATCAACTCTTCGAAAAAAACGTCCCCAAGACCCTCGATCTTCCCGTCAAGGTCGATCTCCGTAAACACCGGATTTCCGAAGGAGCCGCAGTCCTTCGGATCACGGTGCGGGACAAGTCCTGGCGCTCGTGGTTCCACGGAAACAAGACCGAAGCCGTCTTCAACACCGTCATCGACACGAAACCCCCTCGGATCACCGTGCTGACGCGGTTCCACAATGTCTACCTGGGAGGGGCCGGGCTGGTCATCTATCAATTGTCGAAAGCCTGTCCGGAACACGGCGTGCTGGTCGGCGAGAGGTTCTTTCCGGGAACAGCCGGCCTGTTCAAGAATCCCTTGACCATGGCCGCGCTCATCGCCGTCGATCACAAGGCCGGCGCCGGAACGGAATTTGCGGTAACTGCTACGGATGAAGCGGGAAATGCAGCGAAGGCTTCCTTTCCCTATCACATCCTGCGCAAATCGTTCCGAAGGGAGACCATCGCCGTCACGGATGCGTTTCTGCAGCAAAAGATGCCGGAATTCCAGCTGGATCCCTCCCTCGGTGAAAACTGGACCCCGCTCGAGAAGTTCACCCACATCAACCAGCAGCAGCGGGAAATCGACAACCGAAAATTGGGAGAAATCGCCAAGACCGGCGCCGCATCCATGCTGTGGGACGGAACGCCCTTTCTGCGGCTGCCGAATGCAGCCCCCAAGGCCGGGTTCGGTGATCACCGGATCTATCTTTACAGGGGCCGGGTCATCGACGAACAGGACCACATGGGCGTCGATCTGGCTTCGGTGCAACAAAGCCCCGTTCCGGCCGCTCAAGCGGGGGTGGTCGTCGAATGCGGCACCTTCGGCATTTACGGGAACACCGTCATCGTCGATCACGGCTTGGGACTGTTCAGCATGTACGCCCATCTGTCCACGATATCCGTCAAACCCGGTCAGAAAATCCGTAAAGGAGATATCATCGGCAACACGGGAATGTCCGGCCTTGCGGCCGGAGACCATCTGCACTTCGCCATGATCCTTCGAGATCAGTTCATCAACCCAATCGAATGGTGGGACGAATCCTGGATCCAGAACAACATCACGGGAAAGATCCAGGACGTTCGATCGCTCGAACAATGAGCCTGTTCAGACCATCGGGAGACATCCGACATGAAACCCTACAAAGTCCAGAAGACGTTCCGTGAAATCAACGAAAAGATTCGAACCGGCGAAGTGGTGGTCGTAACTGCGGAAGAAATGGTCGGCATCGTGCGGGAGCAAGGAGCGGTCGAGGCGGCCCGGGCCATCGACGTGGTGACCACGGGGACGTTTGCGCCCATGTGTTCCTCCGGCGCCTTCATCAATTTCGGCCATTCGACACCCGGCATCAAGGCGGCCAAGGTCTGGTTGAACAACGTTCCGGCGTACGGCGGCGTTGCAGCCGTAGACTGCTACATCGGCGCCACCGAACCTTGCGAAGACGATCCCCTGAACAAGGTCTATCCCGGGGAATTCAATTACGGGGGCGGCCATGTCATCCAGGATTTGACGGCCGGTAAAAAAGTGTATCTCAAAGCCACGGCTTATGGAACGGATTGCTATCCCAACAAATACGTCGAAAAAGAGATCACCCTCGCCACCGTCCCCAACGCCCTTCTCTGCAATCCGCGAAACGGATACCAGAACTACAACTGCGCCATCAATTTGACGAAGAAGACCATTTACACCTACATGGGAACCCTCAAGCCGATGGCGGCAAACGCCAATTACTGCTCTGCCGGTGAGCTGAGCCCCCTGATGAACGATCCGTATTACAAGACGATCGGTATCGGCACCCGTATTTTCCTGGGCGGGGCCCAGGGCTATGTCACCTGGGCCGGCACCCAGCACAAGCCCGGGGTACGGCGCACCGCAAAAGGGGTTCCGCTGTCGCCTGCTGGCACCCTGTTCGTCATGGGCGATCTCAAACAAATGAGTCCGAAATGGCTTGTCGGTGTCAGCATCCAGGGATACGGTTGCTCGCTTGCCGTCGGACTCGGCATTCCCATCCCGATTCTGAACGAAGAGATGGCCGAATACACCGGCATATCGGACGAAGAGATCTTCACCCAGATCGTGGACTATGGAAACGACTACCCGAACGGCATCTCCAGAAGTCTGGGGCAGGTCAGCTATGCCGAGTTGAAGAGCGGGGTCATCCGCTTCAACGATCGGGAAGTCCCGACCGTACCGCTGTCGAGCATGGTCAAGGCGCGGGAAATCGCCCAGACCCTGAAGGATTGGATCATGCGGGGCGATTTCTATCTGGGAGAGCCGCAAATGACGCTTCCGGTGTCGTAACCGATGGGCATGCGCTCTTTCATTGCCGTTCCGATACCGCAGCGACTGCTGGACATCGTACGGCAGGTGCAGCAGGATTTCCGGAAATCGGGCTTTTCCTTCCGATGGGTGAAGCCCGAACAGACCCATCTCACCCTGAAATTCATGGCCGACCTCTCCGAATCGGACCAGCCGGTCGTGCTTGCGGCGTTGACGGAAACCTGCACCCCCTTTCCTCCCTTTTCCCTATCGCTTCAGGGAATCGGCGTGTTTCCGAACGTTCGAAACCCCAGGGTTCTCTGGATCGGGATGGGAGGCGACACGGCAAGGCTGTTGGAGCTTCAGCAACACCTCGAACGATCCATCTTCGAGAAGACCGATCATCGGATTGCAGCAGAGGATCGGCCGTTCAAACCCCACTTGACCGTGGCACGAATCCAAGAGCGGATCGTCTCGGATCATCTGGTGACTGCCCTGAGACGACACACGGGACTTGCGTCCGATCCCTTCACGGTTTCGGAACTTCACTGGATCGAAAGCCGCCTGACCCCTTCCGGTCCGATCTATCGGTTGCTGAAGAGCGTGAGGCTGGCTGGATCGTAAGGGATAAACGTGCAACAAGCCTGTTGGTCTTATCGGGAAAATGCACATTGAGGGAAAGGGAAAAAGGGGCGGATGGGAGCATTTTGATTTTGTGGAAGCCTGTAGGGGCAACCCACCGGGTTGCCCAAGTAACCGTTGATCAACAACAGAACCCCCTCCAGAAAGGATGCCGCCATGAGCATGCCGGACAAGGACAAGGCCATCGAATCGGCCATGAGTCAAATCGAACGTCAATTCGGCAAGGGTTCCATCATGAAGCTGGGCAGTCGAACCATCGAAAACATCCCGGCCATTCCGACCGGATCCTTGGCGCTCGATCGGGCGTTGGGGGTGGGCGGCCTGCCGAGGGGGCGGGTCGTGGAAATCTTCGGCCCGGAATCTTCCGGAAAGACCACGCTCGCCCTGCATGCTGTCGCCAACGTCCAAAAACAGGGAGGCATTGCGGCCTTCATCGATGCCGAACACGCGCTCGACGTCAGCTATGCCCGAAAGCTGGGGGTCAACTGCGATGAATTGCTCGTATCCCAACCCGACACGGGAGAGCAGGCCCTCGAGATCGCAGACATGTTGGTGCGAAGCGGTGCGATCGACATCATCGTCATCGACTCGGTGGCGGCCCTCGTTCCGCGGGCCGAAATCGAAGGCGAGATGGGAGACAGCCACATGGGGCTTCAGGCCCGGCTCATGTCCCAGGCCCTCCGAAAACTCACCGGTACCATCAGCAAAACGATGACCTGCGTCATCTTCATCAACCAGATCCGCATGAAAATCGGGGTCATGTTCGGCAACCCCGAAACCACGACCGGCGGCAATGCCCTGAAATTCTACGCATCGGTCCGACTCGACATCCGGAAGATCAACGCCATCAAGGAAGGTCAGGATGTCATCGGCAACCGAACCAAGGTCAAGGTCGTCAAAAACAAGCTGGCTCCGCCCTTCAAGGAAGCCGAATTCGACATTCTCTATGGGGAGGGGATTTCTTCCATCGGTGACGTACTCGATGTCGGCGTGGAGACGGGCGTCATCGAAAAGAGCGGGGCATGGTATTCTTTCGGCGGCGAGCGAATCGGCCAGGGAAGAAGCAACGTCAAGAGCTTTTTCAACGACAATCCCGACGTCTATCAAACCGTCGTCAACCGGGTGCGGGAGGCCATCGGTCTAACCAACCCCAAACCGGCGACCGCTATGGAGGCTTAACACCGGAATGTGCATGACGATGTCGCCATCCCAAAAGGCACGCTCCGTCGTTCCGAGCCGACGCAGGATTTCCGAACGTCGACCGACGCTCGACCTCACCAGGGCGACCCGCCGGGTCGCCCCTACAGGCCGGCCCGCACGTAAAGGACCACCATGCGGAAAAAACCCATTTCCGCACTTCGCACGACGCACCATGCACCTTGCCTTCAGACGCTTCTCCGCCCGCGTCAACCGCACTGCAAGGACAAGACAAGCCTTGCCCCTACAGGATCCAAACGTCCCCATCCGCCCCTTTTCCCTGTTCCCTGTTCCCTATTCCCTGACCACGCGTTTTCACGATCCATATCTCTTACCCCATCGTCTATTGCCTATTGCCCATTACCCATAGCCCATAACCCATTGCCCATAGCCCATAGCCTATAGCCCATAGCCCATAGCCTCATACGACACACGGAGCACCCATGACAGGCAACGAAATTCGATCCACTTTCATCTCGTACTTTCAAAAGCACAACCACCAGCACGTACGCAGCTCCTCTCTCGTGCCTCAGGACGATCCGACCCTGCTTTTTACGAACGCCGGCATGGTTCAGTTCAAACGCATTTTTCTGGGTGACGAAAAACGCGAGTACAACCGGGCGGTCACCTCCCAGAAATGCGTACGGGCAGGCGGCAAACACAACGACCTCGAAAACGTCGGCTATACGGCGCGGCACCACACCTTCTTCG
>CAZJXF010000126.1:0-9513 GCA_964549995.1 uncultured Desulfatirhabdium sp. | reverse complement strand
CGACCTTCATTTCTTCCGCCCGCTCCGCAATGGTCAAGGCATAGGATGGGGTGCACACCAAAACGGTGGTTCCAAAATCTTTCATCAGCATGATCTGTCGTTCGGTCAGGCCGCTGCTGGTCGGCACCACCGTACAACCGATGCGATCCGCCCCCTGATGAAATCCCAACCCTCCTGTAAAAAGTCCGTGTCCGTAAGCGTTCTGGAGAATATCTTCTTCCCGGACGCCTGCAGACCACAAGGTTCTGGCCATACACTCCGTCCAGTTTTCGATGTCTTTGCGCGTATACGGTCCGGTAATGGGTTTTCCGGTCGTACCCGAAGAGGCATGAACCCGAACGACCGCCTTCATCGGAACGGCGCACATCCCGAAGGGGTAGTTGTCTCTCAGATCGTTCTTTACGGTAAACGGCAGTTTTACGATATCTTCGAGACGGCGGATGTCCTCCGGCTTGATCCCCAGTTCATCGAATTTCTTTCGGTAGAAGGGAACATGGGCATAAGCGTGGTTGACCGTCTCCTGCAGCTTTTCGAGCTGGAATTTCCGGAGTTCCGCTACCGGCATTTTTTCGAATTGTTGATTCCAAAACATTTCCGACTCCCTTGTTGTGAGGGTGGCGTTATCTGACTTGCTTCATGAGGGCTTCTTTCGCCGGTTTGACATAGATTTCCCGCAGTTTCGCCTTGACGATTTTGCCGGAGGGGTTGCGCAGCACGGGGGCAAACACGATTTTTTCAGGCCATTTGTATTTTGCAAGTCCTTTGGTTTCACAGAAGGTCAATATTTCGGATTCGGTCAGGGTTTCGCCTTCTTTGGGTTCGATCAAGGCCATCACGATTTCCCCGAGGCGCAAATGCGGATAGCCGAAGACCGCTACGTCCCGAATCTTCGGATTTCGTCGCAGAAAATCCTCGATCTCCGCCGGAAAGATGTTTTCTCCGCCTCGGATGATCAGGTCCTTGGCGCGATCGGTGAAGAAAATGAACCCGTCTTTATCCTTGTATGCCAAATCTCCGGTATACAGCCAGCCGTCCTTGATCGTTTTCGCCGTCGCCTCGGGGTTGAAGGCATATTCCTTCATCAATCTCGGCCCTTTCAGCAGCAACTCCCCGACTTCTCCCGGAGGCAATTCCTTGCCTTCGATATCGACGACTTTGGCCTCCATGAACACGGTGGGCTTGCCGATCGATCCGACCTTGTTCAGGATGTCTTCATCGTAGCAGTTGAGCGTTCCTCCGCCTCCGCCTTCGGTGATTCCATAAATATTCGAGAGGGCGACGTTCGGGAAAATCCGTTTGGAATCTTCCAGAAGCACGTAGGGAACCGGCTGGGCGCCGATTTCGATATGTCGCAGATGCGAAAGGTCATAATCCTTCAGATCGATCTTTCCGGATTTGATCGCTTCGATCACATCCGACCATGTCGGAACGGTGTTCCATCCGCCGGTGCATTTTTCGTCTGCAAGAGAACGCAGATAGTATTCCGGCTTGAGCTCCATCGGCATCAGGATCTTTCCGGCGGCGACATAGCACGGGAAGGAGAGATAGAGGGTGCCGCTGTGATAGAATGGATGCGGGGCGAGATAGACGCTCGAAAAACCTTCGTTGTAGGTGAGTGCGTTGCCGATGGCGGTGAAGAAAAGCCCTCGGTGCGTGTGGGCGACCGGTTTCGGTGTCCCGGTCGTTCCCGATGTGAACATGAGCTCGGCCATGTCCTCATCTGCCGTTTCGACGCACACCTCGGCGGCATCTCCCTGCTCGGCGATCTTTCGATAGGAGATCATGTTCTGCGGAACCTTCTCTCCATTGCAGACGAAATGCTTGCAATAGGGCATGTCCTTCATGATCGGTTCGATCAGGGGAACGAAACGTTCATCGAACAAAAAGACCTTACACTTCGTTACATCTGCTGCGAACTTGATGTCATCGGTGGTGAACCGGAAATTCAACGGGGTGATCGTGACCCCGGCTTTCAATACACCGATGAAACTCGCATGCCATTCGATCGAGTTCATCATCAAATGCAATACGATATCGCCTTGTTGTACCCCGCAATCCTTGAGCAGGAAATTCGCCACCCGATTCGCCTGTTCATTGTAGACCTTCCAAGTGATGCTGCGCCGGTAGGACCGGGAAGGGTAACTTTCGATGATAAATTCCCGATCGGGAAACTTGCTGGCATTCAACCCGGAAAACATCGCAAAATTCATGGGGCCTCCTTCTTGTTGGTCTGGGGGATCAGACATGTGGTCTTGGGTTTGCGCGCATGGCTGGCTGGCTTCCTTTCGAGCGGGATGTCTCGGGAAGGGGGCGGTTTCCAGGTGCGTGCGTATCGAAATTGGATCATGCGGGGCGGATGAGATTTCGTGATCTGCATTCCGGTTGTAGATCGTTGTATTCAAGATTTAGTGGAATCTATTCGATAAATCAGATTCAGTCATCAGGACAAAAAATAGGTCTTCACGAAAAAGGGTTATGGTTATGGTTTAAGGGCTATGGGGTGAATGCGTTTAGACGTTGTAGGGGCGGCCCTTGTGGCCGCCCAACCGGAGGCAAGGATCTAAGTTTCATTCCCAAGGACGGCGACCCTCGCCATGCGCATTCATTTCGCAGCCCCAACACCCAAGTCGAAGGCTTTCAGGTTGGCTTCCAAAAACGCCGGCTTTGTCTTGGCGCCGATGGCTTTGCGGATCATTTCAGGGTTTAGCGGAAGAACGCCGCTTTGGGCAAGCGCCCCCAACAACACCATGTTGACCGCAAGGATATTGCCGGCCTCCCGAGCCAGGGCGGTTGCATCCAGAGAGATCAATTTCTTGACCTTGCCACGGATCAATTCCAGGATGGTTTCAACCGGAGGATACACGCCTTTGCCGATGGCCACCGTAAACGGCGGCAGCGGTGTGACATTCGTGATGACGACCGTATCCGGGTTGCACTTGTTCATGGCCCGAAGGGTTTCTACGGGTTCGAAGCCGACCAGAATGTCGGCTTCCCCATCGGAAATGAGGTTGCTTTGGGCATTTCCAAAAACCATGGCCGATTCGACCACCCCGCCCCGCTGGGCCATTCCATGGATCTCGCTCATGCGAAACGGTATGCCGGATATTAGGGCCGCTTCGCCCAAAACACTGGAGGCCAGAAGGTTTCCCTGTCCTCCTACAGCAACAATGATGAGCCTTGTCGTATCAGACATTGATGGCATCCCTTTCAAGTGGGGTCCGATGATCCCGTGATGATCCGATTCCATCCATCAGGGGATACCGGTTGTTGACGTTGGTTCAAGACGACTTCAACGGGACGATGGCGTTTTCCGGGCAAATCTGTGCGCATACCGCACATCCGACGCAAATCGTCGGATCGATTTTCACCCGATCGTTTTCGATGAGGAAAGCCGGACAGCCCAGCAGATTAACACATTCTCGATGATTTTTGCATTTGTCGCTCACCATGAAAGGTCTCGCCTTGAGCAGCTTGGCATTTTTCGCAAAAAGCGTGCACATCTCTTCGGCGATCACCACCGAGACCCCCTGGTAATCGAGGGCTTCCTTGATGGTTTCGATGCTTTTGCGAAGCTTGTAAGGCTTGATGACGGATATGTGCTTGACCCCGAGCGCCTTGACCACTTCCTGGATGGATATTCGACCGTAGCCGCTCAGATTGAACAAGCTCATATCCACGCCGGGGTTGGGCTGATGTCCCGTCATGGCCGTGATGCCGTTGTCGAGGATGACCAGGGTGAAATTGTGGTTGTTGAACACGGCGTTCGCCAAACCGGTCATCCCGGAGTGGAAAAATGTCGAATCTCCAATGAACGAAACCACTTTCTGATCGGTTGCCTTCGAAAACCCGCAGGGCGTGCTCGTCGATCCGCCCATGCAGATCAGGAAGTCTCCCATGCCCAGGGGGGGGAGAAACCCCAAGGTATAGCACCCGATATCTGTCGGATAGACGACATCTTTACCCGCAGCTGCTTGCTTGACGGCATAGAATGTTGCCCGATGGGAACATCCTGCGCAAAGGTTCGGTGGTCGTTGAGGAAGCGGGGGGATGTCGTTCAAGGGCACAGTCGTTTTCGGCGTATACGGAATATCGAAATATGCGGCGACCACTTTCCGGACGGTTGCAGGATCGAATTCATACAACCTCGAAAAAAGTCTCTCTCCCTTCCCGCGAATGGGAAGGGTCAAACCGGCCGCCTGTGCGATGGACCGGATACCTTCTTCCAGGACGGGTTCCCCTTCTTCTGCAACGAGAACCTTCTCACAGGAAGATAGAAACGCCGCAATCTTTTTCTCGGGAAGTGGATGGGAGAATCCGATCCGCAAGACCTGGACCCGATCGGCGATGTTCAGATCGGAAAGGGCGTCAAGCACGTACGAGTAACTGACGCCGCTACATACGATTCCCCATTTCCCGCTGCCGGTGACGAAATTGTACGGGGAGATTTCGGAAAGTTCGAGGGCCTTTTCAAGGTTTTTCAACAATTTCACATGAAGGTTTCTGGAGACGGCGGGAACCGTCACGTAATTCATCGGATCCTTTTTGAAATATCCCTTCGTCTTTCTGGGAGTGATGGGTCCGAAGGTGACGACTGCTGTCGAATGGTTAATCCGGGTGGTCGTTCGGAAGAGAACCGGCTCCTGCAGCATTTCGGAAATCTCGAAGGCTTTTCCCACCATTTCCTTGGCCTCTTCCACCGTAGAAGGCTCAAGCACGGGAAGCCCGGACAGTTTTCCATAATACCGGTTGTCCTGCTCGTTCTGGCTAGAGAACATGAAGGGATCGTCGGCCGTCAGAACGACCAGACCCGCCTTGACGCCGACGTAGGCCAGCGTCATCAAAGCATCCGCAGCCACATTCAGGCCGACATGCTTCATCATACACATGGAACGTACGCCACAATTGGCCGAGGCGCCGACGACTTCGAGAGCGACCTTTTCGTTCGTGCTCCATTCGAAATACAAGTCACATTCCTGAGCCATCTGGAAAAAATTGAGCGAAATCTCGGAAGAAGGGGTTCCGGGATAGGTGGCGGTTACGGCCACACCCGCTTCGAAGGCCCCTCGTGCAATGGCCTCGTTTCCCAGAAGCACCATCCGGGTTCCGGGTTGGTCGATCAGCAGTTTGTGCATACGGTCTTTCCTTTCAAGGCACCATGATGGGTCTTTCCAAAATTTTTCGGTGATGGGCCATTTCGAAGACATCATTGATCTGATCCAGCGGAAAACACTTCACGAATGGCTTCAGCTGGATCTTTCCGGACAGGGCGAGTTCCACCACAGCCGGGTAATGCTTGGGTACACAGCCCCAATTGCCTTTTGCCGTGGCATGGTAAGCCATGAGGTTCGATAGGCGGACCTCGACCATGTCGAGGGTGAAGCCGACAACCGCCAGGTAGGCGCCGTGAACCAGCAGGCCGAAGGCGGTCTTCTGACCAGGGCCTGTTCCGGAGGTTTCGAAAATTTTCCACTCGGTTCGTCTTCTACCCTTCGATTTGACGAAATCGGAGATCCCCTTTCGAAGATCTTTGAACGAAAGTTCCCGCGAATTGAAGGTGGCATCGACGTAGGGAGCGATCGCTTCGAGCTTTGCCGGATCCACATCCACGGCGACGACTGCAGCTCCCATGGCCTTGGCGATCTGGGCGCCGAAACCGCCGACACCGCCGACACCGATGAAAATGGCCGTATCCTCGGGCCCAAGGCCGGACTCGACGATGGCCTGGTAGGGGGTCGTGACGGCATCGGCAATCACGGACAGCTCCGCAAGCCCGATGTCCCCGCTCCCTCTGGGCTTTCCGTCGGCATCGAGGGGCACTTCACAGAGTTGACCACACGGGACGACGATGTGGGTGGAGAACCCGCCCTGGATGTCGTTTCCGGGCATTTTCTGGGTGGGGCAGATGTTGCCGAAATCTCTTCGGCACACATCACAAGTTCCACAAGGCATGACTGCCGGAACGATGACGGCCTTGCCCATCCAGGATTCAGCACCGCTTCCGGCGGCCTCCACCATACCACTGATCTCGTGTCCGAGCGTCATGGGCAGGGGAGAGCGCATCGGAACGCCGTCGTAATAATAGCCCAGATCGGTATGGCATACCCCGCAGCCGGCCACCCGGAGGCGTACCTCGCCCGGTCCGGGTTCGGGCGGATCGCATTCCACCTGCTGCAACGGTTTTTTGGGTTCGACGAATTGCCAGGATATCATGTTCATGGTCCTTCTCCTTTCATACACCACGAGTCGTGTGTCGGCAAGAATCCGCTCATCTTTCGAACGAATACGGTTCGAAACCTTTCGGCTGAAGCGCTTATGCACACATTGCAGCCGCCGCCTTCCGCATCGAGGGATGTATCAAAGGCATCCAGCAGCACCTCGAAACCCATCTCCCGGTACGTTTCGACAACATCCGAAAGCCTCGGTTCATCGAAGCTGCCTTGCTTCTCCCATCCCCGATCGATCCATTTTCGTCTTCTATCGGGATCGTCCGCCATTCGAATCGTCACTTGCCCTTGAATTCGGGACGTTTCCTGCCTGCAGAGCTCAAGCCTTCCAGTGCATCGGCCGTCGAAAAGATCTCCGCCAGCCTGCCCAGCTCCACCTCAATGGCCTCTTCCATGGACAGGGGGACCTGTCGATCGATGATCTCGTTTGCGATGCGCAGAGCGATCGGTGCCTTGTAGCCCATGGTTTTGAGCAGTTTGGAAGCGGCCTCGGCATCGACACCGTCCGGAAGCTTTCCGGAAAGCAGATCCATCACGGCCTTGGGGCTGCAGAGAGCGGCCAACTTCTGAAATCGTTCCGGCAGCGTGCGTTCGGCATACTTGTCGATCTTGCCGCCTGCCGCCAGTTCGGCAATGGTTTTCGGTACATCGGCGGGTTCGACCAGCCGAGTGACGATGCCCATTGCATAGGCGTCTGCCGCCGGAATTGCAACGCCGGTGAACGTATAGTATTTGGCAAGTTCGGGTCCGACGTGTCTTGCCATCCGCAGCATGCCGCCCAGCCCGGGATAAATGCCGATGCCGGTTTCCGGAAAGGCCATGGAGCCTGCAGGTGTGGCCACGATGGCCTGGCAGGCCAGCGCCAGCTCGCTTCCGCCGCCCAGAGAAAGACCGTCGAGCAGGGCAATGGTCCGTTTGGGAGCGGTTTCGATCTTTCGGAAGAGCTCGTGGCCTTTGCGGGTAAAGGACACGATGTCGTCGATCCGGTTCGCCTGGATCTTGTTGACGAAATACCGGATGTCCGCACCGGCAACGAAGGCCTTGCCGGCTCCCTGGAACACGATGGCCTTTACCGAATCGTTCCGGAGCGCTTCATCGAAGCGTTCGGCCAGCTGGCCGACCACCTGTTCGTTCAAGGCGTTCATGGCCTCGGGCCGGTTGATCGTGATCCAGCCGATTCCTTCCTTGACATCGAGGTCGACGAACCGGAAGGCAAAGGGTTTTCCGGCCTGTTTTTGCTTTTCGAGGATGGCCGGCATCTTGAAATCGGGGTATTTCTCACAGATCGCCTGCACCACCCTGCAGGTTTCCTCGATCCCGATTTTGTTCATCAGTTCGAAAGGACCCAGTGCCCAGCGAAGACCGATTTTGGCGCCTCGGTCCGTGTCCTCGATGCTTGCAACCCCTTCATCCACCAGCGCAGCTGCAACCCCGAGGCACACGCCGTACATGCGATCCGTAACCGCCTTCACCTGGGTTTCGTCGACTGTGCCGCCCAACGGCCAGTTTTCCTGCTTCTCCATCTGGGCCTTCAGGGTCTTGCACGGTGCGTAGAACGGTCCCAGTTCGTTTCCAAGGGTGGTTGCCGCATGGACGGCGATGGGAATGCCGGTGACGTTCATCAACTCAAATGGGCCCATGCCGATGCGGAAGGCTTTCTTGCAGGCTTCCTCGATGGTGGGGATATCCGCAACCCCTTCTTCGAGCAGCCGGACGGCCTCGTTCAGAAATGGCACGAAGAAACGGTTTACGGCGAAGCCCGGCGCGTCCTTCACGAGGATGGCCGTCTTTCCGTGGAGTTTGGCGGCCAACAAGGATTTTTCGATGGTTTCCGGACTCGTGGTTTCGTGCGGGATGACTTCGAGAAGGCGGTTCTTGGCGGGGTGGTAAAAATAATGCAATCCGATGAACCTGTCGGGTCTCGATGTCTGGGCCGCAAATTCCCGGACATAGAAGCTCGACGTGTTGGTCGCCAGGATGGTTTTGGGCTGACAAACGGCATCGAGCCGCTTGAAAAGATCGCTCTTGACGTTCTTGTCTTCGAAAACGGCTTCGATGACCAGGTCTGCGTCCGCCACCCGGCTCAAATCGGTCGTGGCTTCGATTCGGCCCAGAATTTCGTCGACTTTTTCCCGGGTGAACAGTTTGCGTTCAATGCCCTGTTCGAGAATCGTCCGGATGGTATTCAACCCCCGTTGAACGAAGGCTTCCTGCGTATCGATCATGACGACCGGAATGCCTTCCTGGGCGATTTTCTGGGCAATACCACTGCCCATGTTTCCTGCCCCGATGACACCGATTTTGTTGATCTGGGCCATACAACCTCCTTTTGCTTCGTCAAGAATTGCCGCTCACGTGTGAGCGGGATCGGTTAAGCGTTTTTCCAGACCGGTTTTCGTTTTTCGTAGAAACTGGCGATTCCCTCGAGGGTATCCTGGGTTTTCATGAGGCGGTTCAGGAAAAGATGGGAGACGCCGGAAACGGCTGCAGGAAAGGCCGTGCCGAGATGCTGTCGGACGGCCGTTTTGTTGAGTTTCAGAATGAGGGGGCTCGAAGCCCGGAAATCGGCCAGAAGGTTTTCCACGCTGCTTTCGAAAGCGTCGGCTTCGACGACACGGCTCACGAATCCCATCGTCTGGGCTTCATCGGCCGTGTAGCTTTTGCCGGAGGTACAGATTTCGATGGCCTTCGATACGCCGACCAGCTCCGGAAGCCGAATGGCTGCATACGGTGGGAAAAAGCCCAATCGAACTTCGGGCTGACCGAAAACCGCCTTTTTCGAAGCCAGAAGGATATCACAAGCAATAGCCACTTCCATGCCGCCGCCCAGACATGCCCCCT
The DNA here is from genome assembly GCA_964549995.1 of uncultured Desulfatirhabdium sp. Lineage (GTDB taxonomy): Bacteria > Desulfobacterota > Desulfobacteria > Desulfobacterales > Desulfatirhabdiaceae > Desulfatirhabdium. The sequence continues at coordinate 448 of CAZJXF010000126.1, read as the reverse complement.
GAACGGCTGCGACTGTCGGAATTTCCAGCGCGTGGATGCGCAGAAAAATGCCGTTGAAGGTGTCGATCATGGCGTCTACGAGCTCGGGTTTGTGATCTCCGACATCGACGCCTGCACACCAGCTCGGGCCATTGGCCATCAACACCATGCATTTGAGGTTCGGATCGGCGGCGATTCGATCCAGCACGGCATTCAGTTCCTGCATCATGGCAATGTTGAACACGTTGTGTTTGGGTCGATCCAGTGTCACCCTTGCCACGGCATCCACCACTTCATATCGGATCGTTGTTGTATCGCTCATCGTATTCTCCTTCGTTTGTTCTGCAGAGTGCCGCAGCTACCGCTGCACTCGTTTCCTGTCCCGACCGGACGAAAGAAAAGAACGGCTGGCCCCGCAAAAAGTCGGAAAGTCTCGTCATCGTCGCATGGCAGGACATACGCCTTTTTC
>CAZJXF010000125.1:0-9550 GCA_964549995.1 uncultured Desulfatirhabdium sp. | reverse complement strand
CAAGTTTCCGCTGCAGCATCAAAAGGCGTACCCGCACCCATGCTCAGGCCCGGAAACACCCCAAAATCGGAGGTACAGCAACTTTTTACGGGTCCATCAACAATGATTTTCCGGTCATCGCATCCGGCTGCTCGATCCCCATGACCTGAAGAATGGTGGGTGCGATGTCGGCGAGAATTCCTTCCCGAAGGGTTACGGCAGTCCGAGCGTCATCCACCAGAATGAAGGGCACCGGATTCAGCGTGTGGGCCGTGTGGGGGGTACCGTTTTCGTCCACCATCGTTTCGGCGTTTCCGTGATCCGCTGTGACCATGAGCGTTCCTCCCTGGCCAAGCACCCGTTCGGCGATCCGACCGATGCATGCATCCACGGTTTCCACGGCCCGAATGGCTGCAGGCAGTACTCCCGTGTGTCCCACCATGTCCATGTTGGCGAAGTTCAGCACGATGAGTCCGTATTGCCGACTGTCGATCCGCTTTAGGACTTCTTCGGTGACTTCCAGTGCGCTCATCTCCGGTTTATAGTCATAGGTCGGAACGTCCCGGGGGGAAGGAATCAGGCATCGGTCTTCCAGATCGAAGGGCTTTTCCTCCCCTCCATTGAAGAAATAGGTCACATGGGCATATTTCTCGGTCTCTGCGATGCGAAGTTGCCGAATCCCCCGACGACTGAAGACTTCTCCGAGAATGTCGTTGAGGTGCTCCGGACCGAACGCTACCGGAAAGGGAAAATGTTCATCGTATTGGGTCATGCAAGCATAGCTGGACAATGCCGGCAGGGGGGATCGATCAAACGGAAGGGACGCTTCAGGTAGGGCCAGCGCCGTCGAGATTTCACGAGCCCGATCGGCCCGGAAATTGAAGAAGATCACAGCATCGCCGTCTTGAATGATTCCGACCGGATGGCCCCCTTTGTCCACCAGGGTCACCGGTGTGACGAATTCGTCGGTTTCTCCACGGGCATAGGCATGCTGCACGGCTTCGATCGGATCGGTCTCTGCAGTTCCGATTCCTTGGGTATAGAGCCGGTAGGCCTTTTCGATGCGATCCCATCGCTTGTCTCGATCCATGGCGTAGTATCGGCCGCAGATCGTGGCGATATCTCCGTAGTTGTGCTTGCAGATGTGTTCCTTGAGCTGTCGTACAAAGCCTACCCCGCTGTCGGGCGGCGTATCCCTGCCATCCAGAATGGCGTGGACGAAGGTGTTCTGAACACCGTTGTCCCGGGCCATGTCGAGCAGGGCGAACACATGCTGGATGTCGCTGTGGACCCCTCCGTTGGATACCAGGCCCATCAGATGAAGCCGCGAGCCTTTGGTCGTTCGAACCGTTTCGAGGATGCCTTTCAGAACCGGGTTTTCGAAAAAAGAGCGGTTTCGGATCGCCACATTGATCCGCATCAAGTCCTGATAGACGATGCGGCCTGCGCCAATGTTCAGGTGTCCGACTTCCGAATTCCCCATGATGCCTTCTGGAAGGCCGACGGCTTCCCCGGAGCACAATAGCTGCGTGTTCGGATAACGGGCTTTGAGGCTATCGAGGTTGGGCGTTTGGGCCAGCGCAATGGCGTTGGCTTCCCGTTCCGATCGGATGCCGCATCCATCCAAAATCATCAGCATACACAAGCGATCATTCGTCTGCATCGTCATCGTCATCTCCTTCGGGTGGGCCGCTCACGTCTTCAATCCGCTCTACAGGCGCATCCCGCCACAATCCTTCCAGGTTGTATAGTTTGCGAATGGGTTCGTAAAAAATATGAAAGACCACATCTCCATAGTCGATGAGCACCCAATGGTTTTCCGTCAACCCTTCGATGCCGATCGGCCGATATTGGGCCTTACGAAGCTCTTCCTGAACATGTTCTGCAATGGCCTTGACCTGACGACTCGATCGGGCGCTGCATAGCAGAAAGTAATCCGCGATCGGGGTCAATTTGCGCATGTCCATCACCAGGATATCGTAGGCTTTTTTCCCTTGAGCGGCCTGGACACAGGCAGTAAGCAGTGGATCGTCCTTCATGATCATGATCGATATAGACCTTTTTCAACGATGTAATGTTCGACAGCCGCCGGAACGAGCCCCTGGATGGATGCGCCGCTGCGGATGCGTTGACGGATTTCGGATGAAGAAACGGGTAGCGCCTCGATTTCGACGATGCGAATCGGCAGCCGATGCGGGTGTCGCCATATCGGGACGGAAGAGGTGCCATCCGATTCCGGGCCGCTGTACTGCAGAACCTCCTGAAGAAAGCGGATGGTTCGATTCGGCTGCGCTTCAGGTGGTGTATCGCTTTGGGGACGTTGGATGACGAGAAGCGAGATGCTCGTCAGAATCCGTTCCCAGTCCTTCCAGGTGTCGAGTTCGATAAATGCGTCACTTCCCATCACGAGATGCAGTGTATCCTCCGGCCGAACGTGCGCCGTAAGGTTTTCGACGGTGTCGATGGTATAGGATGGGCCTTCCCGTCGCGCTTCGATATCGCAGAGAACCAGATCGGCATGCCCGTCGATGGCAAGTTCGATCATGTTCCTTCGATCCGAAAAGGAAGCAATCTGTCGGCCGCGCTTGTGCGGGGGGAGTGCAGCCGGAAGGATCACCACGCGGTCCATGCCGCATCGTTCGATGAGTCGGGCTGCTGCGGTGATATGACCGCAGTGGATGGGATCGAAGCTTCCTCCAAACAGCGCGATGTGCATGATCGATCATCCACAAAGGCGGCAAGAGCCGACGGGGATCCAAGGCAAGGGGCGGCAATGAGCCGGAAAGCGATTGTCCATGGGGAAATGGCGAGATCGTAGACGCGTTCGGGTGTTATACCCGGATTTGGCCCTTACCTTTGACAATGAATTTCGTCGCCGTCAATTCTTCGAGCCCCATCGGCCCGAAAGCATGGAGTTTGGTGGTGCTGATGCCGATTTCAGCACCGAGGCCGAGTTCACCACCGTCGTTGAAACGGGTCGATGCATTCACCAGCACCACGGAGGAATCCACCTCCTTTAGAAAACGTCGGGCGTTGGCCTCGTCTCGGGTCAGGATGGCCTCGGTGTGCCTGGATCCATAGCGTCCAATGTGGTCGATGGCTGCATCGATGTCCGGAACGATTCGGATCGACAGGATGAGATCGTTGTATTCCGTGTACCAATCGTCTTCTGTGGCCGGTTTCATGTCGGGAACGATGGCAAGAGAATGCTCGCAACCGCGAAGCTCCACGTGAGCCTCACGCATCGCTCGCGCGACAATCGGCAGAAACACAGGCGCTGCGTCTTCATGGAGGAGCAGGGTTTCCATGGCGTTGCAGACCCCGGGTCGTTGTACCTTTGCGTTGAGGCAGACGGAAATGGCCATATCGAAATCGGCATCCCGATCCACGTAGATATGACACACCCCCTTGTAGTGTTTCAAAACCGGAATTCGGGAATGTTCCACCACGAATCGAATCAGACTTTCACCGCCGCGAGGGATCACCACATCGATATCGTCTTCGAGCTTGAGCAGTTCCGTCACAGCGGCCCTGTCCCGAATCGGGACGACCTGGGCGGCTTCCTTCGGGAATCCGGTTTCAACAAGACTTTGGGAAATGATATCCGCCAGCACTGTGTTGGAATGCAGGGCCTCGCTTCCCCCTCGCAGCAGGGCGGCATTTCCGGATTTGAGACAGAGTGCCGCCGCATCGATCGTGACGTTCGGTCGGGATTCGTAGATGATGGCGATGACGCCGAGCGGAATGCGAACCCGGGCGACCTCAAGCCCGTTCGGTCGGGTCCAGGATTTGACCGTCTCGCCGACCGGATCGGGAAGGGCGGCCACTTCTTCGAGGCCTTTGACCATCGATCGAATGGTCGCGTCCTTGATCGTCAATCGATCGATCATGGCGGCAGAAAGCCCTTTTTCCCGGGCATAGGCGATATCCTGTTGATTGGCTGCCGCAAGCTCGGCCGATCGGGAGACGATTCCTGCGGCCATTTGTCTCAGCAACGCATTCTTTTGATCGGTCGAAGCGACGGCGATCGCTCTCGAAGCCATCCGTGCCGCTTTCGCCATTCGGCGGATGTCCGTTTCGATGCTCACGACGGTTCTCCTCCATCGTTATCAGTGGTTATGTGAAGACTTACCATGGTTGTGACGGCTTCGCAAAAAGTCAGATGCTCTTGTTTGACCCGCAGGAGAGCGGGTGCATTTTGCTTGCGCAGCGGAAAAACTCAGCAGCCCGATCTCGTAGGATCGGGCGGATGGCCAAGATGGAAAAGATGGCTTTCTGAAAGGCAACATCCGGATTATCCATCCAAAACAGATGAAGCGCGTCCGCCCGGCCCAATGTCCGGCGGCTTCAAACAAGTATCCGATGCAACATCAAAAGGCGGTTCTCCCCCCATGCTCAGGCCCGGAACCACCCCAAAATCGGGGGTACAGCGACTTTTTGCGAAGCCGCCAACGGACAGCCGTCAGCTGCAAAGCGCAATTCCCCTGAACGCTGTTTTCCAAAGCCTGTCCCTACGCACACCGTTCCGTAATGACGAGATTGTCCCGATGGATGACTTCGTCATAGGGTTTTTCTCCCAGCGTTTCGGCGATGCGGTGTGTTTGAAGGCCTTTGATTTTCCGAATGTCGGCTGCGCTGTAATTGACCAGGCCCACTCCGAGGATTTCCCCTCTGAGGTTCTTGAACTGAACGCCGGCTCCAACTCCGAAATCACCTTCCACTTCCAGAATGCCGCTTGGCAGCAGGCTCTTGCCGCGGCGAACGATGGCCGTTACCGCACCGTCATCGATCGTGAGGCTGCCCTCGGGCTTGATGGAATAGCCGATCCAGCATTTGCGCTTGGCCATGCGTTCCGCCCCCGGGACGAAAAACGTTCCAATGGCCTCGCCTTCGAAAAGTTTTTCCAATACATCCGGTATGTTGCCATTTGCGATGACCATTGGAACACCGCCTGATGTCACCTTTCGTGCCGCCTTGACCTTGGTGAGCATCCCCCCGGTACCGAGGGAACCCGGGATGGCGCTCGCCTGTTTTTCGATGGTTCGGCTGAATTGGGTGATCACGGGCAGCAGCCGGGCATCCGGGAATTGTCTCGGATCCTTGTCGTAGAGACCGTCGATATCGCTCAGAACGATCAGCATGTCTGCGTCCATCATCAAGGTGATCTGAGCGGCGAGGTTGTCGTTGTCTCCGAACTTGATGGACTCGATGGCGACCGTGTCGTTCTCGTTGATGATGGGAACCACCTGCCAGGCCAGAAGGGTATGCAAGGTGTTGCGGGCGTTCAGATACATCTTGCGGTTGCTCAGATTGTCTCCGGTCAGCAGAATCTGGGCGACCTTGTTTCCGTAGCGCTCGAAGGCGTTCTCGTATTCCATGATGAGACCTGCCTGACCGACGGCGGAGACAGCCTGGCGTTTGGGAATTTCATCCGGCCTTCTCGCAAGACCGATCTTTCGTATACCGGCTGCCATGGCGCCGGAGGAAACCAGAATGACCTCGAGCCCCCGGTCGATCAGTCTACAGATTTGACGGCTGATGGACCGAACGACCTTGAGGTTCAGCCCGTCGTCTTCCGTAAGGACATTGCTGCCGACCTTGACGACGATCCGTCGCGCATCATCGAAATAGGATTTACGATCGAGACATTCCATGATGATCCAGTATCCGGGCCAGTTGGCGAATCAGGGTATCTGTTCCCATGCCGGTCTTTGCCGAAATTCGGAGCACTTCGAGGGGCGAGACCGCCTCTTCGAAGCGATCCGCCAGGACTGCGGCATGTTCGACGTCGAGTTTGTTCAGTACAATCAGCCGGGGTTTTTCACTCAGGGACGGGTCGAACCGGTGGAGCTCCGCCTCAATGGTGCGGTAATCCCGCAGCGGATCCTGCGGATCGATAACGGAGACGTCAAGCAAATGCACCAGAATTCGGGTTCGTTCAATGTGCCTGAGAAAGCGGGTCCCCAGTCCGGCGCCGCTATGTGCGCCTTCGATGAGACCCGGAATGTCGGCTACAATGAAAGGTTCGCTGTTCGGGGGGTAGACGACGGCAAGGTTGGGAACGAGGGTTGTAAACGGGTAATCGGCGATTTTCGGGGTGGCTGCAGATATGGCCGAAAGCAGGGTGGATTTGCCGGCATTGGGGAGACCGACCAGTCCGACATCGGCAATGAGCTTGAGCACCAGCTTGATTTCGAGGGATTTTCCGGGCTCTCCGGGCTGGGAGAATCGGGGGGTCTGGTGGGTGGCGGTTTTGAAATGGGCATTGCCTTTGCCGCCACGCCCACCGGTCAACAGGATGAACTGTTCATCATCTTGGGTGAAATCGTGGATCAGCTCCCCGGTCTGGGCATTCAGCACCATGGTGCCGGCCGGAATCTCGATGATCAGATCGTCACCATCCCGGCCGGTCCGCATGTTGGCAGAGCCGTTTGCGCCGTTTTCGGCCTTGAAGGATCGTCGATGGGTAAAATCGTAGAGGGTTCTCTTGCGCAAAGAAGCCCTCAGAACGACATCTCCACCTTTACCGCCGTTGCCGCCGTCCGGACCGCCTTTCGGGACGAATTTCTCACGACGGAAACTCAACCCGCCTCGGCCGCCGTGGCCGGACTCCACCAGGATCACTGCTTCATCGATGAATTTCACCCGGCATGAACGCTCACTTTTTTGCGGATTTTGCCATCCCGCTCATAGGCCACGATCCCGTCGATCAGGGCAAAGAGCGTGTAATCCTTACCAAGGCCGACATTGGTGCCCGGATGAATCTTGGTGCCAACCTGTCGGACGAGAATGGTTCCTGCCGTCACCCGTTCGCCGCTGTATCGTTTGATCCCCCGATACTGTGGATTGCTGTCTCTACCGTTTCTGGAGCTTCCGCCCGCCTTCTTGTGTGCCATGATGCAAACTCCTTCTTATGCCGCTTCGATGCCGTCGATCTGAACAGCGGTATACTGCTGACGATGACCGAATTTCTTGTGATATCCTTTTCGGCGTTTCGATTTGAAAACGATGATCTTTCGGTATTTGCCCTGTTCGAGAATCTTGCCGTTTACCCGAATGCCGGAAAGGGTAGGTTGCCCGATTTGCAGCTGCTCGCCATCGTGATAAAGGAGCACCTGATCGAAGGATACCCGATCCCCTTTGTTTCCCGGCAGCTTTTCCACACGCAACACCTGTTCCGGCTCGACCCGATATTGTTTTCCGCCGGTAGCCACTACAGCGTACATGGTTCCTCCTTGAATGAAAATCGAAAGGTTCAAAAAACTCTTTATTTTTATTTGAGATGGCGATTTTGTCAAGAACCATTTTGAATCTGACGTATTTCACGGCAAAGGGGGCGATTCTTCCAGACCGAGGTGTTCGATCAGATAGTCGATAATCGCCGACTTTTCGGGATCGTTCTGAAAGAGGGTGCGAAGATCGTAGAATGCATCGAAATCATCCGAAACCGTATTGAAAAAATATCCCTGCACCAGTTCAGCGAAGGCTTCGGGATCGGTTTCCAATCGGCAGGCCCTCCGATAACCTTCCGCAAGCTCTTCCAGCATAAAGGCATGTGCATGTACATGAGCCAGATCGTTCAGCAGGGCAGGATCCGACGGGTAACGCTCGATGCATGCCAGCAGCAACTTCTTCAGGTTGGGCGTCCCCTGTTGGAAATACCGGTAAAATAAATCGTAATTGGGGCTGTCGGCATTGGCTTCATCCAGATAGGCATCGATCATGCCGGGATGGAAATCGATGTGTCCATCGAAATAGGCACAAAGCCATTCCTGATTGAGCGTTTCAACGGAAGGCTTGGTGAAAACGCATCGATCCGCTTCGACAGGACCTAATTCCGAATGGGATTCATCGAACGCGATGGGATCGACGTCCAGGATCTGGTCGATCAATTCCGGTATGTTTTCTCCCGGGAAGTCTCGGTAATCCGGAAAAAACGATTTGCGATATTTTCTCATTCGAACATCCATGGATGTAGAAAGAAAGCGTTATCCATCCACTTGAAAGGGGTGGGGTCGCAAGAAGCAAGGAGATACGTGGTCTTCGGTCGGCGGGGGGGTGAAACCTGTGCCGACTCGGCGGGCATCTTTCTGCCATGCTCAGGCCCGAAACCAACAAAATAGGGATGAAGACAACGTTTTACAATTTTCTCCTAGATAACGGAATGCATCAGTTCTTGTCACCAACCCCGATGTTTCCCAACATCGACCCTGTCGTCAGAAAATTGCGATGCAGTTCATAGCAGGTTTCGAGGTTGTGGCGGATGTGCCCCTGGCGAGCCGTTTCCAGATACCGGTGCAGGTAATCCCGGTACATGGGATGGGCGCATGTATCGATGATGGTCTTGGCGCGTTGGACGGGGCCCAGGCCTCGCAGATCGGCAAGTCCCTGCTCGGTTACCAGAACCTGAACCGAATGCTCGTTGTTGTCGATATGGGGGCACATCGGCACAATGCAGGAAATGGCGCCGTTTTTCGCGATCGACGGCGTCATGAAGATGGCCAGATACCCATTGCGGGTGAACTCTCCGCTTCCGCCGATGCCGTTCATGATATCCATCCCGCAGATGTGGGTGGAGTTGACATTTCCGTAAATGTCCGCCTCGAGAGCCGTATTCATGGCGATGACCCCCAACCTGCGGATGATGCCGGGGTGGTTGGATATTTCCTGAGGGCGCAGGACGATTCGTTCGGCGAAGAAATCCATATTGTCCACGATCCGGTCCAGCTGTCTGCGGGAAACCGTGAGGGCGCATGCGCTTGCACCCAACAGCTTTCCCGATTCCATCAGGTCCACTTGGGAGTCCTGAAACACTTCCGTATACATCTTGAAAGCCGGAATGTCCGTTGCCTGCCCCAAGGCAGCCATGACACCGTTCGATAGAGACCCAACTCCTGCCTGAAGCGGCAGGAAGCTTTCCGGAATGCGACCACACCGGATTTCATTCACCAGAAAGCCGACGATATGTTCAGCGATTTGCTCGCTGATGGTATCCGAGGGCGGGAAATCGTCCAGCAGATCCGGTTCATTGTTTTCGACGATACCGATCACTTTTTCCGGGTCAACGGTAGCATAGGACCAGCCGATCTTGGACAGTGGGTCGAAGATGGGAATGGGGCTTCGGTGGGGGGGCCTTGGAACCCGGATGATATCCGCCATTTCGCGAAGCCGTTTGCTATGTCTTTGGTTGATCTCGATGATGACCTTGCGGGCCTCCTGCAGGTAGGTCGGCGACGCACCGATCGATGTGGTGAGAAACACCCGTCCGTCGGAGGTGATTTCAGTGGCTTCGATGACTGCCACATCGATCTTGCCGAGAAATCCAAAACTGATGAGTTGCGGCAGGTGCGACAAATGGATATCGACATATTCGACATTCCCGGCATTGATCCGTTTTCGCAGGGCAGCCTCTCCCATGTAGGGCGCCCGCCAGGCGATGGCATCCGCTTGGGCCAGTTCCTCATCGACGCTTTTCCCGCTCGATGCCCCGGTCAATACGCGAAGCTGAAAGGGACGTCCTTTGGTGTGCTCTTCTTTCGCCCGTCGAGCGATGGCTCGTGGAACGGCTTTT
>CAZJXF010000124.1:0-9869 GCA_964549995.1 uncultured Desulfatirhabdium sp. | reverse complement strand
GCCCGTCAAGAACCATAGCCGGGGATGAAGCGACTTTTTGCGAGTCCATCATACCTGAGAAGTCAAGATGGGGAAATTCGTTTGATTCACTTCAGGTTATACCCTATACTTTTTGGGATCAAGAGCGATTGCGTCATAACGCTTCGACATTGGGCCGTTATCCGATGGATATCGACAAGGCGCTCGACATACTGCATCTTCCGAAAACGGCTACTCCGGAAGAAGTTCGGTCCGCTTACAGGGACATGGTTCGGGTATGGCATCCCGATCGCTTCGGTAACGATGAACGCCTGCGTCAAAAGGCCGAAGAACAGCTTCGGCTGATCAACGAAGCCCATGAAGCCCTTCGGCATTTCACTCCGGGATATGCTTCGGATAACGGTTCGACCGGAACAGTTGAACCACAGATCCATCCGCCAACGACAGCCATCGAAATCGGCGGGATGTCGCTGTGGATGATCCGCATGCTGGCCAGATGGATCGATCTGCTTCTGCTGATCGCTGTCATGGGTGCTGCGGGATGGTTTCGGTTTTTCCCGCTCAACATCGAAAACGGGCTACTGCTGTCGGTTGGGTCCTCCTTGCTCTGGGTGTTTGTCGAAGCCAACCTCATCAGCCTCGTCCATACCACTCCTGGGAAATGGCTTCTTGGTTTTTTCTTCGAGCATCGGAAGGACGTCCGATCGGATCTACTCTTCTGGCTCAAGCGGGCGTTTCGGGTCTGGGTGCTCGGCTGGGGGGGCGGTCTCTGGGTGACCCTTCCCATTACCTGGGGATACATCTTGAAGCGAATAGCCAAAGGATCCCCACTTCCATGGGAAATTCCGGGAAGATACCCTCTGAAGCGGTATCCGGTGCCTGCCTGGCGCAACGGGTTGGGGATGGTGTTGGTACCGGTGTTGATCGGCTGCATTTTCCTCACTGCTCGGAGCCCTTCGGTGTCATCCGTGCAGAAGGGGGAAGCTTCCTCCCAACGACATTCCTCGGAGAATCCACCGATCGTTTCGATTTCCTCTTCCTCGAAATCGGTCACCGTTCGGTCTTCGTCCGACAATCTCCCGCATCGATCGACCACCGAGCAAACGCCCCCTCAATCGGGAAAGAACGACAGTTTATACGCGCGCTTCATGGAAAGCGAATTGCAAAGCTGCAGGAACAGGCTCGACTGCATGCCTGAGCATCTTCCCTCCCGGATCCGGAAGGCACTGATCGACGATTATACCATCTGCAACGGTTCCTGCAGTGATCTGGATCGGCTGCCCGAAGGGCTTCGCTTTTTCGGGATCGAGCAAACAGCCGAATTGGTTGCCGATATCTTCCGGACCATTGATTCCTTGAATGCCCTTCGTCTTGGGGTGCCGCCATCCGGATCCACGACGGTATCCGTCTCGACGGACCAACTCCAGGAACGCCTCGATGCCTTGCTCAAGACGCTTGCCGGAAAGAATTTCGGTTCGGCGCAGGAAAATATCGATCGATTCGTTTTGGATTACACCCGATGGAGTGAGCGCTTTTTTCTGAGTCGAAAGGAAACGCTTCCGGCTGTCATCGAAGCCGAGAAGACCCGGGAGCGTGTGGAGGACGAGCGTCGGAAGCAGCGCCTTCTTCAAGATCAGGAACGACAGCGCAGCCTTCGCTCCGGCGTCCGAAAACCCTCGAATCGGGCGGAAGCGATCGAGGCATTCTCCCCGCTCGACGGGATGCCCATTGTCTGGACCCCACCGCTGCCCCCGCTTTCCGAGGCCCTGCTGACTTCCGCTTACAGCGTGTATGGAACACTGGAAGGTATCGAAGAAATCAACGGCAACCTCCGTTATCGGGTAGCATCGCCACTACAAGGAAAGCCCCGATATTTTCTTTTCTATCCGGCCCCATCTCTGCCGAAAAGACAGTTTTTGACGGGTGAACCGATTTGGATGGTCGGCAGACTGGAAGGCGTTGTCCGTTTTCGGACGAAAACAGGAAACGAGCGCTACATGCCGCTGTTTGTGGCGGAATATATCGAATAAGCGTTGACGGTTACACCTATCGAGAAGGATCGTTTCATGGAAACCATTCAAACGGTTGATATCGCGACTCCCATTTCCAAAACGGTCGTCGAAGTTTTCGATATGATGCTGGGGATGCAGATCGAGCCTGCAGAAGCATCGATGGAATCGACGTTGACCGAAAAGCGGATCGTCGCATCCGTCAATATGGCCGGTGTCATCTCCGGTGTCGTCAGCATCCATGTGAACTACGATTTTGCGACGTTCATGGCGGCCTCTATGCTGGGATCCACGCCGGAAGAAACCCAGGAATCCGAAATCAAGGACGTCATGAGTGAGCTGGTCAACATCGTCGGCGGAAACGTCAAGTCCTTCCTGAACGATTCCGGTCTGACCTGTGTTCTTTCGACCCCTTCCATCACCTACGGAACCGACTTTACGATCGAAAACCTCAATGTCGAAAAATACGAAAAACTTCTTTTCGCCAAGGATACCCATCCCCTCATGGTGGAGGCCGGCCTGCGCTTCCACGGAGACCAACAGGCGGATGCGGCTGCCGTAGCTGCCGCTCGCCCCCCCATCGACATCGATCGGATCAATGCCCTCGATATCGGCGCTATGTTGGCCGATTTCGTGCCGACGGTATTCGACACCATGCTTTCCCTGAAGGTGTCCCAAGCGGGAGCGGTGTATCAGTCCGAGCTCGAAGGGCTGAAGATTGTCGGCGTGGTCAGCTTTGCAGGGGATATCATGGGGGTGGTCTCCATTCATGTCGATGGGGTCTTTGCCCAGATCATGGCTAAGTCCATGATGGGGCTCGAGGAAGGGGAGACGGCCGGCGAATCCGACGTCCGCGACGTCATCGGAGAATTGAGCAACATCATCGGCGGAAAGCTCAAGTCCTATTTTACGGATGCAGGGCTCATCTGTGAGCTGTCGACCCCGAGCATCACCCGTGGGAAGGATTTCCATGTCGAAACATTGAATCTCCATCGGTATGAACGCCTTGCCTTCCAATATCAGGAAAGTTTCTTCTTCCTTGAAGCGGGTGTAAAGTTTGCAGAGAACCTCCATATTCCGAAAAAACCCGAAAAAGAAGTCGCCTACGAGGTCATTCCCGATATCCCGGTTCCGCCACCTGCCGACACCGGTCAGCCCGCATCTACAACCACATCTCCCGAACCAGGGCCTTCTCCACAGCCGACGGCACCAGCCGCCGCCGATCAGCCGACACGGGTGGCGGATATCTATTTCGATGGGAAGACCTCCCTGGCCGAAAAATTTCCGGACCTCGAACGCACCCTGCAAATGCCGACGGAGGTCAACATCGACCTTTTGCTGGATGTTCCGCTCGAGGTTTCCGTCGAAATCGGAAGGAAACGGATACGGATTCAAGACCTTCTGAAATTGAAGGAAAAATCGGTGGTGGAACTGAATGCACTGGCTGAAGACCCCGTCCATATTCTGGTGAACGACCGGTTGATCGCCAAAGGAACGGTGGTGGTCGAGGGAGGGAAATACGGGATCAAGATCACGGAAATCCTCAGCAGGCTCGACAGGATTCGAAGCCTGCAATTGTATTGACATTCTACGCCTTGTAGGGCCCTTGTATCCATCATTCATGACGACTTCGCAAAAAGGCCGGATGCTGTGTCGTGCTGCATCCTTCGTCCTTGCGGCGTACGTCTAAGTACGCCGCACTCCTCAGGATTTGCACTCCTTGCCTGCGGCCTTTTTGCGGAGCCGTCCATAGGAGTGACTTTTTGCGAGTTCATCATTCATAATGAGTCCACATACGGATGACCTTAACCGTCTTTATATCGTCAAGGATTTGATAGATCATGCGATGCTGGATATTGATTCTCCTGGTGCAAGCGCCGGAGAGATCGCCAAGCAGCTTTTCATAGGGAGGCGGACTCCGATAGGGATCCTCTCTCAGAATGTCGAGAGGCCGTGTGACCTGTGGCTTTAAACCCGAACGGGAGAGCCGCTTGGCGTCTTCCTTAGCCTGTCTTGTATAGATGATACGCCAACTCACCAGTCAAGCTCCTCTTCGCACTCTTCAATAGGAGTCTTCAGGCCGGCCCGAATGGATTCGCGCATTCCCGGTATGGACAACAGGTATAGAGTCTCTTGAATGGCTCTCCAATCATCTTCAGAAAGGAGAACCGCCGAGTTCCGCTTCCCAACAATTTGGATTGGCTCATGGGATTCGGCTACATCGTCGACCAAGGTGTAGAGCCGCTTTCTCGCTTCAGTCGCTGTAAGGGTTGCCATGATGTTTCACCTCCATATTTGATGGTCTCGCAAAAAGTCCAAAAGTTTCATCCGAGTCGCATGGGGGGAGACACGCCTTTTTCGTTGCATCGGATAAACTCAGCCGCCCGAGCTCGTAAGGGCCGGGCATGTGGCCAGACTTCAACGATGGGCCATTGGAATGCAACATCTTGTTATTCAAACAGATATGGCTTGAATGAGCATGCCCGGCCCAATGTCCGGCGGCTTCAAACAAGTATCCGATGCAACATCAAAAGGCGGTTCTCCCCCCATGCTCAGGCCCGGAAACACCCCACAATCGGGGGTACGGCGACTTTTTGCGAGTTCATCATATTTTGCCGTACGTCATTTCGTACGTCATCGGAAGAGACAAGTCAAGTCTTCACATCAGTTTCCCATCGGCGAACGATACAGATCACCGGCGGAAACTGTTGTAGTCACGGAACAATGCGGACATTCAGCAAAGCGGTTTCACCCACTGCAGCCTCTTGTACGCCATCAGACTGACGTTGCACCGGAATGATGGCTTCGCAAAAAGCCGCTCTACTCCCGATGTTGGAGTATTCCCGGGCCTGAGCATGGGGGCGGGTCCCATGCGGCTCGCTGGAGACTCACTGATTTGTTGCGAGTTCATCAGATGTCGATTGCAGGTCCATTCCATTCTTCGGAGGTCGCTTATGAAACCGTTGATTGCCATCGTTGGTTGCGGGAAGGTCGGCTCGGCACTGGGAGTGGTTTTGTCCGGCAAGGGATATCGGTTTTCGGGGATGGCCAGCCGAAGCATCGATTCCGCAAGGCGGCTGGCCGAACGGTGTGGGGTGGAACGGTTTACAAGTGAACCTTGGGCCGTCACCCGGGAAGCTCAGGTCATCCTGTTGACGACACCCGATGACGCCCTATCGATCGTATGTGACCAGCTGGCACAGAAAGACGGTATCGAACCCGGTGCCATTGTTCTCCACTGCTCCGGTGCCCATCCCTCCACCGTTCTCTCTTCAGCCAAAGATCGCGGGGCATGGATCGGTTCGATGCATCCGCTGCAGAGCTTTCCGTCTACCGAAATTTCCGGAAATCCGTTCGAGGGAATCGAGATCACCGTAGAAGGGGATGAAGCTGCCTGCTCTGTGGCCCGGAATTTGGTCGCCGATCTTGGAGGCAATGCCATCTCCATCGGCACGGAAACCAAACCCTTGTACCATGCAGCAGCCGTTGCAGCATCCAATTTTCTGGTGACCCTGATCGACATGGCCCTTCATCTGAATGAAGCGGCTGGGATTCCGTATGAACAGGGCTTCAGCCCGCTGAAGCCCCTCATCTCCGCAACACTGAAGCATATCGAAGCCATCGGACCTCAAGCCGCCTTGACGGGTCCTGTGGTTCGGTCCGATATCAAAACCATCGAAGCCCATCTGTGTTCGATGAACGTTCATGTACCTCAGTGGTTACCCTTGTATCGAAGCCTGATCCGAGCCAATGCGGATCTCGCCTACCGGGCGGGTCGAATCCCTTCCGATGTTCGGGATCGGTTTTTTGAACTGGTCCGGAAGTCCGTCGAAAAGTTCGAAAGAATAGAGGCGAAGGACAGCCATGAGGGGTAGTCGAATCACCGAGACCGTACCGGAGCAGATCGCCCGCTTCATCCTCGAAGATGCCGCTTCAGGATGGAAGATCGACGCTGCTTGCATGGAACTTGCGAACACATGCTTCGGCATCGGCTCCAACGACCCGACGCATCCTTCGGACCCTGACGATCTCGACAGCGAAACGCTTTCTGCATGCAGTGCCATGCTGTTTCCGAACGAAAACCTTCAGCGGCGCCTTGAGCCGATACTGCTTCGAGAGCGGCTGTCACCGCAGGATGTCGAGCGGATCGGATCGATCCTCGAAGAAACCCCTTTGGTCATTCGGTGCTGGAGAGAAAGGAAGGAATGGCATTGGCTGCCCCATCCATCGTTGATTCCTGTGTATCTCGAACGGTTCCACATGAGCTGGCGGATCGATCGAACCCTGCTCCGGGGGATCGTTCGGGCTTCCGGAAAGCGGCAATGGGTGACGGTGATGGTCAGGCTTCGGAACCGGCGGTTTCCAGCGACGGCCCTACAGACGCGGCTCCTGCTGCAGTTTCTGAAAGAAGCCGACACCCGACGGCTCGATTCCTCTGAATGGATGAACGTTGTCGATTTTCTGACCGAAACCATTCCGAAAGAGCCCTCGTTGTTGAATGTCTGGGAATTGATCGAGGATCGCAGACAGTTCTGGATTCGGATGTACGATCAGGCGATGGCGGCCGATCTTCGTCGGGAGCAATTTCCCATGGAAACCTGGATGATGGCGAAGACGCCGATGGGATCGCTTGCGAAGGAGGAGATCGTCGGTTGGATCGAAGCCTGTGAACGTCTGCTTTCCATGCAGCACCATCGACCAGACATGGACGGTGCCGCCGCATCCTGAAAGGAGTCGTCACCTCTACTTTTCTTGCACCAACCATACGTTTCGAAATTCGGGCGGTAAAACGTCTTTTTCACAAATCATCGCTTTCCACTACCCACTGCCTACTGCCGACTACCCACGAACCCCAACCCACTGCTTGGCCAACGGATACCTTCTGCCGATCCCAAAGGCCTTCGAAGTAATCTTCAGCCCAGGGGCCGCCTGATAGCGTTTGTATTCGTTCCGGTCGATGCGGCCGATGACGCTTCGAACGATGGTCGCATCGAACCCTTCAGCCACGATTTCCTCGATGCCCTTCCCCTCTTCCACATAAGCGGAAAGAATGGCGTCCAACAGTTCGTATGGCGGCAAATCGTCCTGGTCGGTCTGATCGGGTTTGAGTTCGGCAGACGGCGCCTTGGTGAGGATTCGTATCGGAATGCGTTCCGTCTCTGCGTTGATCCAGCGTGCGATTTCGTACACCATGGTCTTGGGAACATCCGATATGACCGCAAGGCCGCCGTTCATGTCCCCGTAAAGCGTGCAGTAGCCGACGGCCAGCTCCGACTTGTTTCCGGTGGAAAGAACGAGACGGTTTTCGGCATTCGCTACAGCCATCAGCAGGGTTCCCCGGATGCGGGCCTGGATGTTCTGTTCAGTGATGCCGGGGTCTTCCGGATGGGTATTGAGGGGAAGCGATCGAACGAAGGTTTCGTAAATGCCATCGATGGGCACGATTTCGTAAGGTACACCGAAATTCTCGGCGACCTGTCGGGTATCTTCAAAGTTATCCCTCGAGGTGAATCGGGAAGGCATGAACACGGCCTTGACCCGATCAGGCCCCAAGGCCATGGCCGCTACGGCCATGACGACGGCGGAATCGATGCCGCCGCTCAGGCCCACCACCACCTGCTCGAAGCCGCATTTTCGGACATAGTCCCGGGTGCCTGTCACGAGCGCCTTCAGCACCGATGCAACGGTCGATTCCGAAACCGGATGTAAACAGTCCGGCTGCGGCTTGGGATCGTCGATGTCCCAAACGACCCAATCTTCCTCGAAATCCATTGTCTGGACACGCATTCGGCCTTCGGCATCGAATCCCATGCTGGAGCCGTCGAAGAGCAGGCTGTCGTTTCCCCCGACCTGATTGACATAAACGATCGGAACGGCATATTTTCGAGCGAGCGACTGAAGCAGCTTCCGGCGGAAGGCAGGCTTGTTCATGTCATAGACCGAGGCGGAAACGTTGATGATGAGGTCCGCGCCCTGGCTGATCAGCCGTTCCAGCGGATCGATCGGATAGAGACGGCTGGCAAACATTTCCTTGTCGTTCCAGACATCCTCGCAGATGGTCAACCCGATGCGCTTTCCTTTGTAATCGACGCATACGACCCGATCGGCCGGTTCGAAATAGCGGGATTCATCGAACACATCGTAGGTGGGCAGAAGGCTTTTTCGGGTTTCATGCACGATCCGGCCGTTTTCGATCAGCATTGCCGAATTGAACAGGGGTTTGCCTTGCGGATTCGGATTTCGTGTGGCAAGGCCGACCACGGCGCCAATTCCCTGAACGGATGGCAACAGCAACTCGAGCGCCCGAAGACCGTCATCGATGAACTGGCGATTTTCCAGCAGATCGAGCGGGGGATAGCCGCTGATGACCAACTCGGGAAAAACGACAAGATCGCATCCGGCCTGAACGGCCCGATGCGTCATCGATCGAATCCGATCGACGTTGTATGGATAGTTACCGACGATGGGGTTGATTTGGGCCAGAGCGATTTTCATGGGAGCACCTGCTCGAGATCCAATCGGATGAACCGAGGTCTGTAGATATCGGTGTTGGTGAACAATTCATCGAAGTCCGTACTGTTGACGACAAAGGAAATCATCCAACCGTGGGGTTCGGAGAGGAAGCGATGCGATTTGGCCGCATAGGCGAAACACCCGTTGCAGCCGGCCAGAGAGGATGCCGAAAAAACGACGACAGGACGGGAAAAAGGCCCCTGCGGTCGATCCGCCGTTCGCATCCAGATTTCGTTCCGGAAAAACGGATCGCTCTGAACCAGCACGAGGCCGCTTCGTGGATCGGGCAGTGGGTCCACCGAAAACTCGTTCGTGATATCCGTGCCGATGGCTTCCAAATCGTCGGGTGTAGATTTCCATCCTTCTGCAGTCCAGAACCGCCATTGTCCGAAGTCTTCCGGTGTAAACAGCGGGGCTTTCGCCAAAACGAGGGTGTTGGGTCTTCCGGGCGATTGTCGAATGCCATAGATGTACAGGAAGGAGTCGAAATCCCTTTCTCCGATCTCGGGTAACAGCGCCATTCCCCAGGAAAGCGAAGCGGTAACGCTGCCGTTCGATTGTTTTCGTGTTTGAGTTCCGTACGGAATGGATTGGAGCACCGGTTTCCACCTGGAGATTTCCGCTTGGGCGTCTTCGATGACAACCAGCACCGATCCTGCCGTTCGGAAATTCCAGGGCGGTTTCTGCTGATCATCGATGCACATTCTTTCAAAAAAGAGGAGCAGTTTCCGCTCCTGCGTGGCAGAGGGCAAAACGATTCCATCACCCAAAGGCCAAAGCCATTCCGTTTGCGCTTCGTCGGATCCAGGTGTTTTCGGTCGCTTCCGGGTTTCATCTCCTTGCGGATCGATCCAGGCCCTGGGCCGATCCGACGAGCTTCTGTTTCCCCAATGAAATGCCATACAACCTGCTTTCCCCGGGTGACGACGGAAAACGGCGATGGAATTTCGAATCAGATGGTCGTTCTTTCCGCGACGGTTGTTTTGGATTCGTCCGATCCAGGTGTCTCCGAACAGAAAGAGAATCCTTCCGTCCATCAAGTCCACCGATTGTACCCCGTCGCCGCCTGTCCACCCGGAGGTTCTCTGAAACCGGGATTCCCAGGCCATGTCGAATACGGCCGTTGCACAAGGAGGCTTCTCCGAGGACGAGCCGTTGAAGCAGACCAGCAGCAGCAACAGGGTCGACACAACGGCGCAGAGCAACAGGCGCTTGGGTTTCACGGAATGGGTGAACCTTTCGTTTGGGCGTAAAATGGTTTAAAAAGGTTTTCCCCTTAGGGATGATAGGCTCGCAAAAAGTCCAAAAGTCTTATCCGAGTCGCATGGGGGGAGAACCGCCTTTTTCGTTGCATCGGATAAACTCAGC
>CAZJXF010000123.1:0-10033 GCA_964549995.1 uncultured Desulfatirhabdium sp. | reverse complement strand
ACGAGCTCGGGCGGCTGAGTTTATCCGATGCAACGAAAAAGGCGTGTCTCCCCCCATGCGACTCGGATGAGACTTTTGGACTTTTTGCGAGGCCGTCAAATAAGGCTAGGGAAAAGGGGCGGATAGTGTCGTTTGGATGTGGTAGGCGTTAAACGCCGGGTTGCTCCTACAGGGATCGACACAAGCCAATAGCCTGAACCCAGCATCGGCCGGGAATGATGGTCGGAGGTTCATCTTTGGGACGCGGCGAAACCCCTTTCTCAGGAACATGTCGGATTACAGGGCGGCCCTCGAAAGCCGCCCTGTGTATTTTGAGCGGTCGCTCGGAAGGCTTCCAGGGGATTCCGCTTGATCGAGTTGTGCTTCGTGGGGTATAGAAGACCAAAAGGAGTCAACAATGACGGCTTCGCAAAAAGGCCGGATGCTGTGTCGTGCTGCATCCATCGTCGTTGCGGCGTACGTCTAAGTACGCCTCACAGACGGGATTTGCACTCCTTGCCTGCGGCCTTTTTTCGAAGTCGTCCATATGCTGGACTTTTTTTTGAAGGCAAAAACCATCATTCTTCTGACTTCTGACTCCTGACTTCTGAATTCTGACTTCTGAATTCTGACTTTTTTCCCCCATCTCTCCAGACAGGAGGTCGCCATGCTCGAAGTTCTCAAGAAATCCATGCTCGCCGGAATCGGTCTTGCCGTCAAATCCAAAGAAGAACTCGAAGACTTCATTCGGGACTTCATCAAAAAAGAGGAAATGCCGGAAGAAGAGAAAACGTCCTTTTTTCAAGAAATCAAGCAGCAGGCCGAAAAGGCCCGCAAGGATCTTGAGTCCGCTATCGAAGTCAAGGTGAAGGATCTCATTCGAAAAGCCGATGTAGCGAGCCGCGAAGAGGTTGCCCAACTTCGGCAGGAGGTAGAAACCCTGAAGAAACGCATCGATACCGATCCGTCATGACCGACAGGCCATTTCCAGTGGTATCGTGGAGCTGCGGATGGTAAAGCTTCGGGCTCTGTTTCAAGCGGCACGCATCCATCACTACGTTAAAAACGGCTTCATCTGGCTGCCGCTCATCTTCGGTCACAAGCTTTTCGATTCAGGGGCCTTACAGCGGACGTCGGTGGCTTTCCTCTCGTTCAGCCTTGTCGCCAGCGCTATCTATGTGCTGAACGACATCCGGGACCGGCATGAAGATCGGTTGCATCCCACTAAACGGATGCGGCCGATTGCAAGCGGCGCCGTTTCGGTTGCTGAGGCGGTGGTGTTTTCGCTGCTGCTCTTTGCAGCCGGTACCGTTTTGGCTTTCGTCTTTCTGCCGGTCGCGTTTCTGGCGGTCATCCTGGCCTATTGCGGGCTGAACGTCGCCTATTCCCTTCACCTGAAATCTCTTGCGATCATGGACATCGTTTGCATTGCAAGCGGTTTCGTTCTGCGGATCTTTGCTGGTGGACTTTCAGCCGATGTCACGATCAGCCATTGGATCGTCATCATGACCTTCCTGATGGCCCTTTTCCTGGGGTTGACCAAACGCAGAGACGATCTGATGACTCATGCCGCATCGGATGACTGGAACCGTTCCAGCCTCTCGGGCTACAGCCTCGAGTTCATTTCGCTCGGGATTACGGTGCTTTCGTCCGTTATCATCGTGGCCTATATTCTCTACACCGTCAGCTCCGATATCACCCGCATTCACCACAGCAGGCACCTCTATCTGTCTGCAGGATGGGTGGTGATCGGCATTCTACGGTATTTGCAGCGGATTTTCGTCTACCGGGAACCCGGTTCTCCTGTAGCTCTGTTGTTCGGCGATCGCGTCCTTCAGCTCATCCTAATCGGGTGGATGGTGCATATCCTGCTCATCCTGTATGGCGGGCGTCTATGGTCCTGAAGCAGCGCATCAGCGGATGGGGGCGATATCCTTTCGTGGAGGCATGTGTTTCGGCTGCGGAAACCTACAGTTCCGTGGCGGATCATCTTGTTCGATGGAAGGATTGCATCGCCAGGGGATCGGGAAAAAGCTATGGAGACAGCGCCCTTTCCGAGCGGGTTCTCTGGATGGAGCCTTTGAATCGGATCCTGTCCTTTGATCCATCCCAAGGCGAAGTGGTCTGTGAGGCCGGGGTCAGCCTGGCCAAGCTCATCGACGTGTTTCTTCCGAGAGGCTTTTTCCTTTCTGTAACCCCAGGCACGAAACTCATCACCGTCGGAGGGGCCATTGCCTCCGACGTGCACGGAAAGAATCACCATCGGGCTGGATGCTTCAGTTCCTGCGTGAACTGGTTCGATTTGATGTTGGCCGACGGTCGTATCGTGCGCTGCAGCAGGGAAGAGAACATCGACCTTTTTCGGGCGACCTGCGGCGGGATGGGGCTGACAGGCGTCATTCTGACGGCAAGCCTTCGGTTGAAACCTGTCAAGAGCGCCTGGATCGATCAACGGATTGTTTATTGTCGGGATCTCGATGCCGTTTTAGCCGCCTTCGATACCTATTCGGACGCGACATACAGCGTTGCCTGGATCGACTGCTTGAAAACCGGTAAAGGCTTGGGGCGATCGGTGCTGATGGTGGGGGAGCATGCCGATTCCGGTGGACTGGTTCCCCCGCAGCCCCGCCGCCTGGCTGTACCCTTCACCTTTCCCGATGGGGTGTTGAATCCGATGACGATCCGGCTGTTCAACACCGGATATGCCTGGATGCATCGTCAGAACGAAGGGGAGGGGCGGGTACCGATCGATGCGTTTTTCTATCCCCTTGACGGCATTGATCGATGGAATTTGATGTACGGTCCTCGGGGATTTTTGCAATATCAGTTCGTTCTGCCCAAATCGGAAGGAGCTGACGGTCTGTATGCGATTCTTTCGGCGATTGCGGCCGAGGCAATGGGATCGTTCTTAGCGGTATTGAAACTCTTCGGCCCCGCAAACGACCATTTGTTGTCCTTTCCGATGGAAGGCTACACCCTTGCCCTCGATTTCGGGATCCGGCCGAGCCTCTTCGCCTTTCTGGATCGGCTCGACCGACTGGTGGTTCGGTTCGGAGGCAGAATCTATCTCACGAAGGATGTTCGGATGTCCTCCGCTGTCTTTCGTTCTGGATATCCGGGGCTCGAACGTTTTCTTGAAATCAAGGCGGCCGTCGATCCTCAGAACCGGTTTCGGTCGCTGCAATGGTCCCGGTTGATGGAGGGTGCATGCATGTGCTGATCGTGGGCGCCAATTCGGATCTGGCCGTTTGTCTTGCTGAAACCTTTGCGGCCTCCGAAAAACCGCTTTCGCTGATTTTGGCCTCTCGGAATATCGAACGTCTTTCGGCAACGGCAAAGGATATTGCCGTTCGGTTCGATGTCTCCTGCAGCGCGTTGTTTTTCGATGCCGTCGATGTCGAGAGCCATCCCGATTTCTACGCATCCCTGCAGCCCAAACCCGACTGGGTGATCCTGTGTTTCGGGTATTTGGGAGATCAGGGCAAAGCCGAACGGGATTGGGTGGAGGCCAAAGCCATTCTGGAAACGAACTACGTCGGAGCCGTTCGTTTCCTGGAAATCGTGGCTGCTGACCTGGAGAGACGTCGGACCGGCGGTATCATCGCCATCGGATCGGTGGCAGGGCTTCGGGGCCGGAAGAGCAATTACCATTATGGGGCTGCAAAGGCGGCCCTGATGGTGTTTTTGAGCGGCCTTCGCAATCGCCTGCATGGTTCCGGGGTCCGGGTGATGACCGTTTTGCCGGGCTTTCTTGCAACCAAAATGACCCGGAACATGAACTTACCCGGCTTGCTGACGACCCGCCCACAGCAAGCCGCCCGCCAGATCCATGCCGCCTGGAAACAAGGAAAAGATATCGTCTATGTGCCGTGGTGGTGGCGCTGGATCCTGTGGATCATCCGGATGATTCCCGAAAAGCGGTTCAAGGCGATGAATCTTTGATGAGTCGCATGGGGGCGTATCCGCCCCCATGCGGCTCGCTATAGAGTTACCGACTTTCTTTCAATACCGGTCTTCCAGCAGGAGGGCGGGTGGTATTTTGCGAAGCAGCGGAAACGTGTTTGAAGCAGCCGGAGATCGTAGGATCGGGCTGCTGAGTTTTTCCGCTGCGCAAGCAAAATGCACCCGCTCTCCTGCGGGTCAACCAAGAGCATCTGACGTTTTGCGAGACCATCATCTTTAAGAAGGGATGGCCTGACAATGGAGCGATCGATCGAACTGCGCTTGTTCGCCTCCCTGCAGCGGTTTCTACCGAACCCCGAGGGACAGTACCCGATCACGTCCCCGATCCGAGTCCGGGACATGGCAAAGCGGCTCGGCATTCCGGTGGAAGAGGCCAAACTCATTTTTGTCAACGGCAGAAGGGCCGATCTGGATACGGTCTTGAACGGGGGAGAGCGGGTGGGCATTTTCCCGCCCGTCGGAGGAGGATGAACATGGCAGAATCCAAACGCATGTCTGCCGAAATCGAAGCGAAAGCCGTAAACGCAAACCGGGCCGATGGGTCCACCGTCCGTCTTCTTTCGAGCGCATCGGTTCGATCGATTGCCGATGACATCGGGGTTTGCCTTCGGGATGTGGAAATGACCGCTCTTTCTTCCGGTGTCATTCCAGAGCGCTATGTGCGTAACTTTGACTCTCTTGGACTGGAGGACCAGAAACGGCTGTTGGATACAACCGTTGCCGTTGTCGGTCTTGGCGGGCTGGGGGGAGGTGTGTGCGAGCTTCTGGCACGGGCAGGCATCGGGCATCTCATCTTGATCGATGGAGATCGCTTCGAGGACAGCAACCTCAACCGGCAACTTCTGTCCACGATGGATATGATCGGAAAAGCCAAGACGCGGGTCGCCGCCGATCGGGTGCACAACGTCAATCCGGCTGTCGAAGTGATCCTTCGAAACGGATATCTGACTGCCGCAACCGCTGCTGGTTGGCTTGCCGGCGCTTCTGTTGTGGTGGACTGCCTCGACAATCTCAAGGACCGCTTCCTTCTGGAAAAAGCGGCCAAAGCTCTCGAAGTGCCGATGGTATCCGCAGCGCTTGCCGGAGGTTTCGGGCAATTGATGACCATCTATCCCGAAGATGAGGGGTTGTCGCTGGTGTACGGCGCAGCCGATGCGGCTCCGGAAAAAGGAGCGGAAGTGCATCTGGGTACCCTGGGGTTCACGGCTGCCCTCATGGCATCCCTCGAGTGCGCCGAGGTCATCAAGGTCCTGACGGGAAAAGGGGAGGTCGTCCGGAATCGGTTGATGGTCATGGACCTTTGGAACAGCCGAATGGATATTTTGCCGTTACGATCGGATGGTTGATGGACTCGCGAAAATTCGTGGGAACGGCTATCCTGCCTTTTTCCCAAATTGTTCTGTAGACCAAGGGGGTGGCACTCGCTGCCATGAAGACCGATGCCCAAGCGAATCGTGATCGGTATCTGCGGTGCATCCGGTGTCCTGTACGGCATCCGGCTCATCCGGGAGCTTTTGAACCATCCGATGGAGATCCATGTGATCGTCTCGGATGCAGGCCGCCAGGTGATCGCCCATGAGCTTCAAACGGGCGGTCCCGTCAAGAACATCGTCTCCCAACGGTACCCGGGGAAGGCGCATCCGGATGCGGTTCTGATCGAGCACTGTGTCTCGAGCTTCTTTGAAGCGCCTGCAAGCGGATCCTTCCGGCACGACGGTATGGCCATCGTCCCCTGCTCCATGAAGACGGCTGCCGCCATTGCCTGTGGATACGCGGAAAATCTCATCCATCGAGCTGCGGATATCTGCCTGAAGGAGCGTCGGAAACTCGTTGTCGTCCCCCGAGAAACCCCCCTTGGCGTCATTCACCTGCAGAACCTTCTTCGACTGGCGGAAGCAGGAGCCGTCATCCTGCCGCCCGCTCCCGGCTTCTATCGCCATCCCAAAACCATCGACGACTTGATCGACTTTGTCGTCGCTCGCATTCTCGATCAATTTCATATTCCCCAGACCCTCGTTCAGGAGTGGGAAAGCGACCATGCCGCAACACCGACGCTTTGACAACCTCGGCTCCTTCATTCATGCCCTCGATCGGGCTGGAGAGCTTCGAACCATCAGTGATCCCGTATCTCCGGTTCTTGAAATCAGCCGCTATACGGATGCGGAATCCAAAAGCCCGAAAGGAGGCAAGGCCCTGTTTTTCAAACGGGTGAAGGGTTCGGCGTTTCCGGTGGCTACCAATTTGTTCGGCAGCGACAGACGCATTTGCATGGCCCTTGGCGTGAATCGGATCGACGATCTGGCCGAGCGGCTGAGAGCTCTCATCACCATGAAACCGCCGCAGGGATTGCGGGACATGCTGCATTTGTTGCCGACAGCACTTCAGCTGACAAGCTTCTTTCCAAGGAGGTTCAAGGGCAAGACCGCACCCTGTCAGGAAGTCGTATATCTCGGTAACGAGGCCGACCTGCGAAAACTTCCCGTGCTGTATTGCTGGCCGAAGGACGGGGGCCCCTTCATCACCCTGCCGCTCGTTTTCACCAAAAGCCTTGTCAACGGTATCCGCAATGTCGGCATGTACCGAATGCAGGTCTACGACGAGCGGACCACCGGCATGCACTGGCACATCCACAAAGACGGCTCGAGCAATTTTTCCGAATACCGTAAGGCTGGAAAGCGTATGCCTGTCGCTGTGGCCATTGGTGCCGATCCAGCCACGATCTATGCGGCAACGGCTCCCATGCCCCGGCATGCTGATGAGCTGCTGCTGGCGGGCTTCATTCGGAAGCATCCGGTCACCCTGACCCAATGTCTGACCGTGGATTTGGAAGTTCCGGCAGAGGCCGAATTTGTCATCGAAGGTACGGTCGATCCCGAAGAGCTGCGTGTTGAAGGACCGTTTGGAGACCATACCGGCTACTACTCCCTTGCGGATCTGTATCCCGTGTTTCGGGTCACGGCCATCACGCACCGTCGTAAGCCCGTTTACTGTGCCACTCTGGTCGGCAGGCCGCCGATGGAGGACTGTTATCTCGCCAAGGTGACGGAGCGGCTCTTTCTGCCGCTGCTCCAGACAGTCTTTCCCGAAATCGTCAACTACTGGCTTCCCTGGGAAGGGGTGTTCCACAACATCGTGGTCGTTGCCATCGAAAAAGCCTATCCGCTGCATGCCCAGAAAATCATGAGCGGGTTGTGGGGTCAGGGTCAGATGAGCTTCTGCAAGGCCATCGTTGTGGTGGATGCCGATGTCGACCCCACCGATGGGGAAAAGGTTATGGATGTACTGCTCGACACCCTCGATGTGGAAAGCGACATCACGGTGAACCGTGGGATTCTCGATGCCCTCGATCACTCGTCTCCGACGCCGCACTACGGGCACAAGATCGGCATCGATTTGACCCGCCGGATTTCCGGAGAGCCGCCGCGGCCGAGCAATTCAAGATCGGCGACCCAAAGGATCGATCCGGAAGCGATTGCGGCAGGGCTTTCATCCATCGACGGGGTGTTCCGGTGGCGGGAGCTTTTTCATTCGAAACCGGAAAGCCGCAAGCGGGTAGTCCTCGTTTCCGTGGAAAAGCCGGGGGATCGGTCCGGGAAATGGTATGCCGAGCGACTTCTCTGCGAGGATCGGCTTGCCGGAATCGATCTTTTCGTGCTTTATGATACGTCGATCGATCTTTTAGACAACAGTCTTGTACTGTGGAAGCTTTTCAACAATACCGATCCGGGAAGGGATCTGGTCATCCGGGAGGGAAGGGCGGTCATCGATGCCTGCAGGAAAGATGCGTCCGATGGACATCTTCGGCAATGGCCCGACGAGCTGCGTTTCGAGGACTGAATCATGCCGACCGGAGCATGCGGCATTTCCTGTGATGTTTGCCGGTTGTATGTGACCGGCGTGTGCGGTACCTGCGGAGCGGGAACGAGCTGGGAGGCGAGCGCCAAGATCGAGGTGCAGAAGAAGCTCTTCAACCAGCCGTGCCCGATCCTGGCCTGCGCCCAAATGAACGGTATCGGATATTGCAACCGCGACTGTGATGCCTTTCCCTGTGAAAATTTCCGAAGCGGCCCCTATCCCTTCAGCGAAGGATATTTGGCGATGCAGGAAAGACGCAGAAACATCCCGGCCGACAGCTCGGCCCTTCCGGGATCGGCGCTGGCGGTTCCCGACGAATACTGGGAAGAGCTCGGTCGACTTGATCGGGAGGATCTGATTCGGCGGTGTCTCATCCGGCCGATGGTCGGAGAAGAAGAGGGTATTCTCGTCGATTTTTTGGATACGGAGCTTCGGGTAAGCCTTCGAGAAAAGCGGATCCTTCGGCGTGACGGATCGGCCTGGAAACCCGTGGAGGGATTCCTGATCCAGCTGCTGACCACTCTGTATCTCTTGCAGGCGCAGGAAGTCCCGATGGCGAACGAATGGATCGGCGTGAAGGAACTGCGAGATGCCCATTTCTTCCAGGGGCCTCACGAGCTCAACCTGGCTCCGGTGTTGGCGCGCTATGGTCACGATGTCGAAGCCTTCGATAGGCGATGCCGAGAATTGGGGGGCGTTGACGTGCCGATGGGGGATAGGGCCTATCGGCTGCGTCCCTTTCCGAGAATTCCCGTTGTCTATCTGTTGTGGAAGGGGGACGAGGAGTTCGGTCCCAGGCTTTCCGTGCTGTTTGACCGCTCGATCGAACGCCACTTTGCTGCAGACGCCATCTGGGGGCTCGTGAACCTGCTGACCGATATTCTGGTCCGTGGAGAAATCCGCTGAGCAAGAGCAGGGATTTTTCCATAATGACATCGTTCTTGCTATCCAGCGAAGGCTTCTGGTGGCAGCCGTCGCATCCGAAGATGGAATATCTTTTCGGACGTGTCGTTACCGTCATTCGGGCATAGGGTCCGACATCCGGGTCTTGATCTCTGTCGTATGAATCGCCCATGCAACCCGGGTTTCACCCCGGTTAATGAAAGTCGCAGGGGCAAGCTATAAAAAATGGGAGCCATCCGCTTTCTTCTGACTCCTGACTTCTGACTTCTGATATTCGACTTTCGTAGGAATCTCTGTCGTATGGTGATCAATGGGAGGACTGGCATGAAATTCCCTTACGGTATCTCTGATTTTCGAGAAATTATCTCACAGGGGTATTTCTACTGCGATCGAACCGGCTGCATCCCGCTTCTGGAAACCGGTAAATATTTGTTGTTTATCCGTCCTCGGCGATTTGGAAAAAGCCTGCTTCTGTCCACCCTGTTCAATTATTACGATATCGCCAGGGCTGACGAGTTCGAGCGGATGTTCGGACAGCTGGCGATCGGTAAGAATCCCACACCGCTGCACAACAGCTATCTGGTTCTCCAATGGGATTTTTCCTGTGTGGACCCCTACGGAGACGTGGAAGATATCCGCAGATCCCTGCACGATCACATCAACGCCTGTATTGAATCCTTCATCCTGTATTATCGGGACTATCTCCGGGGAGACATTCGGATCGACCGCGCCAATGCGATTTCCTCCATTCAGTCGCTTACAGGCGTTGCCCGCAGCAGTGGGCATAAGCTGTATCTTCTGATCGACGAATACGACAACTTCGCCAATCAGGTGATGATGGGGGTGCAGCAGGACAAACAGAAGCGCTACGAAGCCCTCGTTTTCGAAGAAGGGCCTCTTCGCACCTTGTTCAAGGCGGTGAAGGCATCTACGAGCCAATCGCTGTTCGACCGAATCTTCATCACTGGGGTGTCTCCCATCGTGATGAGTGACATCACCAGTGGGTATAATATCGCCAAGAACATCTATTTGAACCCCGCCTACAATGATCTGTGCGGGTTCCGCTCCGAGGAGGTAGCTTCGGCCGTCGATGCGGTAATTGAAGCTTGCGATTTGCTGCAACTGCAGAGCACCCATGCCTTTTCGATGATCCAGACCTGGTATGATGGTTATCGCTTTTCATCGGAAGCATCCGAAAACGTCTATAATCCGACCATGACGTTGTACTTTCTAGATGCCCTGTCGGAAAGCGGAAGATTCCCGACGGACATGCTGGATGACAACCTTGCAGCCGATGGCGCCAAGCTGGACTACATCGCCCAGATTCCAGGCG
>CAZJXF010000122.1:0-10165 GCA_964549995.1 uncultured Desulfatirhabdium sp. | reverse complement strand
CTTCGCAAAACACCACCCGCCCTCCTGCTGGAAGCCCGGCATTGGAAGGAAATCGATAAGAGGCGACTTTTTGCGAGTCCATCAACATGTGAGGGGAGGGAAAAGGGGAAAGCGAAGAGAAGGAAAAGGGGGGGGATGGGGTCGGTTGGATGTTGTAGGGGCGGGCATAGGGGACCGCCCCTGCTGCCGACGATCTCACCTGTCCAATACTTCCCGGATTTTGGCAGCCAAGGAATGCAGGGTGAACGGCTTTTGGATGAGGGGGGCGTCTTCGGTGAGAATGCCATGCGTGCGAATGGTTTCTTCGGGGTGGCCGCTCATATAGAGGACACGGATGCTCGGATGCAGTGCTGCGACGCATTCATACAACCGATTTCCGCTCATCTCGGGCATGATGACATCGGTTAGCAGCAAATCGATGGTCGCTTCGGTGCGAGCCAGATCGAGGCAGCTTTCGGGGCTGGATGCACTCAAGGCTCGGTACCCCAGCCGTTGGATGAGATTTGCGGCGAATTCCCGAACGGATTCATTGTCTTCTGCAATCAGAATCGTCTCTGTACCGCCGATCAGAGGCGTCTCCACGGTGCCGTCGTTGGATTCCCGTGCGATCGGCTCATCGACCGGGAGTGCAGCCGGCCAATCGATGTCGAAAATGGTTCCCTTGCCGACCTCGCTGCGCACCCGTATCCGGCCGCCGTGCCGGGTAACGATGCCGTACACCATGGCCAACCCCAATCCCGTTCCTTTTCCCATTTCCTTGGTTGTAAAGAAGGGATCGAAAATGCGGGCGCAGGTTTCGGCATCCATCCCGATGCCCGTATCGCATATGGTCATGCGGACGGCCTGCTTGCCGATGAGGCTTTCTGTCGGCAGGAAATCGGTTTCGGTTCGATCGGCCGGATAGGTTCGCACAATGAGGGTACCGCCCTGCGGCATGGCATCCTGGGCATTGACGGCCAGATTCATGATGACCTGCTCGACCTGGCCGGGATCCGCCAGAATTCGGGGAATGGATTCGTCGAGGTCCGTAATGATGCGGATGTCCTCCCGGAGGGATCGGTGGATGAGATCGATGAAATTGTGGATGATCCGGTTCAGGTTGACCGGGTGGATGTCGAGCTGTTGGTTCATTCCGAAGGCCATCAGCCGGCGGACAAGGTCTTTGGCCTTTTCGGAAGTTTCCATGAATTTCTGGACATATCGCCTCGTTCGATCCCCCAGGGAGGGATCCAGCAGGAGCAGCTCGCAATAGCCCATCATCGGCTGCAGGAGGTTGTTCAGATCGTGAGCGATTCCACCGGCCAGCAGTCCTACGGATTCCAGCTTCTGGGAGCGATGCAGCTGTTCCTTGTAGGCTTCGCGTTCCTGCTCGACCCGCTTTCGTTCGGTGATGTCGATGACGGCGATGAGGCCGGCCGGTTCGCCTTGGTAGGAAATGGTCACTCCGGTCAACAGCACCCATTTCAGCATGCCGTTCTTGTCGATGATGCGGAACTCATAGGTGTTCCGGGGGTTTTCCCCTCGCTGACGGGCCTTGCCTCTTTCGATGACGATGGCTTGGTCTTCCGGGTGTACCATATCCCAGAAGGCATTTCCGACGAGCTCCTCCAAGCGATATCCGCTGATGCGCTCGGCAGCCGGATTGGCGTAGACCCAGCAGTCGTTCTGGTAAATGAGAATGCCGAAGGGGCATGCTTCGGCAAGCGTCCGGAATTTGAGCTCGCTTTCCTTGAGCCGCTGTTCCGTAGCGAGGATCTTGGTGATGTCCCGGATCATCCCCGACACACCGTCGGGTTCTCCGTTTTCGTCGTAGATGAGCCTTGCGTTGATGGAAACCGGGACGATCGTTCCGTCCTTTCGCCTCAGGCGGGTGACGAAATTGTCCGTATATCCATCCCGCTGCAGGGTGGCCAGGATCCGGTCCCTTTCCTTCGGATCGACGTACACATGCCGCACCGGCATTCCGATCAACTCCTCCGGTTTCCACCCCGTGAGCCGATAACAGGACGGCGAAAGGACACGAACCCGCTCTTCCGAATCGATTTCGTAGTACAGGTCTTCGAGGGATTCGAAAATCCGGCGGTATCGGTAATCGGAAAACCCTCTCGGATGGTCTTCCGGACTTCCGGCGTCCTGAGATGTCTGTTGGGTGGGAAGACCTTCGTTCATGTTTTCCTCTGCGCGTTCTTGCCCGTCTTCTCGGTATACATGCAGCGGTTGGCAATGTCCATTTGTGGCAAATTGATCCGCGAAACGAGTCTTTTGACAAGCGATGTGAAGATACGGTTCTGTTCTTGTTCCTGGATCAGCGCGTTTTCCCGGTG
Organism: uncultured Desulfatirhabdium sp.; assembly: GCA_964549995.1. Lineage (GTDB taxonomy): Bacteria > Desulfobacterota > Desulfobacteria > Desulfobacterales > Desulfatirhabdiaceae > Desulfatirhabdium. Next base: position 7,841 of record CAZJXF010000122.1, on the reverse strand, counting down.
GACCCGATCGGTGACGTCGTCGATGGTTGTCAGAGTGCCCACAACCAGGGTCTGATTGTTCACGGCCAGAGGGGTGATATGAGCGCTTTGTAGCATGTAAGGAAATGGGGCGCTAACGACAGGCGGGCGCAGGGGGATGACGTATTTGTGAAAGATATGGGTCAGGAAAAAAGGCTTTCCCTCGAGGGCTTCCCGGTAGTATCGATCGATCCGGCGTTCGGGCAGATCCGGGAAGACATCGAACAGCGTTTGTCCGAAGACACTTTCCTTCTTGATTCCGCTGTAGCGCTCCATCCAACGGTTCCATCCCCGTATCCGCAACTTGCAGTCCGTGGTGATCATGCCGCAATGGCTGAACTCGTAGACCCAACGCAGTGTCGCCCGATTCAGGGTATCCATGTCCAAAACCATGTTGAAGAAATCGCTCCTGCTGTTGGGGTCGATTGGTAAAGATTCATTCTTCAATAATCGGATTTTCCGTCCATCGTTCGATGGCATGAATCAACTGATCCAGGGAAACGACCCCGAGGACGATGACGAGGTAGCCTTCTACGGCATTTCCCTGAAGCCGGAAATTGGTGGAAACCGTGAGTGCATAGCGTAGCTCTTCCTGACCGATGACCAGGGTGTCCATCATGGCTTCGACGTCTTCGATGAAGAGCCGCGGCACGGAAAAGGACACATGGACCTTGAGCAGGTTGCCGAACATGCCCAGGCAGGCGTTCAAGAGGATGTTGCCGATCTCGGTCAACACTTCCCGGCCTGTTGCGTCCACCCGGATCTCCGGGCGTTCCTGTCCGGTCAGCAGGTTCACCAGCATGGAGGCGCCATCGGCATTCAGAACGAGCATGGCGTCTCCGGCCAATGTGCCGGTGAAGATCTGGTGAACCGTTGCGACCTCCCCCTGAATGAAGGCCCCCAGTTTTCTGCTCATCTCTTCGATCGGGATGATATCGACCTTGGGTACATCCAGCAGGACCCGGTGGCCGGTCAGATCGGAGAGGGATGCCGCTGTCTTGGCGAAGGCGATGTTGATCAGTTCGGTCAGGGCATCCTGTTGTTCCTGGTTCAGGATCATGCGGAACCTCCTTTCAGTGCATTGCGAACGGCTTCCAACACCTGCCGGGAGTTGAACGGCTTGTTGACGAAGGCTTTGGCCCCAGCCTCCATGACGAGTACCCGTGTGGCATCCTGAATGTCCGCGGATGCGACGATCACCCGTGCCTGCGGATCGATCTGGCGGATGCGGGTGAGGACATCCAGACCGTGGATGCCCGCCATGGTCAGATCGAGGGTGACCAGGTCGGGTTTTTCGAGGAAATAGCGTTCGATGCCGCTCATTCCATCCGTCGCTTCACAGACCTCATGACCGTCCGATTCCAGGATCGTCCGCATCATCCTTCTCGAGAGCATCGAGTCGTCGACAACGAGAATTTTGGCCATGTTCGGATTCCTCATAATGGGCAATGGGTGAGCGTCACCGCCTACATCGCTTCGATAACCGCTTCGGTAATGCCGTGCAGCGGAACGCTTCTGTCGCTCAGCCCGGCTTCGTCGACCGACCGGGGCATGCCGTACACCACACAGGTCTCTTCCGCTTCGGTGATGACGGTTCCTCCCTGGGCCTTGATCCAGGCGCAGCCCTGCAACCCATCCTGGCCCATGCCCGTCATGACCACCCCGAGTACCCGATTGCGGTAGACGTCTGCCGCCGATCGGAACAGAACGTCCACGGACGGCCGGTGGGGGGTGTCGAAGGGTTTGGCGTCGAGATGGGTGTACACCGTACCGTCGGCTTCCTTCCGGAACACGAGATGTCTTCCGGCCTGGGCCAGATAGACCATTCCAGGTTCGACCTTCATGCCTTCCTGGGCTTCCACCACATGGAGCCTCGAAATCGAATCGAGGTTCTTGGCATAGAGCTCCGTATAACCCACCGGCATGTGCAGCACGATGGCGATCGGAACCGGAAAATCCGATGGGAACCGCGGGATCACCATCTTGAGCCCTTGCGGCCCTCCGGTGGAGATGCCCATGACGACGATATCAAGCCGCGGTTGCGGGGTCAAGACAGGGGCCGCTTCCGGAAGCTCCGGTTGCGCCTGGACCAGGGGCTGGACTCGGGCCATGGGAATGGCCGCAGCACTGCGCACCTTTTCGATGAGGTCCCGACCGATTTCATAGACCTTGTCGGTTGCAAGGGCCGTCGGTTTTTGGATGAAATCGACGGCCCCCATGTCGAGGGCCTTGAGCGCCATGGCCCCGGTTTCGCTCGCGATGCTCACCACGACGATGGGAATGGGTCGGATGGCCATCTGGCGTTCGATGAATCCCAGCCCGTCCAAATTCGGCATGATCAGATCGAGGGTCACCACGTCGGGCTGAAGCTGCTTGCAAAGCTCGAGGGCTTCCTCGCCGTCCCGTGCGACGCCGACCACCTCGAGCATCGGCGATCTGCTCAAGATTTCCTTGATGACCTTTCGCACATAGGCTGAATCGTCTACGACCAGAACTCGGGTGATACCGTTCATGGGTTTCGTCCTTTCTCAGTCTGAAGAAACCGGGCCTTGCCACCGCTCCGTTTCCATGAAGACGATGTTTCGAAGGGTGCGAGAAAATTCGATGCCGATCAATTCGATCGGGAGCCCAGTGTTCAGGTATTTTTCTGCATAGTTGCGCTCCCGAATCTGCGCCAGAGCCTTTTTCTGCGGTCGATCAGAAACCACCTTGAATTCGAAAATCGCGATATGCCGGGGAAGGTGCACACTTATATCCATTCGTCCTTCAGACGAAGCGTCTTCAACGACCAGATGCAATCCAAGCGCCGCCAGATGGCTGTAAACGACGCTTGCATAGAACCCTTCATAACGATCGATGTCGTTTTTGCGGTACCAGTCCGAAGGAATGCCCGAGAAAAGCGATTTCAGATGCTGCTCGAGTCTGGGCCAGTCTGCAGCGATCAGCATGTCGTAGAGCGCTCCGATCGCGCCGGAAGCACCTGTAGCATTGCCCAAAAGCGCCTTGAACAGGGCATCGTTCAGAGCGCTTTCGACTTCGATGTTGGGGTATCCCAGCCGGTATTCCGTTTGTACACCCACTTCCCGGCTCGATACGATGGTCAGATATCCCGTCTGCCAGAGCAACGCCTCCGTTGCGATATGATCGATATCGAATGCAGACAGAAGGGCCTCGTCCGAACGCATTTCCGCCAGATGCGGTGTGAAAAACCGCCGCTGAATCAATAGATCGATCAGAAACGTTGGTGTGCCCGTCTCGAACCAGTAGGGTCGAAACCGCCTTTCCTGAAAGAGCAGCAACAGATCGAAGGGATTGTACACCCGTTCTCCCAGCCAGCAATAGCCGTTGTACCACCTGCGGATGGTTTCCAGATCCAATCCGTCCAGTTCGGCGGCGAAAACATTCAGGACATCGCTTTCGGTATATCCGCAAATGGCGGCATAATCTCTGGAAAGAGTGATGTCTCTTAGGTTGTTCAAGCCCGAAAAGAGACTGACCTTGGAAAATTTGGATACACCCGTGATGAATGCAAATTGGATGGAGGCATCCTGGGCCTTAATGACGGAATAGAGGTCTCGGAGTTCGTCCCGGATGGCTCGTCCCAGTTCGGGTTGGCTCAGGTTGTCGAGAATCGGCTTGTCGTACTCATCCACAAGAATGACGGTACGACGACCGTTTGCCGTACAGACCTTGCGAATCAACTCGCTGAACAGGGAAGGGCAATCCTGATGGACATCGGGAACCTGCAGGCCAAAGGCTTCGAAATTGATGCGCAACAACTCCCTGACGCGATTCCGAAAGGCTTCGAGGGAGCGGAAGCCGCCTTCGGCAAAACTGATGCGAATCACCGGATAACGTCTGGACCAGTCCCAGTGGTCATAGGCGTGCAGCCCGACAAAAAGATCTCTGCTTCCGGAAAACAGCTCCGCCAGCATATCCAGAAAGAGGCTCTTTCCGAAGCGCCTCGGCCGGGATAGGAAGAATCCTTTTCCTTCTGCGATCAGCCGAAGGGCAAACGGGGTCTTATCGACATAGTAACAGCCTTCCTCGCAAATCTGGCGGAACGTCTGGATACTGATCGGCAATTTCTTGCGTTTCATGTCGGAGCGGTTCTCCTCAGGCTTCCTTCATATAGACAAAGGCACCGCCGATTTCGCGCAGTTTGAACGCCGTCGTGATCTTGAGCAGGGATTCGGCGGCCGCAACGAACAGATACCCCGGAATGCGCATGTGGTTAAAAAAGGTTTCCACCGTTTTTCGGATGGCATCCGGCGAAAAATAGATGAACACGTTTCTGCAAAAGATCAGATGGGTTCTGGCTAAGGGAGCCACCTGTCGGGCATCCATCAGGTTGATGCGATGCCATTCGATGCGTTGGTGGATGTTCGCATCGATTTTCCACCCCTTGGGGGTTTCCGAAAAATACCGGCTGCGCATTTCCGCGGATGTGTTTCGCAGGGATCGTTCCCGATAAATGCCCGCTTTGGCCTTTTCGATGGCCGACTGGCTGGCGTCGCTGGCAAGGATGCGGATGCGTTGGTCGAGAAGTCCTGCTTCCTTGAGGGTGATGGCGATGGTGAGCGGCTCCTCCCCTGTGGCGCAGGCCGCACTCCAGATCGTGATGGGCAGGGGGCAGTTTTGCGCAAGCAGCGAAGGCACGATGGTGGAAGCCAGCGCCCGGATCTGGTCCATCTCCCGAAAGAAATAGGTTTCCTGGACGGACAGGGCTTCCATCACCCGAAGCCATTCCTCTTCGGCTTCGGCATCGTACTTGAGCAGGTAGTAGTAGTCCAGAAAGGAGTCGAATCCGCGTTCGATCACGAGCGGTGAGAGCTTGTCCGCCAGGATATCTCGGCGATCGACCTCGAAATAGATGCCCAGTTTCTCGTGAATGGCATCCCGCAGGAGGGTGAAGGTCGTGTCCTTGAGCGTGAGGGATTCGGAAAAGAAATTCATGTCGTTCGACGACCTCTTTGGAACCTCAACATGATGGAATCGTTATCCGACGACGCGGGTCAGCGCCTTTTTCGCCGCATGGCGGACATCCGGATGCGGATCGCTGTCCGCCATCTGAGCCAGCTTCTTTTCGGCCGCGCGGTTTCCGGTCTGGGTGAAAACGGCGATGGCAGCCATCCGCACCCGCCAATCCGAATCGTTCAGGCATCCGAGGATCATTTCGGTCGCATCGGCACGTTTCATTCGGCCCAGGGCATCGATGACAGCCATGCGCACCTCGGGATTCGGATGCTCGAGCCCCGAGGCCACCCACCCGATTCGTTTTTCCGGCATTCCGGCCAGGGCCGACACGACGGGTTCCCGTAGCCTGCGATCCACCGTCAGGTAAACAAGGGAGCGGACCGCCTCGGGTTGAGAACATCGGGCCAGGGCTTCGATGGCTGCGGACGATACGGCTGGATCGCTGTCGCTTGCGGCCACCCACTGGAGTTTGGCGATCGTGGTCGGGCTTTCGTCGGATTCGAGCGCCTGAATGGCGCAAAGGCGATCTTGCGGATGTTCGGCGTGCAGTGTCTGCAGCAGGATGTCCCGGGCGGAAGGATGTCGCAGGTGGCCCAGTGCGGCGATGGCCGCACGGGAAATGTCGGGATTTTCATTGCGAATGAGGGTCTTCAGCACATCGAGGGACTGGGCCGATCCGATTCGTCCGAGGGCCTTGGCTGCAGCGATGCGGACATGGTCGCTCGGATCGGACTGGGCGAGCCGAGCGAGCTCGACCTCCGCCTCTGCGGCATCCAGTTTTCCCAGGGAGATGGCGCTGAAATACCGCACCCAGGAATCCGGATCGCACAGGGCCCGAATCAGCAGGGTGACCGTCCCTTTCGCATCCATGTGCCCCAGGGCTCGCGCCGCCGCAGCCCGCACCTTGGGGGTATCCTCGAACAGGCATTTTTCCAGAAGCGGCAGGTAATTCCGGTCGTCGAAGAAGGGCAGATGCTCGACGGCCGTCTTTCGGACCGTTTCGTTGGCATCCCGGCAGGCAGCCTCGATGAGGGGGAGGCATTGAGGATAGCCGAAGTATCCGGCGATCCGGATGGCCGATTCCCGGACCAGGGGATTGTCGGACTGCATCAGATCGGCCATGGCGTCGCCCATGTCGGGATGTCCGATGGAGTTCAGAGCGCCGATGACCGCCTGGCGGACGGCGGGATTGCGGTGTCCTAAGAGCGGCAGCAGCGCTTCGAAGGCCTGACGGTCTCCGATTTTGGCCAATGCCCCGGCTGTGGGAATGATGAGTTCGGGATCGTCGGAAAGCAGTCGGATGAGTTCCGGAACGGCGAGCGGATCGCCGATGCGACCGATGGCCATGACGGCTGCCCGGCGGGTGTCGAGGTCTTCGGCATGGAGTTGTTCGATCAACAGCCCCAGCACATCCCTGCCGTAGCGAACCAAGGCTTCGATCACTTCCCTGCGGGCCGATGGCTCTCCCAACAGCCGTGTCAGCGCCGAATAGACCGCAGGGCTTTGCAGCCATCCGAGCACCAGGGCGATGGCCCGCAGCCGATCTGCAGGCGCCTCTTCCAGACAGCTGATGAGCCGCAGGGCGCCCGTGGGTTCGAAGCGACTGCGGGCGATATCGGCGATATGCGCCCCTTCCCCGTAACGCTGTTCGTAGCGGTCGTAAATGGCGGCAAGTGCAGATGCGATTTCGATGACCGGTGGATCGGGCTGATGCAGGCGATCGATCAGGGGGCCGACACAGAGTTCATCCCCGTTTGCCGCCAGTGCGTCGATGACCGCCGTTTCGAGCATGGGCTTTCCCAACAGGCTGATCAGCCGTCCGACGACGGCAGGCTCCTCGATGCGGGCCAGGGCGTCGACCGCCGGGAACGACAGGAAAAAGTCTTCGGATTCGGCGATGGCCATCAGGCGTTCGACGGCTTCGACGGCGCGCAGTTTGCCGAGAGATTCAATGGCATGGTAGACCACGTTCGGATCGGGGTCGTCGAGTGCCCGGATGAGGGCGTCGATGACGTGCGGATGTCGTTTTTCACCGAGAAACAGGGCCGTGTACATGCGCAAATCGGCATCCGGATCCTCGAGGAGGGCCAGAATCGGGGACAGATCGTCCAACCGGGTGGCTGCCAGCACCTGAAGGGCGGAATTCAGGACTGCGGCATTGTTGTGCTGGCTTTTGAGCGAACGAATGAGCCCATGGATCATCTCGGCATCCGTGCTGCGGGAGAGCCGGTCCACAGCCGTCCGACGTACCCGCCAGCTCTCGTCTCCCAGCGCTTCGGTCAGGTGCCGGGAGCCGTCCCCATCCATTTCCGCAAGGCTTTGTGCCGCGCGGTACCGTACGGCCTCGTTGGGGTCCCGAAGGTCCTGCGTGAGCTCGATTTCGGCTTCCAGTCGCGGCGTGACATCTTCGACCAGCAGAATGGCGCCGATGACCGATTCCTGCTCGCGAACGGGCGAAATGGTGACTTTCTGCCGCATCGTGTCGAAGTGGCGGGAAGGTCTCTGCGGAGGACAGGCGATGAGGTAGCGATGGAAAGCCGAGGAGAGCACCGAAACCGTGCCGTTCTGCAGCACCTCTTGAATTCGGGGAAGGATGTTTCGCTTCGCGAGATCGGGGATCAACCGATCGAGCGGCTGCCCGATGGCCTTCTCGGCAGGAATGCCGCTGATCCCAGCGATCCAGGGATCCCAAGCGGTCACCCGCATCTGTCGGTCGATACCGATCATGCCCATGGCTGAGGGTGTATCGCTCATATGGACCTCATGCTCTTGTTTGACCCGCAGGAGAGCGTGTGCATTTTGCTTGCGCAGCGGAAAAACTCAGCAGCCCGATCTCGTAGGATCGG
>CAZJXF010000121.1:0-10208 GCA_964549995.1 uncultured Desulfatirhabdium sp. | reverse complement strand
CCCTTACGAGATCGGGCGGCTGAGTTTTTCCGATGCAGCGAAAAAGGTGTGCCCGGCTCCCATGCGGCTCGCTGGAGACCCACTGACTTTTTGCGAGTCCATCAAAGTTGCTCTATTCCCAATTTTAAGGAGCATCGCCATGATCGAACCAACTGCATCAAACACACCGGAGGACATTCGGACCTATCAGAAGCGGATTGCCCTTCTGGAGGCAGAAAACGCCCGGTTGCGGGGGTTTATCGATATCGGTCGAACACTTGGAACCGAACATCGCTTCGAGAAGCTGATCCCCCTCATCATCGAAAAGATTTCGCTGTATCTGAACTGCGAGCGCAGCACCCTTTTCATGGTGGACTGGCAAAAGGGGCAATTGTGGAGCCAGTATGCGCAAGGGTTGACCTCTCAGAAGGTAACGATCGAACTCAAGGTCGGTCTTGCCGGTGCAAGCTTTCTCGGCGATCGCATCATCAACGTTGCCGATGCCTATGACCACCAGATGTTCAACCCGTATTTCGACCAGACGACCGGGTTTCGAACCCGAAGCGTACTGTGCATTCCCCTCCGTCGGGAAAACCATCCCCCCTTCGCCCTGCTACAGCTATTAAACCGAAAAACGGGATGTTTTTCGAAAGAGGATGAAGCGTTTTTTCAGAAAAGCGCCGAAACTATCGTTCGGCATATCGATCCCTCACAGACCTTTCAGCCTGCTCAATTGCAGGAATGGTTCCAGCAGCTTCGCAAAACGGTCGATTTCGAAAGAGGAACCCTATTTCTGCACCATCCCGCAAACAACACCCTCTGTTCGGTATATGCGGAAGGGCTGGATGAAGGCCAAACCATCTGCCTCAACCTCAATTTGGGAATTGCCGGGCTTGTCGCTGTCACAGGCGCCATCCTGAACATTTCGGACGCCTATGCCGATACCCGCTTCGACCGGAGAACGGACGACCGGACAGGATTTCTCACCCGTAATATTTTGTGCGTTCCCGTGACCAATCATCTGGGGGAAACCATCGGGGTGCTGCAGGCCATCAACAAGAAAAACGGGACGTTTACAGACAGCGATCTGAACCTCCTGATCTCTATGGCGTCCATCATATCCATATCGGTGGAAAATGCGATCCTGTTTTCCGAACAATTGAGCCAGTTCAAGAGTCTCCTGCAGGTCATGGCTGCATCCATCGACGCCAAGGATACGCTTACCGCCGGCCATTCGGAAATGGTGGAAAAGCTCAGCCTCGACATCGGACGAAAGCTCGGATTCGACGACGAACAACTGGACATCCTCAGTGTGGCAGCGCTGCTGCACGATTACGGGAAAATCGGTATCGACGACTACATTCTAAAAAAGCCGGGGAAATTGACGCCGGAAGAGTACACCGAGATTCAAAAACACGTCGATATCACCTACCGCATCCTGTCCAAGATGCATTTCGCCCGGAAATACCGCAAGGTGCCGATCATCGCCGCCAGCCACCACGAAAGGCTCGACGGTTCCGGATACAGCCACGGGGTTCGTGAGCTGGATATTCCGCTGATGAGCAAGATCATCGCAGTTGCCGACGTCTATGAAGCCCTGACAGCCAATCGGCATTACCGAAGCGCCATGCCTCCCGAAAAAGCCTTGGGCATTCTAAAGGAAGAAGTCGCCAAAGGGAAACTGGATGGACAGATCGTCGCCACCCTGGAAAGCTGCATCCGTCAGCAGACCGGTTGCGAATCGCAGGCCCCCTGACTATCGGTAGCGCAACGGAACTCCCCTTCCTTCCGGTTGGCCCGAAGCTGCCCGCAAGCAGCCCCGATATCCTGCCCCCTGCTGTTTCGTACGATGGCCGTAAGCCCTTTTTCCAACAATATCGACTGAAAGGTAAGGATCGTATCCTCCGAAGGACGCCGAAAGCTGCTTCCTTCATGCTCATTGTAGGGGATGAGATTCACCTTCGCCCGTATGCCGTGCAGCAATCGGACCAGCCGGAGTGCATCCGAAACCCTATCGTTGATCCCTTCCATGAGAATGTATTCAAAGGTGATCCGCCTGCGATTGGGCAGCACATAGCGCTTACAGGCTTCCATCAGTCGCTCGATGGGATAGACCCGGTTGACCGGCATCAGCCGGTTGCGGGTTTCGTTGTCTGCGGCATTCAGGGATACGGCCAGATTGACCAAGACATCCTGCCCGAGCTGCAGGATTTTCGGAACCAGGCCGACCGTTGAAAGGGTCACCTTTCTCGTGGAAAATCCCAAGCCATGCGTCGCATCGGTCAATATACCGATCGCCTGAACCACAGCCTCGTAATTGGCCAGCGGCTCCCCCATTCCCATCAACACAATATTGGAAAGCCGGGGCAGGCCCCCAGCGTCCCGCTGAATGTCACGTACCTGACCGAGGATTTCACCGGCGGTCAGGTTTCGGACAAAACCGCCGGCACCCGTCAGGCAAAAGGCGCACCCCTGGGCACATCCGACCTGGGTGGAGATGCATACAGTGGAATGATCCGCTTCGGGCATCAGCACGGATTCGATCGTATGACCGTCCGCAAGCCGGAAGAGATATCGGATGGATCCGTCCCGGGATGTCACCGTCGTGACGACTTCGAGACGGTTGATCGAAAAGGATCCATCCAGCATCTCCCGGACTTCCTTCGACAGATCGCTCATGGCGGAGAAGTCATCGACCTGTTTTCGGTACATCCACTTGAATACCTGCCCCGCTCGATAGGAGCGCACCCCACGCGCCTCGAACCAGCGTTCGAGATCTTTCAAGGATAAATCGAGAAGGTTTGTTTTCATAATTTTCTTGACTTACCACCATTCACCCATTAAATTCAACAGGTTTATAAAGAATCCACGGAGTCGAGAAGCGTCTTCGCCGCCGCAGGAATCGAAAGCTGCCCCAAAAAGACGATCGTCCGATTTCAATCACTTCCCCGGAAATTATCATGTTTGAGAACCTGACCGACAAATTGGGGGCCGTGTTCAAACAGCTCAGGGGACATGGCAAGCTCGACGAGAAGAATGTCCAGGAAGGTCTGAAAACGGTTCGTGTCGCTCTGCTGGAAGCGGACGTACACTACAAGGTGGTCAAGAAGCTCATCGAGGACATCCGGGTGCGCGCCCTCGGGCAGGAGGTCATGGAAAGCCTCACCCCCGGTCAGCAAGTTGTCAAGATCGTCAACGACGAACTGACGAAGCTGATGGGACTGCATCATGAAGAGATCTGCCTTTCCGGGGAAAAGCCGGCAGGCGTCATGCTGGTAGGGCTGCAAGGCTCGGGCAAGACCACGACAGCCGGAAAACTGGCGGTCCATCTGCGCAAGATGGGGAAGAAACCCTACCTCGTTCCGCTGGACATCTATCGGCCTGCAGCCATCGATCAGTTGAAGAAACTGGGGGAGCAGATCGGCGTTTCGGTTTACCCCACCACCGTGGACATGAACCCCGTGGCCGTCGCCGTAGACGCCCGAAAGAAGGCGCTTCTCGAAGGGGCGGACGTGATGCTGCTTGACACGGCAGGCCGGCTGCACATCGACGAGCAGCTCATGCAAGAGCTGTGCAGCATCCGGGATGCCGTCCATCCTTCCGACATCCTTCTGGTCGCTGACGCCATGACGGGCCAGGATGCCGTGAACATGGCCACCGCCTTTCATCAAGCGGTCGGTATCGGCGGGGTTGTTCTCACCAAGATGGACGGTGACGCACGAGGCGGTGCGGCCCTATCCATCAAGGCCATGATCGACCGCCCGGTCAAATATGTCGGTATCGGTGAAAAACTGGGGGATATCGAGCCCTTCCATCCCGATCGAATGGCCTCCCGCATCCTCGGCATGGGCGACATCCTCACCATGATCGAAAAGGCTCAGGCGGTTGTTGACCAAAAGAAGGCCGTCGAGCTGGAAAAGAAGCTCCGAAAGAACCAGTTCACCCTCGAGGATTTCCGGGATCAGATGATTCAGATCCGGAAAATGGGCCCGCTCGGCGATCTCATTCGGATGATCCCGGGTATCGGACAGAACAAGGCGTTCAAGGACATCGATGTCGACGAGAAGGAGCTGGGGAGAATCATTGCCATCATCAATTCCATGACGCCCCAAGAGCGCCGGAAACACGACATTATCAATGCGAGCCGCAAACGAAGAATCGCCAGAGGAAGCGGCACCAGCGTTCAAGATGTCAATAATTTATTGAAAAATTACGACCAGGTCATTAGACTGATGAAACAGATCAACAAGGGCGGCATGAAGCGGATGGGCCGCAACATGTTGAAATTCTGATCGAATATTAAAGACTGGAACCAAAGACGAAATTCTGAAGACAGAAGAGAGCAATTTTCCGAAAAGTCGTCATCCCTGCATCAGCAGAGATGCAACAGCAGGGGATGATCCCCCTGTATGAACATTCATGGATCGATATCAAGGAGTTTTTCGTTATGGCAGTTCGAATCCGACTGGCAAGACACGGTGCCCCCAAACGCCCGTTTTATCGAATCGTCGCAGCAGACAGTCAATCCCCTCGAGACGGCAAGTTCCTGGAAAACCTGGGAACCTACAATGCCCTGCTCGATCCGGCCGAAGTCCATCTGAAGGCGGACCGCATTCAGTACTGGTTGAGCCAAGGGGCCAAACCGACCGATACGGTCAAAAGCCTGCTGAAAAAGCATCTACAGGCATAATCGCATCGTCGTCGATACCATCGCTGCGACCCTGCCAATATCCGGCTTTTCTCCCGTGCCGCCGATACACTCCGCCGGCGGCCGTTCTTTTGGAGATTGGAGGATCGGAATCCCTTTCTTGGTTCGTCCGATTTCACTCAACCGCCTCATTTCAGGAGACAGTGCAATGAAAGAGCTGATTACGGTCATTGCGCAAGCACTTGTCGACAAGCCGGATGCAGTGGAAGTATCGGAAGTGGAAGGCCCTCAGACGACGGTTCTGGAACTCAAGGTCGCCAAGGAAGATCTCGGAAAAGTCATCGGCAAGCAAGGGAAAACGGCCAAGGCCCTGCGCACCATCGTCGGAGCTGCATCGGCCAAGATGAAGAAACGAACGCATCTTGAAATCGTCGAATGATCGATCCAACACGGTTACCGATCCATATATCCTCGTCGGAAAGATCGTCGGTGTTCACGGTGTTCGGGGAAGCCTGAAGCTCAAATCCTTCTGCGAGGATCCGGATATCTGGAACACCCGGTTTCAGCTGACGCTTCAACCGAAAGGGTTCGGTCCCGCCCGATTCCGAATCGGCTCTTACCGCCATCATGCAAGGATTATCCTGATCGAGCTGGAAGGCATCGAAACCCGGGAACAGGCCGAGCGATGGATCGGTTCGGAAGTCTATCTGCCTCGGGCGGCGTTCCCCGAACCGGAAGACGGCAGCCATTACTGGTTCGAGCTGATCGGGCTTTCTGTTAGGGCATTGGACGGTCGGTTGATCGGCGAAATCCGACATCTGTTTTCCGCAGGCCCTCAGGATGTTTTGGTGGTGCAGGACGAAGAGACGGAGGTATTGATTCCTTTCGTCGAGGCTTTCGTCAAGACGATCGACAAGGCGCAGCGGGTGGTATGGGTCGATCTGCCTGCCGATATGCCGGTCGAAAGACGCCAAAAGCCTTCGCCCGCAGCGAATACCGATTAGCCATGCATTTCATGACTGTTTCCATATTCCCGGACCTCTTCGAACGATTCTGGGAATACGGCATTCTGCGTCGGGCGGTTGAAAGCGGCATTCTGCAGACAACCGCAATCGACGTTCGGCACTTTGCCACAGACAGGCATGCAACGACGGACGACAGGCCCTACGGCGGGGGCTGCGGTATGGTCATGAAGCCGGAACCGCTGACTGCCGCCATCCGCTGGGCCAAACATCAGCAGGAACGGAGCCGATGCATTCTGCTGAGCCCGCAGGGTCAGCTGCTGACGCAGAAACTGGCCCGATCGCTTTCGCTCGAACCCTGCTTGATTCTGGTGTGCGGCCGATACGAAGGCGTGGATGAACGGGTCGTCCATCGGGAAATCGACGAAGAAATTTCCATCGGCGATTATGTCTTGACGGGCGGTGAGCTTGCAGCAATGGTCGTGATGGAAACGGTGGTTCGCTTTCTGCCCGGGGCACTGGGAAACGAAGATTCGGCGACATGCGATTCTTTCGAAAACCAGCTTCTGGACCATGCTCATTACACCCGTCCATCGATCTTCGAAGGCGAGACGGTGCCGGAAGTTCTGCTTTCCGGACACCATGAACGCATTGCCCGCTGGCGGCTGGAATCTTCGCTCATCCGAACGTTCCTGAAACGACCGGATCTACTGGCTCAACGATCCTTCTGCAAGCAAGAGATCGAGATATTGACATCATGGCGGGACCAACTTGACACGCTCATCCATCGGGCGGATTTTTCTGGCGCTGATCCATCATCCGGTCAAGAACCGTGAAGGGCAGACCATCGCCTCGGCCGTCACGAATCTCGACATTCACGATCTGGCAAGAGCAGGCAGAACCTTCGATGTGGCATGCATCTATATCGTTACGCCGCTTGTCGATCAGCAGGCACTCGTGCGGCAAATCGTGGATCACTGGATGAGCGGCTACGGAGGCATCGCCAACCCGGACCGCAAGGAAGCCCTCCAGCTGATCACCATTCGAGACAGCCTGGCGGATATACGAACGGAACTGATGCGGCTCTATCCAAATGAGCCGCTCTTGACGGTTGCCACAACGGCCCGGCAGACGGAACGCACCATTTCGCACTCCGAGCTGCGGCTGTGGGTCGAAGCGGGGAACAACTGCCTGCTGCTGTTCGGAACGGCTTGGGGATTGGCCGATGAGGTGCTTCAGACGTCCGATCGAATTCTGACACCCATCACCGGAGGAGGCAGTTACAACCATCTGTCCGTCCGTTCGGCGGTATCGATCGTTTTGGATCGACTCGTCAACTCGCGATGATGCGACTTGCTGCAAGACCATCGGGGGTGACGAGACAAAGCAACGCGCACTTTCGCACCATGCACTACGCATCTTGTACAATTCAACACCAACAACCATAGAGGTAGAACGTATGCAGATCATTCAGCAAATCGAAAAAGACATGATGCGGCTCGACTTGCCCGCATTCAAGGCAGGAGACACCGTCAAGGTTCACGTCCGCATTCAGGAAGGTGAAAAAGAACGGATCCAGGTTTTTGAAGGCATCGTCATCGCCCTCAAGCGGGGAACGACCAACGCCACGTTCACGGTTCGAAAAGTGTCCTACGGCGTCGGTGTCGAGCGCGTCTTCCCGCTGCACTCCCCCATCATCGACAAGATCGAGTTGGTTTCCAAAGGAGATGTCCGTCGGGCCAAGATCTATTATCTGCGCAACCTCAAGGGAAAAGCGGCTCGGATCAAGGAAAAACGGGATTTTTAATGCAAGCCCCGGGCTTCAGGCATCCGGAACAGGCCCTTCGGGAAAAGGGATTCTCGATCATCGCCGGTATCGACGAGGCGGGAAGAGGCCCTCTTGCAGGGCCCGTCGTTGCAGCGGCCGTGGTATTGCCGACGGATGCCCGCATCGAGGGAGTCACGGATAGCAAAAAGCTCACTGCTTCCGCGCGAAACCGCCTTTACGACCAGATTTACCGGACAGCCGTAGCCGTCGGCATCGGAATCGTGGATGCTTCCGAAATCGATCGGACCAACATTCTGAAGGCATCGCTTCTGGCCATGCGCTTTGCCGTCGAAAACCTCGATCCGCAACCGGAATGCCTGATCATCGACGGCAATCACTGCATTCCGATGTCATCTGCAACCGGTTGCAGCCCACTGCCTCAGCAAGCCATCCCACAGGGAGACAGCCTTTGCCCGTCCATTTCGGCGGCCTCGATCATCGCCAAGGTGACCCGGGACCGCCTGATGGCCGTCTATCACGAACACCATCCGGAATACGGTTTTTCCAGACACAAGGGATATCCGACCGAACATCACAGGCAGGCCATTCGAACCTTCGGCCCTTGCTGGATCCACCGCAAAACCTTTCACGGCGTCCGGGAGGCATTCCCATGCAGACCGAACCTCATCACCTCGGCAAATCGGGAGAAAGCCTCGCAGCAGATTACCTTCGAAAGCTTGGATACCGCATTCTGGAGCTGAATGCCCGAAACCGGATCGGTGAAATCGACATTGTCGCCATGGACGGGCAGGCCATCGTCTTCGTCGAAGTCAAGACCCGCCTGTCGCCCGATTACGGAAACCCCAAACTCGCCGTCACCCCCCGCAAACAAGGTCGCCTGACCCGTGTCGCTTTAGCCTACCTGAAAAAGAACCACCTGCTCCACTGTAAGGCCCGCTTCGATGTGGTCGCCATCGATTGGACGCAGGGAGCCCCTCAAATCGAACTGATTCGAAATGCCTTCGAAGCCACCCGCAGATAGCCGACCATCGACAGAAACCGAACCCGGCACGCTCTATATCGTCGCCACCCCCATCGGGAACCTGAGGGACATCACCCTGAGGGCTCTCGATGTGCTGAAAAGCGTGGACTGGATCGCAGCCGAAGACACCCGACACACGGGAGTTCTGCTGAAGTCTTACGGAATTCAGGCACGGCTGATCTCCTGCCATGAATACAACGAGAAGGAGCGTATCGACGAACTCCTCACCATCCTGACATCCGGTCAATCGATCGCCCTGGTCTCGGACGCCGGCACCCCCCTCGTCTCGGATCCGGGGTTTCGCCTCGTGAGGGCTGCAGCAGAAAAACACCTCCCCGTCGTTCCCATCCCCGGCCCCTGCGCTGCCATCGCAGGGCTGAGCATATCCGGGTTTCCGACGGATGCCTTCGTTTTTTTGGGGTTTGCGCCCAAGAAACCCCACGAGAGGCTGACCTTCCTCAAATCCCTTGAACACGAATCGAAAACGCTGATATTCTATGAAAGTGCAAAGCGCATTCAGCGTTTTCTCGAGGAAATGGCTTCCGTTTTCGGTGATCGTTCCGCCGTCCTGTGTCGAGAGCTGACGAAACTTCATGAAGAAGTACTGCGAGGAACCCTCCTGTCGATACGGGACGACATCCAACGTCGGCAGCCCCTCAAAGGAGAGCTGACCGTCGTCGTGACCGGTCGGATCCTGGAAGACAGCGTGATCACTGCCCCGGAAGACGTGAATACGGTCCTGAAAGAGCTTCTCCAGGATGAACCCGACGAAAAGCCCGGAACCTTAGCCAAAATGCTTGCTCAACGCTGCGGCATCTCGCGAAACGACGCCTACCGTCTGCTGCAGCAAACCCCAAAATCGAAGCGTTCCAGCTCCTAACGTCATCCATTCGCTTCGAGTTCCCATAGAGCCTCTATTCGAAAGGAAGGTACCGATGAATCGCAAGATCCTGGTTGCCGTCGACGATTCCGTTCAATGCCGCTGCTGCGTGCGGTATGTTCTCACCATGGAAGATCAGGTGCCTGATCTTCATTATACCCTGTTTCACGTTCAGCCTCAGATTTCGCACTATCTTCTGGACGAAGTGGGGAAACACCCGGAACGGAAAGCGGAGGTCGATCGGGTGACGGCTCGGAATGCGGAAAAGGCGCTGCAACTGCTGGACGAGCTCAAAACGTTCATGGTTCAATCCGGAGCGCGAGCGGACCGCATCCACATCGTCACCCAGCCCCGCCAACAGGGAACGGCCCAAGACATCATCGTATATGCCGAAACCGGTCATTACGACGCCATCGTCTCCGGAAGAAGGGGAATATCCAAACTTCAGGAAGTCTTCACCGGCAGCGTGACGGCGAACCTCATCGAATATTCCAAGATCGTTCCCCTCTGGATCGTGGACGGAGAGATCACATCCAACCGGATTTTGGTGGCTATCGACGGTTCTGAAACCTCCTTGAAGGCCGTCGATCATCTTTCCTTCATGCTCAGCGGCAACACCCACGTCGTGATCACCTTCTTTCACGTGTCCCCCGGATGGGGAGACAGCTGCGGCATCGACGAAAAAGCGGACAGCACCCTCTCGTCCTGGCTTCGCCAGGGAGACAAACGGTGTATCGCCGATTTCACGGGAAAAGCGATGGAAATCCTTCGAAAGCACAGACTTTCCGAACAACAGGTGGAATTTAAGACCGTCGAACGAATGACGAACATCGGCAAGGCCATCGTCTCAGAAATCCGCGAAGGCAACTACGGTACGGTCGTCATCGGAAGAAGCGGCATCGACAGGAGCATTTTCGTGGGAAGCGTGT
>CAZJXF010000120.1:0-10523 GCA_964549995.1 uncultured Desulfatirhabdium sp. | reverse complement strand
CTTTTCCGATAAAATCATCCGGATAACGCTTCAAATGGGTGTGGAATGTGGGGTCGATGTGCTTGGGAAATGCTCATTAGATGGTTCGATTGCCTGAGGACCAGCTCGGTCTTTTGATGATAATACCACAAATTGAAGTCGATCCATTCTATTGGGAATATGACCTCAGCACATTTCACAGCTTTTTTCGGCTATACACACCAAAAGAAGCTGAAGCCTTGGAACCAGCGGAAACTACGAATTCAAATCCGAAAATCAGGTACGGGAAATGGAGCATCGTGAAATTTATATCGCTTGCAGAATCTTTGCCTCTGGAAATGAAAATCGAATTGATTGAAAGGCTGAAAAGCATCACCCCTTCTGAACCGGCAATTGATCAATTATGGGCGGATGAAGCTGAAAGACGGGTTGCCGAATTGAATGCAGGGGCTGTCAGATCAATTCCCGGTGAAGAGGTATTCAAAGCGATCGCTGGCCCTCTGACTTCGGGAATTTAACCTTCACAATCTGAATTTATAATGACTTCAGTGTGATAAGGGGTGTCGCCCGGGCGACACCCCCCTTGCCGCCGAAACCACCGAAGCTGAGGCGACGCATGCTGTATCTCCACGGATTCGGCTCTGTGGCCGAGTTTGGTCCCAGAGCGCATGGTGCTCAGGACCGCCTTTTATCTTTTGCCCGAGACACTACCGGGCATAAGAATGAATCAAAGAGGATCATCCGTCCGGTAGTTTTAGTTTTTGAGCAGCACGCGGGCCTTTCGAAAACGGCTCAACCCAGGGAGTGAAGGGGAGAATCTTGCAGGAGTATCGGTGCACCGATACTCATTAACCTCTTGATATATCATGGGATTTAGTATGGTGCTCCAAAATTTTCGAAATATGACGGAACGGAATTGGCCAGGGCTGCTTTCTCTCCCTGTGAATGGATGAATTTTGGGCTCTTTTTCACCGGAAGAAATGGCGCCAATTCAGGCCGGAAATGACAGGCCCGACCTCCGGTTCGGGTCGGGCCAAAAACAAGGATCCCCTTCCGTCATCCGTTGCCGATCTCCGCTTGATATTCGTTCGCCGGGAGCAGCCGCCACCCCGCTCATCCTGTTTCGATCAGGCATGTGCTTCTGTAATGTCCTAACGGGAAGGCATATGCGGAGCAGTGCGCCGCAAAACAGCCTGACCGGTCAGGCAGAACGGTATTGTCGTTCGGAGGCTGTGCAGCCAGCAAGGGCTGGCGGGGTATTGGAGCGATGAATGAACGCTATGCAGACATGCGAGAGAGCCATGAAACGGTCACGTCAAAATTGCCGGAAAGGTCATATCCCGTCTGGGCGCCTAACGGTTTGGCAAAAAACCCCAACGTACGCCCGAGTGGATGGGTGTATACAGAAATGGCAGTTTTTTTCCTGAAGGGTTAATTCGGCGGACCAACCAAAAAGGCAGTCGGTAGTTTCCGACTGCCTTTTTGGGGATAATGTTTGAAAGGATCAACCCGGAATGGAAACCGGGGCCGCCTTACCGATGAATTCCAACGTTTCCTCATATTTGGATCGCATATCGATAGTTGCCTCATCGATTTCCTTTTTCAGCGGGCTCCAATCGGACGGACATTCGGTCTTTAAGGTGGCGATTCTGTCTTCCAATTCGGTGATGATGATGTTGATGCCTTGGATATAGGGAAAAACCTTGTCTTTGTCGTTGCTTGAAAGTTTGTCCAATTTGCGGATCGCATCATAAATCTTTGCTTTCCACGCCGTCAGCTCAATTTCCAATCCATTGCAATAATCCTGAACGTTCATGGCTCTCTCCTTTCGGTTGGCGTATCGTTCATCCAATCAGCCATTCGGAACGACGTTTACGAATATTTACCGGGCATAGCGCTGTTTCATCTTGGCTGGTCCAGCTTTCTTGCTCAAGATAATAATTATTCTTGAAAGCTTGTCAAAAAAAGGATCCGGAAAATACCACTTGGTCATACGGCAAAAGTCCCAACGGTCTCCTGCGTCTCAGACAGTTTTCCGCTGCATCGCAAAACAGCCGGCTTCCAACTCAATTCAGCCAAAAATCGGGATGGACTAAGGCACTGAACAGGGCCCGGCTTCGGATCCGCCGGGCGGAAAGATGAACACTGGAATCGAATGGTTCCCATAGCCTCTTCTCCTTTGTTGTGGAAACCATCACTGAAAAAAATGTCCAATAAAAGCAGAATGCCGGCAACAATCGGAGAAACGGCATCAGGAAAGAAAAAGAATTCGCCGCCGCAAACTGGGGAAGAAGGAGGGAAGAAAATGGATGGCTTTTGGCGCCCTTTTCACCGGAAGAAATGGCGCCGATTCTGACTGAAACAACAACCTGATGGACGAAGAATCAGAATTAGAATCCCTTGCATGGCATCAGGATGTATTGGAAGAGCGAAGGAGGAGGATGGAAACCGGTAAGGCAGAATTGATCTCTGTGGCAGGATGACTTTGATTGAATCCCGCACCGGATCAGAAATCAGATGAAACTGGGGTGGGACCTTTCCAAAGGCAGCCCCGGCGACCGGCATCCACCGGGGTACAGAGGAGGAGGAACTATCTATCCGCTTTCATGGGCGATCCCGATGAAGCGTATCCGCATGGAATCGGGAGGCGGAGAACGAGAAAATCGGTTTTCCGCCTCCCCCTATTCCCTACTCGCTATCACCAGCCCTTTTGCGTAATAATGTTCCGAATCTTCTCCTCCGTCTTTTTCTCGATCAGCACCATCTTTTTGGCGTGGGCCTTTTTGATCTTCTCCGCCAGAACCTTCAGATCCGCCGGTTTTTCCACCAGATCCATCGCGCCCAGCTTCATGGCCTCGACCCCTTTCTGAACGGTGGCATGCCCCGTCAGCAGGATGACCTGGATATCGGGATTCTTGCTCTTCAAGGCCTTGAGGGCCTCGATGCCGTTCATTTCCGGCATCTGCAGATCGAGGATGACGGCATCGTAGCTTTCCTTCTCGATCAGCGTCAGGGCTTCCTTCGCCGATGCCGCAGTCGTCACATCGATTTCCCGAGCCTTCATCCGCTCGGCCATCACTTCGAGAAAATCGGTTTCATCGTCCACCAGCAAGACTTTATCCGACATGGCTTCCTCCTTTTTGAGTTGCCGTGAACCGCCGGCTCACGCATCACAGATGATTTTGGGAACACGTAAGGCAATCCGACCCGTCGCCCCATCGATGGCGACTTCCGCATTCAGAACACACAACAGCGGCCCCGCCTGCTCCCGGATGACATGCAGAATCGTTTCTTCCGGCGGATCGAGACGTTCACAGCGAAGCCACACACCCGCCCCGCGATCGTTCAGATCGGCACCCATCTGAACGACGGCTCCCGAGGGAAGCGTCTCGATCAGTACCTTCAGACAAAGCCACAAAAGATTCAACAGAAAAAACGGTCTCGTTTGAACCGAAAAGGAAGCATCCCGGCAGGCGATCTCGATGACCACACCCGCCATCGTTGCCTTCCGCTCCGCCAGAGCGCTGACAAAACAAACCATTTCGGGCAGATCGACGGTCTTGACCGGATCATCGATGCTGTGGGCGAAACGGTTCATGTTGCGGAGGATTGCATCGGCGCGCTGCACCTGGCGGGCGATTTGGGCGGCCGCCTGTTTGAGCCGGTTCGGATCGACGGGCCTTCCCCGCTCGGCAAGTGCCGCCAGGTCCTCCAAGAGCCCCGCATGCTCGTTTACGATGGCGATCGCATTCTTGAGCTCATGAGAAATCGATGCGGACACGGCCCCGAAAAACTGCAGCCCGCATGCTGCAGACGCATCTTGAGGAACGGTCTCTCCGAAAGATCCGGAAGGTGCCATGGCGATCACGCTTTCTGTTCAGCTTGAACCAGGTTCTGGAGATGTTCGATCAATGTTTCGATCCGAACGGGTTTGACGAGATAGTTGTCTTTTCCGGCCTCCCGGCTTCCGGCATCGAAATCTTCCTGGGAGCCATGGCCGGTCATGAACAGAAATTTCAGGTTCGGCCGTATGGCCGCCAGTTTGCGCTTGAGCTCGATGCCGCCGATCTTCGGCAGTTTCACATCGAGAACCGCCACATCGAAGTCTCGGGCCTTGACCATCAGAAGGGCATCTTCCCCGTTGGTGACCCATGCGGCATGAATCCCTCGTAGTTCAAGCCTCTCGGCGAGGGTCGATACCAGTTGCTCTTCGTCATCCACCAGCAGAACGTTCATGGTGCTCCCCCGATTGTTTTCGGTATTCGAGCGGCAAAACGATCGTGAATGTCGTTCCTTTTCCCACCTGGCTTTCGACGGAGATCCGACCACCGATCTCCTGAACCAGGCCGTAGGTGATGGAAAGCCCGAGTCCGGTTCCGCCTTCCCGG
Source organism: uncultured Desulfatirhabdium sp. (assembly GCA_964549995.1). GTDB lineage: Bacteria > Desulfobacterota > Desulfobacteria > Desulfobacterales > Desulfatirhabdiaceae > Desulfatirhabdium. The sequence goes on along the minus strand of CAZJXF010000120.1, from coordinate 6,156 downwards.
CTTTTGGTCGTGAAGAACGGCTCGAAGATATGCCGGATATCTGCAGGGGCAATACCACAGCCGTTGTCCTGAACCGTCACGACGATGGCCGGCTCATCCCGGAGCCTGCGCGCCCGAATGACGAGCGTCCCCCCTTCCTTCATGGCAGCAAAGGCGTTGTTGATCAGGTTGAGGAAAATCTGCTGCAGTTTCCCCCGGTCGCTGACGAAATCGGGAAGATCCTCCGGGATATCGACGACGATGGCAATGCTTCGATGTTCGGCCTCTTTCGTCTGGAAGCCGAGTACATCGTCGATGATGTTCCGCAGCCGCACCTGCTGGATGTTCACCTCGACGTGCCGCGCAAAATTGAGGAGCCGTCGGGTGATGGCCGCACAACGATCCACGGAAGTGGTAATGGCATCGAGCATTCCGAGCAGCTTTTCGTCCTTACCATATTCCGGTCGAAAGGTGAACAGGTCCTTCATCAAACCGGCTTTTTCGTTGATGATGGCCAGGGGATTGTTGATTTCGTGCGCCACCCCGGCCGCAAGCCTTCCGATGGATGCGAGTTTGTTGGCGTATTCCACCTGATGCAGGGTCATGACCCGTTTGCGGTCTGCAATGTACAGGTTGTTCACCAGGTAGGTGGAAACCCCGAAAACCACCATCAGAATGGCCAGGACACTGCCCCCCAGAAACGTCATCAGGCGGGAACGGGTGCGCTGCCAGGCACTCAGCAGCTCGGTTTTCTGTTTGATGACCATCAGGATGAAAGGCGTATCGGAAATGTAGGCATATCCCAAGACCACGTCCTTGTGCTGATGATCTTGCATTTCGACGGCCTGAGTCTTGTCGGAAAACGGCGGCACGCCGAACGGCAGCCGATCGAGAACGTTGCCATAATACCGGGACGGGGTCTGCAGCACGCCTTCTCGGTTCACGATGAAGGCATCCCCCTGACCGCTGACCTCGAGCTGGCTGAGTAGCTCGTTGAACCGCTCGATATCGAGGGAGGCCCTCAGGATGAAGGCCGGCTCGTTTTCCCGGGCATGCTTGACGGCAATGACCAGATGGGGAGCATTGCGAAACCCCAGGAAAACGTCGCTGATATGGCTTCCCTTTTCCAGGGTCTCCCTGAACCAGGGTTGATCGGCATAATTGACATTGGCGATGCCGAAAGGTCCGGAATGCGCCAGTTGATTGCCCGAGAGATCGAAGACACCGATATCCGACCAAAAGCCGAGTCCGGTTCGAAGGTTGTGGAGAATGTGCTGCAACCGCTCGGGATTCGTCAAATCGGTCACCGAATTGTCCAACCCGATGAACTGCAGCGCAAATTTCCGCTCTTCCAGAAAGAAGGCGATGCTGCGGCGGGTGTTCGATACCAGCCGGACCGTCCGGTTCAGGATTTCGGATTCGACGGCTTTGCGGGATACCTGATAGTCCAGGACAGCCAGAAAGAGCAGCGGCACCAAGGCGACGGCGGCCGTCAACAGAACCGACTGCAGCCAAATGCTCCGAAAATTGAACATGGCTTTGAACGGACCGGCAGCCACATCCTGATGGTCCCAAAATTTGGGCTTGAGCCGCTGCATCGTGATCGTCACCCCTGCGCTTTTCGGGAAACGGTTTTGTGGATCTTTTCGTTGGCCCGTTTGAGGGTATCGCTCAGGACATCGATGTCGACCGGTTTCTGCAGGTAGGCGAAGGCGCCCAGCTTCATGCAGGTTTCCCGATCCGCCTCCGAACCATGCCCTGTGAGAATGATCACCTCGATGTTGGGCCTGGACGCCTTGACCCGCTTCAGGACTTCGATGCCGTCGATTCCGGGCATCTTCAAATCGAGGATCATCACCTCGGGTTCCTCTTCGCTGACGAGCTTCAGGGCCGACTCACCGTCATAGGCGACTGCAGAGCCCATATCCCGCAGCAGCAGCCGCTCGGAAAGCGTCTGGACGAATTCCCGTTCGTCATCCACCAGAAGCACCTTGGACGGGGTCTGGAAATCGTATTTCCGATAGATGTCCGCCTGATGAAAATTCGGCCCGATCTTGGTTTCGACGGATCGAACGCCCTCCATCGGCGATACGAGGGCCTTCAGTTCTTCCTCCAGTCGAGAGAGCATCAGCACATGCTTGTTGATGATGAGGGTCACGGCCCCGTCCTTGGCTTCGACATCCACCTCATGCCCTTCCGCAGCCAGGGCCACTTCCACGCGCGCCTGCAGCAGGAAGTCGGCGACTGCAGCCCGGGACGCATCCGTCGGACTGACGACATCCTTGTGCATGTTGCTCACGATGAGCTCCACGGCCTGATCCACAGATACCTTGCCCATCGGAATCAGGATGTCGTAGAGGGCCGGTTCCCAGGGGTCGACTTCCTTGCGGAGGGTCGAGGTCCAGGAGGATCGGTCTTCATCGGATTTCCGAATGGCTTTCAGGGCTTCCTTTTCGGAAAGACGCTCATTGGCCGCCATCCGGATACGGAAGGTCAGATCGGCGATGAGACACACCCGCAGCACATGGGTGATCTGCGGCGGAATGAGCTGCCCGCAGCATCCGGCCAGCAGAATTCGCTCTTGCTGAAGCGTCTGGGCCATGGCCAGCCGAAGATAGGCGATGGCACGTTCCTTCTCGTGGGTGAATGCGTTGAACACCGAAGCCTTGGCACAAAAGGCCCGGCAGATCCGATCGGTCGTCATCCCGGACAGCTGGGATGCGAGGGCGGCGATGGCATCGTCTTCGATCAGCCGAAATCCGGTGCGCTCCGCAACACTCCGGATGACGGGACCTTCATTGCAGTACAAGCCATAAAAGATGGAAATCGCTGACATGGTGGATATCCCCTTTTCGTTTGCAGTTCAGGAAACGAGCCGACAGACCGACACCAGCGGGCAATCCTCCTCGTCTCCATCGCGATGTGCCGCCTCGTGAATAGTTCGAATGGCTATTTCCATGGTCGGGAAAAGATGTTTGTCGCCTATCTTGGCAATCAAATGCGTTCTTTTCAAGACTTTCATCACGGACTCGTTGACACCGCTGAAGGAAATGTCGATGCCACCGCTTCGCACCCGGTCCAGAATCAGCGAAAGGGTTTCCTCTCCGGATGCATCGATGTCGTTGATGCCGTTGCACACGATGAGAATGTGCCGCAACGTCTCCTTTTCCCGGATCAGATCCGTCAGCTGGTCCTCGAAATAGCTGGAATTGGCGAAGAACAGGGGGGCATCGAAGCGCATCACCGAAATGTACTTGCACTGACGAAGCCCGTGGGTGGTGGCACATCGAAGGGCTTCATCCTCGTGCCGCGCCAGGGAAGCGATGGTCGGACGCATGCTCTTGTACAAAAACACCCCGAGGCTCAACCCGACACCGACCATGATCCCCTTGTCGAGATGGGGGGCGAACCAGAGGGTGAAAAGGAAAGAGAGGATGGAGATGGCCCCGTCGTACCATTGGGCTTCCCAGGCATGCACGAAACCCGACACGTTGATGAGCCCGATGACGGCCATCATGATGACGGCGGCCAGCACCGACTGCGGCAGATGATACAGAAGGGGCGTAAAGAACATGAGGGTGATGACGACGGCAAGACTCGTGAATACGCTGGAAAGACCGGTCATGGCGCCTGCCTGCAGGTTGACGGCCGATCGAGAGAAGGAGCCCGACACCGGATAGCTTTTCCCCAATGCACCCAGGAAATTGGCCAGCCCCTGTCCGATCAACTCCTGGTTGGGATCGAGCCGCTGCCCCGTCTTGCTGGCCATGGCTTTGGCGATGGAAATGGCTTCCATGAACCCGAGCAAGGAAATGATGGCGGCATAGGAAAGCAGGTGGAGGGCTGCGGACAGGTCGAATTTGGGGATCGAGAAAGCCGGAAGTCCCTTGGGAACGACGCCGACGACCTCACCGCCTCCGATCATCGTGAGGCTGTCGGTCGAAAGCAATCGGTTGCCGACCTTGATCCGCCAGATGCGGCCATCCGTTTTGGCTCCCTGCGGCAGGTGACCTTTGGGATGGAACATCATCGATCCATCCGAACCAATAGCCGCCTCGAACAGGGTAGCCCGGATCTGTTCGCGATACTGTTGGGCTTCCTGCTTCAGCCCTTCGCTTTCAAGCTGGATCAATTTGTCCTCGTGCTCCGCCTTCAGTTGGGCGACGGCGTCATGAGCAGCCTTGGCCTTTTCGATGTCCTTGCTCACCAAGGTGCGTTTTTCGGCCAAGGGCTTCATGCCATTGACGGCTTCATTGAATTTTCGAATCCGCTCCTGGGTTTCGGGATGTTGAATGGCCGACAGAGGTGCCTTGGCATTGTGTTCGAACCCCATCCCCCAGGAAATGAGGGTCGTGATGGCAACCGCCACCAGGACGTTGGGAACTTTCGGAGCGATCTTCTTCAGGCCGTACATGATGGCGAAGGCAAGGGCGCCCAGAAAGAACGTCGGCCAGTGGGTGTAGTGGATGGCCTGCTGGATGACTTTGTAAACGGTTTCATAGTGATGCGGGGCGTTGTCGACGCTGACCCCGAACATTTTGGAAAGCTGGGAGGTGGCGATGATGATGGCTGCGGCATTGGTGAATCCGTTGACGACCGGATGGGAGAGAAAATTCACCACAAGCCCGAGCCGAAGCACGCCGAGGCTGAATTGAAAGACACCGACCAGGACGGCCAAGAGAATGGCGTAAGCGATGTAGCCCTCGCTTCCGGCCGTTGCAAGCGGCTCCAGCGAAGCCGAGGTCATGAGGGAGACCACGGCCACCGGCCCGGTAGCCAACTGCCTCGATGATCCGAAGAGGGAAGCGATCATGGGCGGCAGAAAGGAGGCGTAAAGGCCGTAATACGGCGGAAGCCCGGCCAGCTGGGCATAGGCCATGGACTGGGGGATCAGGACGAGGGCCACCGTCAACCCGGCGATCGCATCGGCCTGAAACGTGGAGAGCGTGTACCCCTTGAACCAGTCGAGAAAAGGAAAAATTCGTTTGAGCATTCCGTTCACCCGTTCGAGAAAAGGTTGTCGTGACAGCCGGCACGTCTTCCAACGGCCGACACAAATTCCCGAAAAACGCTTCAGGCGGTTCCGCCGGGCATGTCCATCCCATCCGAATTCGAAGAGCGCTTGAATACCGGCATGTTCCGGTTTTCCAGCATGCGCCTTCCGGCGGCGATCATTTCGTTGTACAAGGAGGCAATGTCATAAAGATTGAACATCCGGAATCGGACCATGCTGTCCACCATGGCAAAGAGGATCATCGCACTCTTTCGGGTGTGCCACGGGCCGATGGACCCGTCCTGCTGCCCCATGCGGATCGCATTTTCGAAGATGTCGACAAAGGCCTCGTAAATGGATTCGAGCAGTTCGCGGCATTCCGGATTGCCTTCCGCCAGCTCGTAGGGATACCGCTGATGCAGGATGGAGAAGAGGTCTTCCTTGATGGAAGCCATGTAGAGATAGAAGGAAATGGATTCTTCGACCAGATCGAGACCGGTATGGACGGTTTTTTCCGCCTTGTATTTCTCGAATTCCGGAAGGATGTCATCCCGGAGATTCTTCAGAATGGTGAGAAAAATTTCCTGCTTGTTCTTGAAATGATAGAAGATCGTTCCTTCGGCCGCCCCCGTCGCCTTGGAGAGCTCGGCCATGGACGTATCCTTGAACCCTTTGCGGGAAAAGAAATAGGTGGCTGCCTGAAGAATGGCTTCGCGTTTTTTCATCTCGACCCTCGACCTCAAAAATAGACTGAGTACTCAGTCGGTTTTTTCAATACGCCTGAATAGAACCGAGGTCAAGGGAAAAATGATGGCGGACTCGCAAAAAGTCGATCCACACCCGATTTTCGGGTAGTTCCGGGCCTGAGCCTGGGGACGGGTACGCCTTTTGATGCTGCAGCGGAAACTTGTTTGAAGCCGCCGGAGCTCGTTGGGCCGGGCATGCAAAACGCTTCGGCTTGTGTTTGAAAAGCCTGCTACTTCAATGAGATGAACTCTCCTGGAGCGTCTGGCTACATGCCCGGCCCTTACGAGATCGGGCGGCTGAGTTTTTCCGATGCAGCAAAAAAGGTGTGCCCGTCCCCAGGCGGCTCTTTGGAGACTCACTGACTTTTTGCGAGGCCGTCAATGATGATGAACTCGCAAAAAGTCGCCTCTTACCGATTTCCTTCCAATGCCGGGCTT
>CAZJXF010000119.1:0-10569 GCA_964549995.1 uncultured Desulfatirhabdium sp. | reverse complement strand
GGCATGCTCATCCAAGTCATATCCGTTTGAATAACAAGATGTTGCGTTTCAATGACCCATCGTTGAAGTCTGGCCACATGCCCGGCCCTTACGAGCTCGGGCGGCTGAGTTTATCCGATGCAACGAAAAAGGCGTGTCTCCTCCCATGCGACTCGGATGAGACTGTTGAACTTTTTGTGAGGCCATCGTGGATGGCGGCTTCGCAAAAAGTCGCACCATATCTACCTACAGTTCCTGACAGACCTGGGCGAATGAAAAAGGGGTTGACAATCGCCGCATCGCAAGGTAAATAAGCCGCCATCATTTGAGCGGGAATAACTCAGTGGTAGAGTGCAACCTTGCCAAGGTTGAAGTCGCGGGTTCGAATCCCGTTTCCCGCTCCATTTCTTTTTGGCGGCATAGCCAAGTGGTAAGGCAGCGGTCTGCAAAACCGTTATACTCCAGTTCGAATCTGGATGCCGCCTCCAGCGTCTTTCCCTCCCTTTTTCTTGCCTCGTCCAACTCATCCAGACCAATAACAGCTTCGCAAAAAGGCGGTGGAGCCGCAATGTTGGGATCGTTTCGGACCTGCGCAGTAGAACGACGTCAAAAGAGCAGCTTCGCAAAAAAGGATGCAACCGGCTGCCAGTAGTAGATCCAGAGAAAGATCAGCATGACGGCTGTGAAGAGCTTCTTGAAGGGGGTCAGGACAATCAGCGAAAACCCAAGGAGCAGAATAATGGCCAATTCACCGGCCGTTCCCATTTTCTTTTTCTTTTCATCAGCTCCCACAGGAATGGGAAGTTCACTGACACCTTCAGGAGTCTCCTGTTCCGCCGGCTTGGCCACTTCCAAGGGAAGGGGTTTTGCGATGACCTCCCCTTTCTGAAGGCCGGGTTCCTTCAGGACGAAGGCTTTTGATGTCAGCTCGCTGGAGATGACGACCTGTGCCTTGGGGATATATGTGACAATTCCGCGCATTTCGCCGTAATCTTCCATGAGCACTTTTTCCGGCGGAACATCGAGAGGATGGTATTCGATGTAACCGATATCGAAGGGCTGGTAAAATTCGACCTCGATTTTTTCAACCGTCAGCGGTGGAATTGGAGCCGCAAACCCTCTGGTCTCTCCGAAGACAAAGATCGGCGTCAATTGTTTGGTAGGCTTTTCCGGAAGCTCGAGAAGCAGGTCCCGAAAATCGATGGCCGGATCCATCGGATCCCAGAGATTCGGGATCAATTGATCCAGAGACTCGATCCGCAGCTTGACCTCCGGAAAGAGGATGTCCTCTGAAGGATAAGAAACGGCCAAGAGTCCGAAATCGATTTCCGACGATCGGGCGATCGAAGCCGTGAAGCCTATCCACAGGAAAACGATGATCATGCAGGAACGACAGGCCTTCATGAACGATCCTTTCCTTTGGTCAGCTCCTGCAGCAATCGCTCGGCAATTTTTCGATCCCGCCCCTCCAAACCAAGGCGAATGGCGGTAGCGAGTTCGGTTTTGGTTTCATCCACTTCCCCCTGTTTCTGCAGAGAAAGCGCCAACCGAAAATGAAGATCGGCACGCTCGGGAGCCATCCGAACCGCTTGGCGGTAGGTCGCGGAAGCCATCATATAGGATCCCTGAAGGAAATAGATCTGCCCCATCTGATGGAGCATTTCGACGGAGGAGGGATTTCGGGCAAGCCCGCTTCGAGCCAGTTCTGCAGCTTCCTCCACTTTCCCTTTCTTGAGAGAGGACTGAATCGTTTGGATGGTTTCCAGTTCCGCCCTTTCCTGAAAAGCCATTTCCTCGATCTGGCTCTTCGCCCACTGCCGTTCGTTTTCCGGAAGTTCGGCCTGCAAGACTTTCTGAATTTCCTGTTTGGCTTCCCGGAGCCTGCCCTGGCGTTTACGAAGCGAAGCCAGATGCAACCGAAACACCGGATCATCCGGAGATACCCGAAGCGCCCTGGTCAGATACCCTTCCGCCGTGGTCATCGCCCCCAAATCCATATGAATGCAGCCGAGGGTATCGTATATTTGCGGTTGATCCGGCATATCCTTGAGCGCTCGTTCCGCCAGCTGCAAGGCACGATCCAGGGATCGACCGGTTTTCCAATAAAGATAGGCCAGATTGTTCAGAGCAGGCGCATAATCGGGTTGGACAGCGATGAGGTTTTCATAGATCTCAATGGCTTGCTGGGGTTGCCCCATCTGACGAAACACTCTCGCCAGTTTGCTGGAGGCAAGAACATTGCTCGGATTCAACCGGATCGCCTTCCTGTACCCTTCGATCGCTTCCTTCCGTCTTCCTTGCGCTTCATCGATCATGGCCTGCAGCAGCAAGGATCTGTCCAGCATAGGATTCTCGCGGATCACCCCCTCAACAATCGACTGGGCCTGTGCATAGGCTTTCTGACGGATGAAAACGACGGCCTTGAGAAGCTCAATCCCGATACGATCTGGAATGGTGGTTGCCATTTCCTCACAGAGGGAGATGGCTTCGGCATACCTCGCTTGAGCCGTCAGGATGGCGACCATCTGCTCCAACGGCTTGATGGGGCTTGGATAGGTATGCAGCACCTGCCTGAACAGTACGAGCGCCTCATCGGATTTTCCACTTGCGGCTAAAGATTCGGCCAACCAGTATCGCACCTGAGCGGAGTCGGGATAGCGATCGAAGAGCCACCGGTAATCCTGAATGGCTTTTTCATATCGCTGCTGCTGCAGATGAATGGCTGCCCGAAGTTTTCTCGCTTCAGCCATGTTCGGGTTGGCCGCTACAATGGCGTTCACCTCTTCAAGGGCTGCCAGCCATTTGTGCTGCCTGAAATACACATAGGCAAGGCTCAGGCGAATCCGCAGCGAATCCTTGCGTAGCTGAAAGGCCGTGTGAATTTCCGATGCGGCAAGTGCATAGTCCTTCTGAGCGAGAAAACACAGCCCATAGAAATAATGCGCTTCCGCTGATTCAGGCTCCCGTTGAAGCACTTCTGAAAAGGCCATTTTCGCATGTTCATAGTCTCCTTTTTTGGCCAAAATCATCCCTCTCAACAGAGTGGCCTCGATACGGGATGCCTCACTGAAGCGCAAGCGCTTCAGCTGCGATTCTGCCGATTCGATCCGGTTTTCTGCCAGATAGAGCCGTATCAATCGAATGCGCAGGGCATCGATGTAAGGCCATTTCTGCACCGCCCGAAAGTACAGAGATTCAGCGATGGAAATATGCCCGACGAGAAACGCATAATCCCCGGCAAGTAGTTGGGATCCAAGATCGTCTGGAAACTGGCCGGCTGCCAAAACAAACCGACTGAAGGCTTCTTCGCGGTTGCCTTTCTTGTGAGCGATGAGTCCGAGATATTGATCGATTTCCGGGGTGGAAGGAACCGTTGTTGCCGATTGCAAGATCCGCTGTGCATCCTCATAGCGCTTGTTCTGGATGCGGGATCGGGCCAGAGCCAACATCGGTTTCGGATTATCGGGAAATTGTTCGATGGCTTTCAAGATGAGGGAATCTGCGAGATCGAAACGACCGCATTTCTCGAGCAGGGAAAATCCAACGAGGCGGATGGAAACATCCTCCGGATATTGGCTGATCAGGTTGTCCAGAATCGATTGCAGCTGCGTTGCGTTTTGGTGTATGGCCTGCAACCGAGCGAATGTCAGGTTGAGTCCGATATGATTCCGGTGAATCTCCAACGCCTCCTTCAAAAGGCTTGTTGCCTGCTGAAAATCTCCCTTTTCGATCAGACAACCTGCATATATCGATGCAATGTCTGGATCCAGGCGAAGGGTACGATCCATCGGTTGAAGTACGGCAATGGCTTGATCGTATTGCTTGGCTTGATAATAGAGGGTGGCGAGCAATTTTCTGGCCTCAACCAGATGGGGCGAATGCATCAGCGCCTGGGTGAGTTCCGAAATGGCGGCCTGTCGCTCGCCCATCCGGGAATAAAGCTCTCCCAACCGATAGTGAGCTGCGGAAAAGGTGGGATCCCGCTCCAGGGCTTTCTTGAAAAAAGTAACCGCCTCCTCGTAGCGACGACTGGATACCGCCTCAACCCCCTGCTGAAACCATTTTTCGGGGGATGAAGTCGACAGGCTGCATCCCAGAAGCATCATCAGCCAAAAGAAAGCGATTCCCCCCTGAGCCAATGATTGAAAAATCCGTTTGGATGGTTGCAACCCGTTCGACATAGAACTCATCTTTCACAGTGAGATGGTCTGCAGACGATTCTTTGATTTCGAGCTTTAAGGTACCATGCAGCATTTGTCAATCATGATCATTCCCCATGCAACCGGGGTTTCACCCCGATACATGAACGTCGTAGCACCGATCCTGAAAATGCAGGGTTCTTCCGCTTTGATTCTGACTTCTGACTCCTGATATTCGCCTTTCGTAGGAAAGCGTTGCGTCTTCACGAAGGATCGAAAAAATTCCAGACCTGTCACCCCTCGAAAGAGGGCATCCGGATAATATCCGGAAAATAACGATTGTTGCAAAAATAATTCTATGGTAAGTACTCTTTTAAATGGATAAATAGGATCAAAAAGGAAAGCATTCCGAATATGCCAGTCATCATCACCATCGGAAATCACAAGGGAGGTGTCGGCAAAACGACCACCACCGTAAACCTCTCGGATGCACTTGGTCGGGAGGGCTACAATGTTTTGGTCATCGATGCGGATCCACAGGGAAATTCCACATCGATTTTGCTTCCGGACATCGAGCTGCGGGAGCGCTATTCCCTGGTCAAGGCACTGGCAGCCCCCATTCGGGATGGCAGGATGACATCAATGGCTTGCCAGACGGCCAATCCGCGAGTGGATGTGGTCCCCAACACGATTCAATGTATGGTGTGGGAGCGATCGGCATCCACAACAGCCGATTCCGTACTGGGATTCCAACGGTTGATCCGAAACGACAACGGATTGGGAAAATACCAGTTTGTTTTGATCGACACCCCCCCCAATATTGGCACCATGGTGCACAACGCCCTGATGATTTCCCAGTATATTATTGTTCCCATTCCGACATCGGATCAATTCGCCCTCGACGGGCTTGCCACGTTTCTCAAGCTGATCCAGACCATTCGGACCCAGAACGACAAGCTGAAACTTTTGGGTATCCTGTTGACCAAATTCGACAATCGGGCGGATATTTATGTAAAAAACCGAGAAAAAATGATTCGGTTTTTTAATACCAAGAAAATTCTCCTTTTCGATACGATTATTCGCTTTTCCGTCGATATCGACAAAGCCCATATCAAGCGGAAAACCATCTTCGGTTTCGATACGGATTCTCCAGGTGCCGTAGACTATAAGAATCTTGCACGAGAGGTGGTGGCCATTGTCCGCAACGCAGCCCAAACCCAGAAATGAAGAAATCACCGAAAACGATCTGTTTGGTACGATTCCGAAGGTGTTGGACATCAATCCGTTCGAAGGAATCAACCTCGATGAGATCGCTGTCAAACCGCAACGGAAAGGGCCTACCGATGAGGACGAGTTGATCGAGATCAATCCTATCCAAGGGATCGATCTGGATGAGATTAACGCCATTCCGGTTACGCCTGCACAAGAGGAAGATCATCTTGAAATCCGCGAGATCAATCCGGTTCAAGAGGAGCACGTCGAAGTATTGAATGAGATTCATCCGACACCCACAGCTGCTGAAGCGACAGCGGCAGCAGCCAGTATAACGGCCTCGTCGGACACGGTTTCAAAAGCCGCCCAACCGAAGCTTTTCGAAAAACTCAAGCTCTTCTTTACGTCTAAAACCAAATCCCCTGCAGTTGGGTCTTTGGAGTCCCCCGAACCAGCTGTGGGGGACCAACCGAAACAGCCGTCGGTAATCCCATCTGCAAAACCGGCTGCTACAGATATCACCCCTAAAGCCAAACCGAAGCGAAAAGCGCTTTCCCAATCTCTGTTCAAACCCTTGGAAAACGGGACGTGCCCTCCCCTTTCCCCTCAGTTGATCAAACAAGCGTTCAATTATGCGGAGGTTTACAGAATTCGTGAAAAAGTGCTGACCTCCCTTGGGGGAGTCTTCCATAAAAAAGTGGTGATGGCTGCCAGTCCATATGACAATACCGGAAACACCTTCATGGTCTCTGTTTTGGGTCTCAACGCTGCAGCATACACCCAACTGAATCTTCTGCTGGTCGATTTGAACATGCGAAGGCCGCAACTGCACATCCCATTCGGGCTTCCCCTTGAAAACGGCTTCGGAGACATCGCTCAAGGAACAGTTCACTGGTCCGACGTTGTCAAGGACACGGAACTGCCGAACCTGAAACTCATATCCGCCGGAGCTCCAATCAAGAATATGGCCCAATATCTCAACAAGGATTTTCTGGAATCTTTTTTGGAGGATATTAAGAACGAATTCGATATGGTGCTTTTGGATACCTCTCCTGTACTCGTCCGTAATCGGAACAACGTCGATCCCATCTTGCTGGGTCGAATGAGCGATGTGATCATCGTCATCACCCGCAACAAACATACGTCTCGGGCTGCATTGGTGAACACGGTTCAGGCGATTGCGCAGGACGGCGGCAATATCGTCGGAATTGTATACAACCAGTGACCGTTTACGACAGAGGATGAAAGATGGCTGAAACCGGTCAGGAACAGCAAATCGATATCGGATTTCTTTACGCCAAATACATCGAACCGATCATCGAAAAGAAAATGATCGTTCTGGTATGCCTGGCAGCCGGGTTGCTATTGGCCATGGGGCTGATCGGCCTGATCAACCCCGAATATGTTTCTCAGGCAACCATCCTTCTGGAAAGGCCCCGATCCAAGATTACCTCAACGTTCAATCAAGAAGACGTCATCCCCCAGAAAGCCTCTCCGGCTTATGTCAGCACGGAAGAGGCCAAACTGCAGAGCGACTCGTTTATCATCGAGGTGGTGAAAATCCTTCCCTCTTCGGTCAAAAAAGACCTCGAAACCCCTCTCAATCTGCGCGACCAAATCATTGGTGGTTTGGTTCGGGGGATCAAAATGGTCATCGGAGAAAAGCGACTCGAGACCATCAAACGTCTGATCAAACGAGAGGCAACAGGCGCCTTTCAAGAAAAGCAGATGGATCTGTTCGTTCGGGAACTCAAGGAGCGGGTCAGTGTCTACAGCCGGCCCCACACGAGCATGATCTGGATTTTTGCAAGGGCTGTCGTCCCTGAAAATGCGGCTATGATCGTCAAGGCCTATCTGGAAGTATGGATGGCATTGAACCTCGAAGAGAACAAACGAGAGATTTCAGGAGAACATGTCTTTGCCGAGGAGCAGAAGAATGAAGGATTGAAAAGACTCCAGGAAGCCGAAAACGAATTGATCGAATTCAAGCGTGAATATGAAATTCCTGCCGAGGTTCGGGTGACCGGAGACGTCGAGCTGCAGATCGAACTCGATCGACTTCAGAAAAAAGTGGACAGCTACCGAGAGCGTTACGAAAACCTCGAAAGAATCTATTTGGGAATTGTCATGAAGGAGGCCGGCATCAGCGGCAACATCAAGGTCCTGAGCTATCCGGCACCAGCCACTGAGCCGTCCAAAAAAACCACTCAGAAGATCCTGATTGGCGGCGTTCTGGGAGGTCTGGGTCTTGGCATCGGGCTTTGCCTGCTGATCGATTATCTTGCCGCACCGATTCGGCATGCTCAAGACATCTTGTCCGCAACGAAAGCCCCGATCATCGGTCGAATTCCTAGGATTTCATAGTCTTACATCAAGCAACATAGAATAGCCTTTTCCCGGCACCTGCTGTGCAAACAACCGGAGGAATGCTGGATGAATTTCCAAATTCGACAGACTTCGATACAAAGCGTTATCCTGATGGCAATCCTATTGATGCTGAGCGGCTTTCTTTCCTGCGCAACCAACCGTATGTCTGCGCCTGCCGCCAAGGTGCGTCTGCTGGCAGCGGAAGAAATGGAAGAATGCAAGGCCAAATGCGAATTTCTCGCTCATGTGACAGGTCAATCGTCCAGCCTTTCCAGTTCTGCAGCCTATCACAATTCCCTCACCGACCTCATGGAGAATGCATCCCGGATCGGTGCGACCCATCTCTTTGTCAATCTTGGGGAGAATGCCATCCTAAGAGGGGAAGCCTACCGCTGTGCCTATTGCATGCGTCCGGATGGTCGCGCCGACACTTCGACTTGTGCGGGCGCGAATGCTACCGACCCCAATGCTTGCCAAATACAGGGCGGCATTTGGATGCCCATTGCCAGAGATCGGGCATCCTGTGAAGCCAAGGGAGGCGTGTGGATCCTTTCGGAGGATATTTCACGCTTGCCGGACGAGCTGGCACCGGCAAAGAAGAAGCTGGGGAGTAGTGGGCAGTAGGCAGTGAAGAAGTACTGGCCCGTTGCCTGTTTGCGAGACCATCATCTTTGATGGATTCGCAAAAAGTCGATCCTATGGACAGCTTCGCAAAAAGGCGGCAGGCAAGAAGTGCAAATCCTGTCTGTGAGGCGTAGTTAGACGTACGCCGCAACGACGAAGGATGCAGCACGACACAGCATCCGGCCTTTTTGCGAAGTCGTCACCTATTGCTTTGAACCAAACGACGCAATAGAGGCACCATCTCACGCAGGAGTCTTCCAAATAGAAACGGAAGAATGGCCGGATCGACACGGGATCGCTCGACCGTAAGCCTGCGCATATGCTCATCGAAGGCAAGCATTTCGATCACGGATACACGTGAATCCCCGTCGGTCCTTTCCCACCCAAGCCACCCCATCAATCGATCGATGTCGCACTGTTCTTCATGAGCATCGATCAGTTCCATCCACTGAGGCGGCGCACCCTTCAGGATGTCGGCCCTCGTCAACCTCGGATGCTCGTAAATGGCTTCGATGGCGCTCGTGTCCCAACAGGCCAGAGCACGACATTCGATCGGGCGATCTGGGTATATCTGACAGGCATGCCCTACCTCATCCCAATAGATGCAGGTCCATCCGACATTGTCTTTCCCTCGAATGCGGACAAACTCTCTTTCCGTTCGCCGCACCGCTCCCTTCAGACCATCGAACACCCACTCCCCTTTTCGAATGGTCACCAAAGCGGAAAGCGGAATCTTCCCGGTTTCCACAAGATGCCTGTCTTCGATATGAAGTGAGGGGCCGCCTTTCCTGCAGCAGGTACCACATCTGAGACAGCCGCGGTTTCGTCGTTCTTCAGCCGACAGGCTCATGGGTGCGTCTTCCAATCCCATACAAAACAATCAACCCGGGAATTGCAGCAGCCGTACACCACAGGAAAAACGCCGGCCACCCGGTGATCTGGGCCATATACCCCGTCGGCGCCGCGGCAATGACCCGAGGAACCCCCATCAGGGAGCTGAGCAGGGCATATTGCGTCGCCGTAAACCGCTTGTTGGTCATCTGAGCCATGTAGGCCGTATAGGCGGAAGTGCCCATGCCTCCGGTGAGGTTTTCCACGACCACCACAGCCGCCAGCATCGCGGTCACAGGACCCATAACGGCGAGCAAGCTGAAACCAGCCGTGGAAATGGCTTGCAAAAATCCGAAGATCCATAGTCCTTTCATAATGCCGATCTTGAGAAGCCACATTCCTCCGACAACGCTTCCGACGAGTGTAGCCCAAAAGCCGAACAATTTGACGACGGCTCCGATGTCGGTTTTGCTGAATCCCAATTCCAGATAGAAGGGAATCGTCATGGCATTGGCCATGGTATCACCGATCTTGTAAAGAAGAATGAAGGACAGAATCCATATGGCGAGAGGCTTCTTGAAGAAATCCCGCAGCGGCTCGATCACCGCTTCCTGAAGGGTTTTCGGAACACCGCTCTCTGCTGCAGGTTCGGGAGCAAGCAGGGTTGTCAAGATGCCCGGGACCATGCATGCGGCCATGATGGCATATACCATCGGAAAGGACAGATGGTCGGCCAGAATGAGTCCACCGCCCGAGGCAAAAAGCATGGCAAGCCGATACCCGTTCACATACAGGGCCGAACCGAGCCCCAATTCTTCGGTCGGAAGATGTTCCCTACGGTAGGCATCGACGACAATGTCCTGTGTGGCGCTGAAAAAACTGACCAGAAGGGCCGCCCATCCCGTCCACAGCGGATGTCGAACCGGATCGCTCCATCCCAGAGCGAAAATTGTCAGAACGAGCCCGATCTGAGAGACCAGAAGCCATCCCCTTCTTCTACCAAGAAAAGGCAGGACATACCGATCAAGGAAGGGCGCCCAGAGGAATTTGAGGGTATAGGGAAGCCCTACGAGGGACATGAGCCCGATCATGGAAAGATCGACGGCAAGCGTTTTCATCCAGGCCTGAAGCAGCGTAAGAGTCAGTAGCAGGGGCAGCCCGCTCGAAAACCCCATCGTAAAGGTAATGCCCATGCGGACTGCAATATCCCTGCTCCACAAGCGCCTTCGAATCGACATCACGGACGTGGCTTTCTCCCTCCGCTGGCAGTAATCCCCCTTGCCTGAGTAAGATTCTCACCTCATAGGCAAGACATGACGACTTCGCAAAAAGTCGATCTACTCCCGATTTTCGGGTGGTTCTGGGCCTGAGCATGGGGGCGGGTACGCCTTTTGATGCTGCAGCGGAAACTTGTTTG
>CAZJXF010000118.1:0-10636 GCA_964549995.1 uncultured Desulfatirhabdium sp. | reverse complement strand
GGATTTTCCATCCAAAATAGATGAAGCGCGTCCGCCCGATCCAACGAGCTCCGGCGGCTTCAAACAAGTTTCCGCTGCAGCATCAAAAGGCGTACCCGGCCCTATGCTCAGGCCCGGAACTTCCCGAAAATCAGGGGTAGAGCGACTTTTTGCGAGTCCATCATCCATGAAGCCAGCAAGGTCGGCGGCCGCAGGAATATTTTGCGGATAGGTTTCAAGGAGGAAGCGATATGGGACGTTTTCCTGTCTATCAAAGTCCGGCGCTCGACGCCGTCGAAAAACGCATGCGCACGATCGAGGCGCATCATGGCTACCTGACCGATGCGGACGGCCCGCTGGTAACCCTGCTGACCCAGGACGAGATTCGGGTGAAGGAACTCGGGTTGACGCACGAGCAGATCGCCGCCCGGTTGCGACAATTGACCCGTGTAGCTGCGGAGGCCCAGGGTTGCCCGACGGTTGTGGAAAACAAGTGGCGGGTGCAGATCGATGCCTTTCGCGGGAAGATTCCCTGCCCCTGGGGACATCCGGGGCTCTATCCCAAGACCCATGTCCGGCTGGAACGTATCGACACCGGAGCCTACCTCGAATGGACCGACCTGGCCATTCATCTGATCGAGGCCCACGGCTTCTACCAGGGAAGCCGGAGCCCGTATCGCCTGGATCCGGAAATCGTGGCAGAAGTGCTCGAATTGACGAAGAAGGCTTCATAAGGATGACGGCTTCGCAAAAATTCGATGAATCTTTAGCGAGCGGCATGGGTGGGTACGCCTTTTGATGCTGCATCGGAAAAACTCAGAAGCCCGATCTCGTATGGGTCAGGCGGATGGCCAAGATGGAAACGATGGTTTTCTGGATGGCAACTTACGGATTTTCAATGCAAAATAGTTCAAGTGCGTCCGCCCGACCCAACGAGCTCCGGCGGCTTCAAACAAGTTTCCGATGCAGCATCAAAAGGCGTACCCGCCTCCATGCTCAGGCCCGGAAAGACCCCAAAATCGGGAGTACGGCGCATTTTGCGAAGCCGTCCATATGCTCGGCTTTTTGCGAGCCCATCATCGACGATTCTGACTCCTGACTCCTGACTTCTCACTCTCCCTTCCCCCTCAACCGCGGCGGCAGGATGAACACCTTACGTTCCCCTTCCTGCAGCGCGATGGCCTCTTCCGGACAGAACCGGGCGCATACTCCGCAACCGAAGCACGAAGCCTCTTCCCGCTCGGCCTTTCCCGATGCGCCAATCTGGATGGCATCCATGGGACAACGATCCACGCAGGTGCCGCATCCGGAACACCGATCGGCATCGATCACCGAAAGATAATGGGTGGCATTGATCAAGGGAAACCCGCCTTCCCGCCAGCCCCTGAGGGTGTCGCAGCAGTCCTTGCAGCAGTTGCAGATGGAGGTTTCAGGCCGATCCGTGCGGCTGTTCGGATGAAACGCCTTGTGTACGAGCCCGGCAGCTTCGGCCTCCCGCATGATCCGGATGGCTTCGGCCTTGTCGATCATCCGGGCGAAGCCCTGTGCGGCCGTGTGCCTGGCGGATTTACCGAAGGTGAAACAGTTTTCCAGGGGGGAATGGGTGTGGCAGGGCTCTCCCAGAAGCGCCCGGCGTTGTCTGCAGAAACAGTGACCGACGGCAATGTCATCGAATTTATCGATGATCGCTTCGACGGACTGACTCGACAGGACCTGATCGGTTGCATCGATGGCTCGGTTGATGGGAAGGATCCGGATCGGCTTTCCATCGTTCGTTTCGCGGACGGGAACGGTTCGGTCGATGGGCGGCGCCATCTGGAACAAAGGTGCCAGTTTGTCGTAATCCTGCTGCACCCGGTCCCGAACCTGATCGAGAAGGGTTTGAAACAGGACGGCCAGTCGTTTTTCCCGCTCGTCCCATTTGAGGGGGCCCATGAACATGTATTCCATCAATCCGACCATCATCAGGGGAAGCACCCGGAAAACCATCGTTCCAGCGGAATTGGGCTGATTGAAGAGGATGCCTTTCTTTGCGAGCGATGCGGTCAGTGCAAGGAGGGTTTCTTCCGGCATGCCGCTCGATGCGGCCAGCTCGGCAAGCGTCTGAGAAGACTTCTTGTCGAAGGCCGCAAGCAAATCAAGTTCCGGCTCGGCATCCCCGATGGCTTCCTTCAGGATGGCCAGCGTGGTGTCGTTGACGGGAAAGGGGAACATGCCCTGCTTGCAGATGACGGCTGCGGCTTTTTCGTATTTCGGTTGCAATGATTTCAAATTCATGTTTTTCTCCTACCGTTATGAGATCGAGTATTCGGTGTAACCAACGATTTTTCCAACCTACACGGTTTTCTTGACATAAGTCAATGCAGGAACCGAATCTCTCTGCTATGGAGAGAATTGGTTGCATGGTGCAACCGGCGTTTACCTGTTTTTACCGTCCAATCCCCTACCAGAGGAGGTCCGTCATGAAAGGCACCAAGACGAAAGCCCTTCTGGGGTTTAGGCCGGTGAGGACATTCGGTATTCTGCTGATCGGCGGCTATCGGATCGACAAGGGTGAACCGCCTATTCCCAAACAGGTCGTTCTCGATTCCAAGAATAACTTGTTCACGGACCAGGATATTCTCGACGGTCAAAAGCGGACCGAATCCTTTTTGTGACGTCGGTTCGCCTTGGAATCACCGAAACGCTTCGGTATGTGATAGGAAAGGGGGTGATATTCTTCGGGTGTCATTCTGTACAATGTGCTGTGACATCCGTATTTGCTTCAGCATTAGGACGACGTGCCGGGGTAGCGAAAGTTCTCCTCTGGTATGGTGTCGGTATCTGCTCTTTATCCCCCAAGCAACGGAAAGGAACGGATCATGGCCTTTTTTCGATTGTCGAGATGGCTGATGATCGGAGCTGTCGTCGGAATCGGTTCCGGATTGATCGGCGTCTTCGTTGCCTTCGGTCCCCCTCAGTTGTTCGCCAAGACGTCGACTCCCCAGTTCTGCGGCAGTTGTCACGTCATGGAAATGGAATACGAGGCCTGGTTCCATACTGGCGCACACAAGCGAATCGCCTGTGTGGACTGCCATCTGCCGAATGATTCAATGGCGAATTATGCCCTGTGGAAATCGATCGACGGGATTCACGATGTCTATCGTTTTTACAGCGGTCGGGTTTCGGAGCGCACGGAATTGTCGGAGCGAGGTGCTCGAACTGTTGTCGAAAACTGCAGACGATGCCATGTCGAAGCCATGGCCCGTCTCGTTTCGGAGGACCGCTCCTGCTGGACATGCCACCGAAGGGTTTCCCATCGCAATGCCGGAGCACGCGATGTGCGTGCGGTGTATGCAGAAACGGCGATGGATGCGGGTATATTGAAACAGTGACCTGGTGGGTCTGGCTGTGTAAGACGGCCAAGCTTCAACAGCATCTTCTCAAGGGAGGAACATCATGAAAAAAGCCCGTATTGTGGTTTTGGCCGTTCTGTTGGTGGGAGTTGCTCTCCTTTTTCCGATCACATCCTGCTCGCCTCCACAAAAGGCAGAACCGGTGAAAACCGCTTCCATTCCGGACAATACCTATGACCCAGCCGTATGGGGGAAGGTGTATCCGCTCGAATACGACAGCTACATGGCGACGAAAAATATGAAGCCGCCTTTGAGCAAATATAAGAAAGGCTTCGATACCGACGGGATCATTTACGACAAGCTGAGCGAGTTTCCCTTCATGGCCCTGTTGTTCAACGGCTGGGGATTCGGGGTGGAATACAACGAACCCAGAGGTCATTATTTCATGCTGACGGATCAGCTCGAGATCGATCCGTCTCGTGTGAAGGCGGGTGGCGCCTGCCTCACCTGTAAGTCTCCATATGTTCCCCAACTGATTCAGGAAATGGGATCCCATTATTATTCCGACCCCTATCTGGATGTGCATGGAAAGATTCCGGCCGAAGGGCAGAAATTGGGGGTGGCCTGCATCAACTGCCATAACAACAAGGATATGGGACTGAAGATTCACCAACCGCCGTTGAAGAAGGCCCTGGCCGACATGGGGCTGGACCATGCCGCTCAACCTCGGCAGGAAATGCGAAGTCTTGTCTGTGCCCAGTGCCATGTGACCTACGTCATTCCCAAGGATGCGGACAACAAATCCACGAACGTCTTCTTTCCCTGGCAGGGAAGCAGCGTGGGCAATATCCCGATCGAGAACATCATCAAGGTCATCCGCAGCGATTCAAGCCACGGCGAGTGGAAACAGGCCGTTACCGGATTCAAGTTCGGTTTTATCCGACATCCGGAATACGAACTCTATTCCCGGAAAAGCGTACATTGGATGGCCAAGGTATCCTGTGCCGACTGCCACATGCCTTACATGCGGGTAGGAGCCAACAAAATTTCCAACCACAATGTCATGAGTCCCCTGAAGGACGAAATGAAGGCCTGTCAACAATGCCATACGGAAAGCCCTTCCTGGCTGAAGGACCAGGTCATCGCCATCCAGGATCGGACGGTATCTCTGCTGAACCGTGCCGGGTATTCCTGTGCCGTGACGGCCAAGCTGTTCGAGCAGGTTCACAAACACCAGGCCGATGGGAAGACGTTCGAAGCTGAGTGGTATGAGCGGGCGAAAGACCTATACACCGAAGCTTTCTACCGGGTGATTTTCGCAGGTGCCGAGAATTCCGTCGGTTTCCACAACCCGAGCGAAATCGGACGTATCCTGGGAGATGCCATTGCCATGGCGGCAAAGGCCGAAGGGCTGCTACGTCAGTTGCTGGCGAAGGAAGGCCTTTCTCCGAGCAGTGATATTCAACTGGAAATGGCCAAATATCTGACGGCCAGGGGGAGCAAGTCGCTCAATTTCAACCCAGCCTTCGAATTCCCGGATCCCTTCGGAAATCAGGACAAACTCGTGAGCCGATCGAGCATGGGGCTGCCCTGATTGTGCATCAAGGGGGGCTGGAGCCCTAATCCTCTTCCACGAGGTTTGGGTGAGACTTCTGGACTTTTGAATGAGACTATCCTATTTTCACGATGGACGGCTTCGAAACGGGTAACAGGCAAGGGCTAATCCCCCGGAGGCATGATGCGTACTGAGATGTACATCGTAACGACGGGGGATGAAGCACGATGCCGCATCCGGCCTTTGGGCGAAGTCGCCTATTCTGAATGTGTTCCAATCGTGAAAAAATCGGATGGTTATCATGAAAATACTGCTGACCAACGACGACGGAATTTTTTCCGAAGGGCTGGCCGCCCTGTATGAAGCACTGGCAGGCGTCCATCGGATCGAGGTGGTGGCGCCGGATCGGGAACGAAGCGCCGTAGGCCACGGGATCACGCTACACGAGCCGCTTCGGGCCATGCCGGTCGAGCTTTCCGGTGGTCTGAAGGGATATGCGGTCAACGGCACACCTGCGGACTGCGTCAAGCTGAGCCTTCGGGAACTGCTCGACGATCCGCCGGATTTCGTCATTTCCGGGATCAATCCGGGCGCCAATGTCGGCATCAATGCACATTATTCCGGGACGGTGGCTGCCGCTCGAGAGGCGGCCTTGAACGGTATTCGGGCCATGGCCGTGTCGGTGGACGGTCATGGGAAGAACGACTATCGGGAAGTGGTCCGCTTCGTTCTGCAGCTGCTTGAAACCTCCCGGGATCTCGGCTTCGAAAACGGCCGATTTCTGAACGTCAATTTTCCGCTTGTGCCATCCGAGCGCATCCGTGGGGTTCGCATTACTCGCCAAGCGAATGTTCAGTTGATCGACGGCTTCGAAAGGCGGATCGATCCGAGGAACCGACCCTATTACTGGCCGAAGGCGGCTCGACTGAATGGAAATGCGGATATCGATCAGGATGTGGTTGCGCTTGAACAAGGATACATCTCCATCACCCCGATGATTTGTGACATGACCGATTATTCCGGGTTGGAGCGGATCGCTCTATTCTGCCGCCGGTATCCGCTGGAGAACTCCGAAACATGAAGGAGAAATTCGTACGGGAAATCCAGGCAGGGGATGCGGTTGCCGACGTCTTTCTGTTGACGACCAAGCAAGTGCTGACCAAGCGGGACGGGAACCCCTATCTTCGCCTTGTGCTCTCCGACCGGACCGGGACGATTCCTGCCGTCATGTGGGACGGGATCGGTGAGGAGACGCAGGATATCGAAGCCGGAATTCTGGTGGAAATCACGGGGAGGGCAACCGCCTATCAGGGGCAGGTGCAGCTGACGGTGCAACGCATCCGACGCTGCGACCCGGCGGGGATCGATCCCAGCGGCTTTTTGCCGCAAACCCGAAAGGACATCGACAAGATGTTCGAACGGTTGACGGGGTTGATCGAATCGGTTCAGTCGGAATGGATCCGGACGTTGCTGAAAGCCGTTTTCGAAGACGCGGCCTTTGTCGAAGGTTTTCGACGGGCGCCTGCAGCCAAGCAAATGCATCATGCCTACTTGGGGGGTCTTCTCGAGCATACCCTTTCCGTCTCCCTGCTTGCCGATCGGGTGGCATCCCATTATGCCGGAATCGATCGGGATCTGCTGCTTGCCGGTGCGCTGTTGCACGATATCGGCAAGGTCTTTGAGCTTGATTTTCAGCATACGATCGATTACACAAACGAGGGAAGATTGCTCAGCCACATCGTGTTGGGGTTGCGTCTGCTGGATGAGAAAGCGAGCGGTATTCCGGATGTCGATCCGGAGCGGCTCATGTTGCTGCGGCATCTCATGGTCAGCCACCATGGCCATCGGGAATTCGGCTCTCCCGAAGAACCCAAAACGATCGAGGCTCTGATTCTGAACTATGTCGATGAAATCGACGCCAAGGTGACCGCCGTTCGGGAACTGATGCACAGTACCGATCCGAAGGAGCGATGGACAGCCTGGCACCGGCTTCTCGAACGCCAATTTTATATGGGTTTGCAGGACAGCAACAGCGCTGGTTGATGGAGAACCGATGACCCCCTCACAACCGACAGGAGGTAACCGAATGCCGACCAACACATGGCAGACCCCGAAATGGCCTACCGGCGTCGCCCGGAAAATCACCGGCTGGGAAAAACCCGTTTTCATCTTTCTCGACGAAGCAGCACGGGATTATCCCCACAACGTGTACACCATTTTCAACGACGGCACCCGCACCTATGCCCAGGTGAAGGACATGGCGGATCGCATCGCCAATTTCCTTTCCTCCCGAGGGATCCGGAAGGGTGAGCGGGTGGCCATCTTTCTGCCGAATCTGCCCCATTATCCGGCCATCTATTTCGGCATTCTCAAGGCCGGAGCCGTCTGCGTCACCTGCAATCCGATCTATACCGCAGGGGAACTCAATTACCAGCTGCGGGACTCGGGAGCTCGGGCCGTCTTCGTCATGGATCATCCCCAGTTCTACCAGACTGCGGTGAAGGCCATCGAAGGAACCGATGTCCAGACGGTGGTCGTTTGCAACGTGAAATCCTTCCTTCCGGCGCTCAAGGGATTCCTCGGCGGTCTGCTCGGCAAGATTCCCAAGGCTGCCTCCCATGATCCATCCCATCTCTTCTTCGACGACATCCTTGCCAAATACCCGCCGAAAGTCCCGGATGTTTCCATCGATCCGCTGAAGGACCTCGCCCTGATCATCTATACGGGCGGAACCACAGGCGTCCCGAAGGGGGCGGCACTCACCCACTCAAATTTCGTTTTCGACATCATGGCTACCCATGAATGGGTCAGTTTTCCCCATGAACCGGGAAAGGCGCCGGAAAAGATCCGCAAGGGCGGTTTTCATTGCTATTTGGGCGTGCTGCCGTGGTATCACAGTTTCGGGTTGACCCTGTGTCTGCTGGGGGCCTGTGCCAGTGCCAGCAAGCTGGTCTGCATCCCCGATCCACGGGCCGGAAATCCGCCGTTCACCGAAGTGCTCAAAGCCGTGCAGAAATACAAGACCACCATGATTGTCGGGGTGCCGACCATCTATATTGCCTTCATGAACCATCCCCAGTTGGCCCAGTTCAATCTGAGCTCGGTTTTGTGCTGTGCATCGGGCGGAGCTCCTTTACCCGTGGAAGTGGCCAAGAAATTCGAGGAGAAGACGGGTTGTGTCATCTTCGAGGGATACGGGTTGAGCGAGACGGCGCCTGTAGCCACCGTCAATCCGACAGACCCGACCAAACGAAAATTCGGCTCCGTCGGTTTTCCCTTCTCGAATACGGATGTCAAGATCGTGGATACGGAAACCGGTCTAACCGAAATGCCTCGAGGGGAAGATGGGGAGATCGCCATCAGCGGTCCGCAGGTCATGCAGGGCTATTGGAACAAGCCCAAGGAAAACGAAGCCGTTTTCCGGGAAATCGGCGGCAGGCGGTATTTTCTCACCGGGGATATCGGACATGTCGACGAGGAAGGATACATCGTCATTACGGACCGAAAGAAGGACCTCATCCTGGTGGGCGGCTTCAACTGTTACCCGCGGGAAGTCGAGGAAGTCCTCTTCACCCATCCCAAGATCGCCAACGTCGCTGTGGTCGGTGTTCCCGATCCACGAAGCGGCGAGTCGGTGAAGGCCTTCGTTCAGCTGGTTCCGGGGCAGACGGCTACGGAAGAGGAAATTCTGGAATTCTGCAAGGAACGGTTGGCTGGCTACAAGCGGCCCCGCTCCATCGAATTCCGGGATGTGCTGCCTACCTCTCCCGTAGGAAAGGTGCTTCGGCGGGTGCTGCGGGATGAGGAGCGCAAGAAGGCAGCGGCCTCATAAGGCGAATGGCCATCGGCGGGGGAGGAGCCATGGCTGCGATGGGTCACATGGCAGCAGGACCACCGATCCCGCCTCCTCACCCCTCACCTATTACCTATCTGATGGACTCGTAAAAGTCATTTTATCGCCGATTTTGGGGGCTTTTCGGGCCTGAGCATGGGAGGAGATACGCCTTTTGATGTTGCATCGGATACTTGTTTGAAGCCGCCGGAGATCGTTGAGCCGGGCATGCAGAAAAAGCTTCGGCTTGGGTCTGAAAAGCGTACGACTGCCATCAGATGCTCTTTCCTGGAGCGTCTGGCTACATGCCCGGCTCTACGAGATCGGGCGGCTGAGTTTATCCGATGCAACGAAAAAGGCGTGTCTCCTCCCATGCGACTCGGATGAAACTTTTGGACTTTTTGCGAAGCCGTCATCCATCACCCATCACCGATCACCCAGTTGCATCTGCAGCAGCTTCCAATATTCCCCCCGCTTTTCGATCAGCTCCGCATGCGTTCCTTCCTCGACGATCTCCCCGTTGACGAGCACTACGATCCGGCTGGCATAGGTGATGGTGGACAATCGGTGGGCGATGACGAAGGTCGTCCGTCCCCGCATCAGGTTTTCGAGGGCCTGCTGCACCAGCCGCTCCGCCTCGGAATCGAGGGATGAGGTCGCTTCGTCCAGAATCAGGATGGGCGCATCCTTCAGAAGCGCTCTGGCGATGCAAATGCGCTGCTTTTCTCCTCCGGAAAGCCGACTGCCGAGCTCTCCGATATTCGCCTCGAAACGATTCGGAAGTCTGTCGATGAAATCCCACGCATAGGCCGCCCGGGCGGCGTCTTCGATTTGCTCGAGGCTTGCGTTGGGGTTGCCGTAGGCGATGTTGTTGCGGATCGTGTCGTTGAAGAGAATCGGCTCCTGGGTGACGATGGCGATCTGCTCCCGCAGGGATCGGATGGAAACCTGGCGGATATCGATGCCGTCGATCAGGATCGCTCCCCGGCTGACGTCATAGAACCGAGGTATCAAGTTGACGAGGGAGGTCTTTCCCCCGCCGCTCATGCCCACGATGGCAAGCACTTCACCGGCCTTCACCCGCAGGTGGATTCCCTTGAGCACCATCGCCGATCCATAGTCGAACCAGACATCGCGAAATCGGACGGCATGGGGGGTCTTGGGAAGGATGACCGGGTTTTCGGCCTCTTGAATCACCGATGGTTTTTCGATGATTTCAAACACCCGATCTGCAGCAGCCAGACCTTCCTGAAGGGTGTTGTTGAGACCGCTCAGCTTCTTGACCGGGTCATAGAGCATGAGAACCGCCGCCATGAAAGAAAAGAAGGTCCCGGCAGTCGATGTGCCGGAGATGACCCGGTAGCCGCCGTACCAAATGATGAAGGCGATGCCGAGCCCTGCCAGAAACTCCATGACCGGAGAAGACAGGGCGCGCACCAGAACGGCTTTCATTTCGAGGCGGTAGAGCTCGAAGGTCTTGCGGTGAAAACGTGCCTTTTCATAGGCCTCCATTCCGAAGGCTTTGACGATTTTGTTCCCTGAAAACGTTTCATGCAGAAAGGCGTTCATTTCGGCCATGGCTTCCTGACATCCGGTGCTGACGCGGCGCACCCGCCTGCCGAACTGTACGACCGGATAGAAGGCTACCGGCAGGATGATGAGCGCGTACAGGGCAAGCTTCCAGTCGCGGTAGAGGATGACACCGATCAGCCCGACGATGGAAAAGCAATCCCGTAGCGATGCGGTCACGGCCGTAGACACCATGTTTTTGATGATGGTGACATCGTTCGTGATCCGGCTCATCAATACACCGGTTCGCTCTTCCTGAAAGAAGGAAAGCGGCAGATCCTGAATCCGATCGTAGAGCTGGTTGCGCAGTTTCCGGACGATGTTCTGCCCGACATGGTTCATCAGGTATTCCTGGCCCACCATGCT
>CAZJXF010000117.1:0-10642 GCA_964549995.1 uncultured Desulfatirhabdium sp. | reverse complement strand
TTCAAACACGTTTCCGCTGCTTCGCAAAATACCACCCGCCCTCCTGCTGGAAGCCCGGCATTGGAAGGAAATCGGGAAATGGCGACTTTTTGCGAGTCCATCATGGGTGACAGCTTCGCAAAAAGTCGCTTCATTCCCGACTATGGTTCTTGCCGGGCCTGAGCATGGGGGGAGATACGCCTTTTGATGTTGCATCGGATACTTGTTTGAAGCCGCCGGAGATCGTTGGGCCGGGCATGCGATTCCCAGCCATATCTGTATGAAAAACAAGATATTGCATTCCAATAACCCATCGTTGAAGTCTGGCTACATGCCCGGCCCTTACGAGCTCGGGCGGCTGAGTTTATCCGATGCAACGAAAAAGGCGTGTCTCCCCCATGCGACTCGGATGAGACTTGTGGACTTTTTGCGAGTTCATCATGGATGACATCCGATCGATCCAGGCCGAGATGAATGGAATCATGTCGGTGACGATGCCGATGTCACTGTGCGAAAAGATCGGGGCACAAGGATCGATGTTGATGGATACGACACTTCGGGAAGACATCATCCCGGCCAGATGTTGGGGAGCCCCCGAGATGCCCAAAGCAAAATAGATTTCCGGGGAAACAGTCTTTCCAGTCACCCCGATTTGCCGATCGGGGGGAATCCAGCCGGAATCACATGCGCCGCGGCTTCCAGCGACGACACTGCCGGGAAACGTTGCTGCAAAGGCTTCGACGTGTGAAAGGTTCTCTGCCTTTCCAAGACCTCTGCCGACGGCAACAACCACCCGTGCCCGATCGAGATCCCGCGTATCGCCGCTCGGCGTATGCCGATCGAGCAGCCGGTAGCGCCTGTCGACCGCTCGATCCAGCCGCTTGACCTCGACAGTGTCCTCCGATATCGGTGGCCTGTCCTCTTTCATGGACCATCGGCCCCAGTCGACCGTCACGAAGACATTCTGGGCTCGGGCCGCCACTTGCGCCACCCGGTTGCCGTTATCGACAAGCCGATCGAAGATCGGCTCCCCAGTATCCGACGGTTCGACATCGACAACCCCCGAAATGCAGGCGGCGTTCAACCGAACCGAAAGGGCTCCCGCAAGCTGCACGCCATCGATCGTATGGGGAAGAACGCCGCAGATGGGATCGATATCGGAAAGCAACCGCTCCCATGCCGAAAGGAGGGCACCGACCGGAAGGTTCGATCCTTCTTCGGCTCCAACCCCCTCGAGAATCCCCAACCGCAGCCGCATCCCCGGCAGGAGTCGACGGATCGTATCGATAGCGATGTCCTCCGAAAGGAGGGCTGCAACGACCGGACGATAACCGCTTCGGCCTTGAACCAGTCGAGCGGCAAACCGCAGCAGTGGCTTGCAGAAAGCGATCGACGAGGCATGTCCATCGAGGACGTGCGGCAACAGCACGACGACCGTGCGATCGCTCATTCGGGAACCTCCAGAAAAAGCCGATGGTGTAACCGGAGCCAGTCCATGAGCGCAATCACCTGATCTTCCGGGCTTCCTTCCAAACGGATCATCGAACGGCTGGCCTGTGGCATCCGTGTGTCGACGACCGTCTGGACGGGTTTCGGCAGAGGGGGCAGGTGCTTTTCATCGATCTGTACGAGAGCCTCGCTGCTCCGAAGCATTTTCGAAAGAGCCGGATAGCGAGGCTGGACGGCACGCGTCTGGATCGTCAGAACGGCCGGAAGCGAACATTCGATGGTTTCAAGAAGGCCGGCTTCGAGCTCCCGTGTGGCGCATACGCGACGCTGTTCATTCTCATCCTGAAGAATCCGCTCCGACACCACGGCCGACAGACAGGGCCAATCGAGCAGGGCTGCCGTCATCGGGCCGGTAAGCGCCTGCTGGCTGTCTTCTCCCATATATCCGAAGAAAAGCAGATCGCAGGGATCGCGTCGAATCAGTTCGGCGAGCGTGCATGCAATCGAAAAGGAATCCGTCGGCTCCGATACGATTCCATGAACGGCCCGATCCGCCCCCATACCTACAGCCCGCTTGAGAACCGTCTCGGTACCGGTCGGCCCAAGCGCGATGGCCTGAACGAACCCCTCCGGATGCCTGGACTTCAACTGCAGGGCCGCCTCGAGCGCATGGGCGTCATAGAGATTCATTCGAAACCGATCCGGTCCGTTCGGAGCCTCCCCATCCTTCATGGACCGCCAGCCTCCGCAGGAATCTTCCGGAATCGCTTTCATGCAGACATGGATCCGAAAATGCATGGATCATCGCTCCCTCATTCAGGTTCTCAGTGTTCGCATCTTGCCCCAACGACCGATCGAGGTCAAGACAAAACGAACGTTTGTTCTATTCTCTTGCACCTTCTCCGAAAAACCGCTACATGCAAAAAGAGGATGGCCTCGGAAGAGTAAGTGAGTCTCCGATAAACCGAATGGGGGTCGATATGCTTTTTGGATGGGCAAGAACGACAACAGCTGTGCCCTACGTCCACAGGCCCTTCTCCAACCTACCCACCACCTGTTTTCGTCACCTTTCCAGGAGCGACACATGGGTTTGATCTACTTTGTTCGACACGGCCAGGCCTCCTTCGGGGCAGCCGATTACGACGAACTTTCGCCATTGGGGTTTCAACAGGCCGAAGCCTTGGGGCGGTTCTGGGTCGATCTCGATCTTGAGCTGGATGCCGTTTTCTGCGGTAGCATGAAACGTCAGCGACAAACGGCGGAAACCGTACTCGACAGGTTCCGCAGAGCCGATCGCAAGGCACCGGAACTTGTCGTCTCGCCAGCCTTCGACGAATACGACGCCTTCGGTATCTGGAACGCTCATGTCGCAGACCTCCTGAACCATTTTCCGGAATGGCACCCGCTCGCCGAAGAAGCCAGAACGAGCCGAAAAGCCTTTCAGCGGCTCTTCGAAAAGGTCATGATCGATTGGGCTGAAGGAAAACGGATTCACCCAGACGAGCCGACCTGGCAGTCCGTCATCGAGCGGGTCATCGGGGGCATCCGATCGCTGAAGGAACTGGACGCAAACCGCATCGCCGTATTTACGTCAGGCGGGCCGATCGGTATCGCAATGAAAGCGGCTCTTGGTTTGTCGGATACCAAAGCGATGGAGATTTCCTGGCAGGTTCTGAATGCTTCGGTCAGTCGGTTCTATGTGGGAAAACGCGGCGTCTTTCTGGGAGGCTTCAACGATGTGGCCCATTTGCTGTTGCAGAAATCTCCGGAGATGATCACCTACCGTTGATACCTTCGAATCCATCGGAATAAGCATCGGAATAAGCAATTGACAGATCGATGAGGAAGATGGTATTCATTGGGCGCTTTTGGTCCCATCGTCTAGCGGTCAGGACGCTGGCCTCTCACGCCGGAAACACGGGTTCGAACCCCGTTGGGACCATGAAATATCCTCCCGAGCCCGCTTGTTTATGCCTTTTTGCCCTTCGCCTCATTACTTTCCGATCGATTGACCTGCAGAACATCTCGGATCCGCTGTAGGAGCACCCTCATCCGATAGGGTTTTTCGATATAGTCTCTGGCACCCACCTGCATGGCTCGCTGAACCGCGTCGTCTTTGGCATATCCACTGGCAATCAGCACGACGGCCTCCGGTTGAATCCGCAACATCTCTTGCAAACACCGGTAGCCACCGATCCCCGGCATGCTGAGGTCAAGCAGAATGCAATCGAACGCATGGGGATCGTTTTGAAACATTTCCAGTGCCTTCTCCCCGTTTTCCGCACAACTCACCCTGTAGCCGTATCGCTTGAGAATTTCACCCAGCAGCTCCCGAATATCGGCCTCGTCGTCCACGACAAGAATGTGCTCGGTTCCCCCCAGCGAGGATTCATCCAAGTGCCGGCCTTCCCCATCGACTTCCGGTTGTCGTTCGACTGCCGGGAAAAACACCCGAAACGTCGTTCCCTTTCCGCGTATGCTGTCGCATTCGATCAGGCCTCCATGTGCCGTGACGATACCGTAAACCGACGCCAGACCGAGCCCTGTACCTTTTCCCAGGTCTTTTGTCGTGAAAAAGGGCTCGAAGATATGTTGGATGATTTCCGGATCCATCCCGATTCCAGTGTCTGAAACTTGCAATAGGATATAATCACCGGGAGCAAGCTCGCCCTGAAGGGCGGACTTGGTATGCAGAATCGTGACGTTGCGTGCTGTAATCGACAACACTCCGCCATCCGGCATGGCATCTGCCGCATTGGTACCCAGATTCAAAAGGATCTGCTCGATTTGGGTGGAATCCGCCTCGATCGGCATTAGATCGGCATCGACATTCCATTCGATTCGAATCATTTTCGGAATCGTCCTTTCCAACACCTGAACGGCCTGTCGAATCTCATTTCCCAAATGAAGCAATTTTCGCTGAGAAACGGCCTTTCGACCGAAGAGCATGAGCTGGCGAACCAGATGGGCCGCCCGTTCGACGGCTTTCTCGATGCCTTTCAATCGGGGATAGTCCGGATCGTTCTCCGCCTTTTCCATCAACATCAGCTGCGCATATCCCACGATGCCCTGCATCAGGTTGTTGAAATCGTGTGCGATACCACCGGCAAGCGTTCCGATGGCCTCCATTTTCCGGGCATGGTGCAGTTGCTCTTCCAGCTGCAGTCGTTCGGAAATATCCTCGCACACCATGAGGTCTTCCTGAGTGGTCAAACGAACCGGATGAAATTGAACGGTTTTCCGCGTGCCGTCCTTGCACGTCACTTCGAAAACACGCACCCGTGAATATCCGATTTCATGCCGATCCAGATCCTCCTTCCAGGCGGAAATAACCCGGGCCCGAAGATCCGGATCCGGAAAGGCTTTTTGAAACCACGCCTTTCCGTTGGGAACATCCTCCAGCGAATAGCCGAACATATCGATGAATTTCGGATTGATCCATACATATTCCCCCGATGCGTTTAACAGGGCAATCCCAAAAGGAGCCTGCTGAACCAGTGTTAGAAATCGTTCTTTGGTCTCCGAAATGGCTTTTTGACTTTGCTGTAGTTCTTCCACCGTTTGATTCAACCTCCGCACGGTCTTGCGGTGGCGTTCGGCGACGGCTTCAACCCCCTTCACCATGACAGCTGCCGTGACGGAGGCTATCGTATCCATCAGTACATAACTTCCCAAACCGGCAATTACCCGTTTGATGCTCCCATCGAATAGAAAACCGAACACGAATGCTCCGTCACCGAACCAATAGGCCAGCGGCCCGAGGGTCAGAGCATTCAACAGAACGGCGAAAACTGCGGCACGAACACCCATCATCATGCCTGCAAGAACCGAAAAGGTAAACAGCCATGCAGGGCCACCGCTGACCAGACCGAATTTCAACACGATACCGGCCCCTACGGCATAAGCTGCCACCAGAACGAACGCCGCCCTCAACCGATAGGACACCTGTCGATTCCGATAGAAATAAATGGACAATATCAGCATGATCCCGTCGATGACGGCCAACGACCAATACCCATAGTCGATGATCATCATCGTTGTCGGGATCAAGGTGATCGGACACAGCACGATACCGATGAGAAGCATGACGGAAAGCAGCCTTTCCCGCCAGAACGTCAGGCTGTCATCGACATCTTCCGGAATGGCGAACATCCAGTTCTGGATTGTTTCGTACCAGTTCATTCAACCGGATCCAGATCGTCAATGAGGTCAGGAAGGCTCGGGATAGGAGACGATGGTACGTTCGAAGATCGGCTCATGGGATTTCACTGTAAACGATGGGTTCGTAACCCGTTGGAAAATGCTGGATGCCTATTTCGGAACCAGATGTCAATGCACCGTTTTTCGCAACAGCGAAAAAGGTTCCCCGGTCACCCCGCGACTCGACAGAGACTTCCTGACTTGTTGCGGGGCCATCATCAACAATAATCCGGAAAAAATCGACAAATGGTTGGATAACGATAGCCATTTTGGATATTCTGAAACAGTGAATCGATGAATACAACAGGATTTTTCGTGACAACCGAGATATAGAAATCCGGAAGGTTTCCGGATGTGAGGGCAGGGAAACAGGGTGAGGCAAGGGCACTCGGTAGGAGAAGGGCCATATGACCATCTTCAGCCGGTCGAGCAGTTCGCAGGGGCGATCGACATTCTTCCCTTGCAAAATTGGGTGCGATCCCTTCAGGGGTACGAGTTGCCTTGTTTGAGGTTCCCGAAGAGAACCGGGCTTTCCTGCTCGAAGGGGGCGGCTTCGTCGGGACCTGATGTTCGCAGGATAAGCCCGGTTGGATCAAATGGGATCAGAAGAGAAGATACAACCGAAGGATTAGTGAATCGCTTCCTCCCGCAGCTTGTACTTCAGGATCTTTCCACTGACGCTCATCGGAAGCGCATCGACGAAAATGATTTTCTTCGGCGTCTTGTATCCGGCAATGTGTTTTCTGCAGAACCCGATGAGCTCCTCGGCAGTCGCTTCCACTCCTTTCTTGGTCACCACAAAAGCCGTTACGACTTCCCCCCATTTCTCGTCGGGCAGGCCGATCACGGCCGTCTGGGCCACAGCCGGATGCTCGTAGAGAACGTTTTCCACCTCGGCCGGATAGACATTCTCCCCACCGGTGATGATCATGTCCTTTTTCCGATCGACGATGTAGATGAAGCCGTCCTTGTCCACACGGCACAGATCGAGCGGATAGTACCATCCGTTTCGAAACACTTTGGCCGTCTCTTCAGGCTTGTTCCAATATCCTTTCGTGACGCCCAGACCTCGTACACGGATTTCCCCGACCTCCCCAGGTGCTACACGTCTGTCGAATTCATCCACCACCTCGGCCTGCATGTCCACGAAAGATTTTCCACATGACCCCAGAATCTCGGTGTTTCCTTCTTCGATGGCCTTTGAAATGGCTTCCCTGCGAAGCACGGTAGCCTGGCCCACGGTCTCGCTCGTTCCAAACAGATGCAGGAAAACGTTTCCAAAACGTTCGATCGCCTGCTGGAACACGACGGGTGTCACCGGTGCTCCTGCAAAGAAGAGCTTTCGGAGGCTGGACATATCGTAGTCTCGATTTTTGGGATGTTGCACCAAAAAAAGGAGCATCGGGGTGGCGATCATGCCCGTCGTCACCCGATGCCGTTCGACCAATCGCATGAACTCCTCGGTATCCCAGGCAGGCATGATGACAGCCGTGGTTCCGCTGTACATGCAGTTCATGAGAACCACTTCACCGGTAGCATGAAACAACGGCGAGGCCACGATACCGACATCGGTTTCATCGGTTTTCATCTCCAGGGTGAGGCTTCTGCCGATGTGGTAGAAATTGCCGTGGGTTCCCATACAGCCTTTGGGCGAGCCAGTCGTGCCGCTGGTATACATCAACGCGGCCAGATCGTCCTCCTCGATCCCCCCCTGTGGCACATCGGAGGAGGCCTTTTCAATCAAATCCTCGTAGTGATGCCAACCCGAAGGCATATGGGTCTTGTCACCGATGAAAATGAAATGATCCACGAATGAAAGTCTGTCCCGAATGGATTCGACCTGCGGCAGGAACCGCTCGTTCACCATCAGCGTTCTTGCCCGGGCATCGCTCAAGATGGTCCAAATTTCCGGGGAAGCGAGACGAAAATTCAGCATGACCAGCACCAGACCGGCATTGGGAATGCTGAAGTAGCTTTCGGCATTTTCCATGCTGTTTGGGCCCAATATGGCCACCCGATCCCCTTTTTTCAGTCCGAGCCCCAGCAGCGCATTTCCCATCCGTCGGGTACGATCGGCAAACTGCCGAAACGTCAACCGACGATCGCCTTCGATGAGCGCCGTTTTATCCGGAACATATTCGAGGTTTCGAGCTACGATCGTTCTCAGGGTTGCAAAGTCCTTCATGATGTGTCGGCTCCCTCTCTTCGGATGATTTAGTTGTCGAAGGGATTGTCTTTCAGTTCAAAGCGCTTGATCTTTCCAGTGGCAGTCTTCGGAAGCGTTTCCACAAAACTGATCCATCTCGGAAATTTATAGGGAGCGAGTCTGTTCTTGACGTACATCTTCAATTCCTGCTCCAGTTCCCCGGATGCTTCATACCCCTTGTTCAACACCACGAAAGCCCTGGGTTTGATCAGGTTTTCCTCATCCGGTGAACCGACGACCGCACATTCCAGGACTGCCGGATGTTCGGTCAGACAGGCTTCGACTTCGATCGGCGATACCCAGATGCCTCCGACCTTCAGCATGTCGTTCGAACGACCGACATAATAGTAGTACCCCTGATCGTTCCTGAAAAACTTGTCCCCCGTATTGAGCCAAGGACCCAGCATGGTCTCCTTGGTCTTCTCGTGCTTGTTCCAGTAATAGGCGGCCGCGCTGTCACCGCGAACCAGAAGGGTGCCGATTTCCCCCTCCGGAACGTCGTTGAAATTTTCGTCCACGATGCGGACGTCATAGCCGGGGACCGGCTTTCCGGTACTTCCCGGCTGAATGTCCCCCGGTGCATTGGAAATGTAGATATGAGCCATTTCCGTCGAGCCGATGCCATCCAAGATCTGTACCCGAAAGCGCTTTTCCCATCGTTTGAGAATGTCCGGCGGAAGCGCCTCCCCGGCGGATACACAATATCTGACACCGTTGAGCTTCCCCTCCGAAACGAGCATGTTGCTGAAAAGGGTGGGCACTCCGAAGAACAGGGTCGGCCGATAACGTTCGATCGTTGCAAAGACGGCTTCCGGAAGGGGCCGCTCTGGTAGATAGACCGCGGACGCCCCGACACTGAAAGGGAAATAGAGCCCGTTTCCCAAACCGTAGGCAAAAAAGAGCTTGGCTGCCGAGAAACAAATATCGTTTTCTTGTATCCCCAGCACCTTCTTGCCGTATGTTTCCGCCGCATAGACCATGTCGTGCTGCAAATGGACCGTACCCTTGGGTTGACCGGTCGATCCAGAACTGTACAGCCAGAAGCAAGGATCATCCGGAGTCGTCGGTGCGCATTCGAGCTCGCTCGATTGTTGTCCAATCCATCCGGACCACTCGATATCTCCGTCATCCGCCGGTCCGTTGGCTACGACGACACACTGCAGAAAACGGAGTTGGCTTCGGATCGGTCGAATCACATCCAAAAGGGCATGATCAACGACCAACACCTTCGCCCGGCTGTCTTCCAGAAAGTACTGGTAATCCTTCGGTCGCATCAACGTATTCAGACAGATCGGAACGGCTCCGACCTTGATGGCTCCCCAGAAGGCCATCGGAAACACCTCGGTATCGTGCAGCAACAGGGCCACCCGATGTTCCATCTCCACACCGAAGGATCGAAGCCCGTTTCCGAAGCGGTTCATCCCGATTTGAATGTCCGTATATGTAAATGTTCGGTCGTTGCAGTATACGGCGATTCGATGCCCCCGGTTTTCCCGAATGTGCCGATCCACGAAATGATCGGCTGCATTGAATCGTGACGGAAGATTGAGCGACAAATTCATGATGCGACTCCTTTAGCTTCGTTCGAGAGCTGGGTGAAAGAACAACGAAAGGCTTTTCTCCTCAACCGTTCCGGGTTTCGTAATCCAGCTGATGCCGATAAATGCAATGCCGGAAGCGATGAAGGCGACCAGAAAACCGTTCAGTTGAAAGAACTGCGGCTGTGGATTGAGGATCATCCCTTTTCCGCCCATGAAGAAGAAAACGACATTCAACCCGGAACCGACGAGGACCGACAAGATAGCTGCGAGAGCCGTCGCTCGTTTCCAGAAATAGGCTCCCCAGAGCGGAAATATCGTAACGGCCACCATACCGAAGGCGATCACCGAAAGCTCCGCGACCGGTGTGTTGGGATTCCAGGCAATCCAGGTGCATACAGCCATGATGATGGCCACGCAAACCATCGCAATCCGAACCAGACGATGGGAATCGACGTTCGGGTTCAAGGTCTTGTATAGATCGACGGCAATATTGGTCGCGTTGCCGAACACCAGGCCGTTCACCGTCGACATGGCAGCCGTAAAACCGCCGGCCACCGCCATGGCAGCCAGCCAGTTGGGCATGGTTGCCGATGCGACCATTCCGAACACCTTGTCCGCCTGAACTCCTGAAAGCCCCGGAACGATAACCCTCGATGCGATTCC
This sequence comes from uncultured Desulfatirhabdium sp., assembly GCA_964549995.1. Lineage (GTDB taxonomy): Bacteria > Desulfobacterota > Desulfobacteria > Desulfobacterales > Desulfatirhabdiaceae > Desulfatirhabdium. The sequence goes on along the minus strand of CAZJXF010000117.1, from coordinate 604 downwards.
GACCAAGGTCGGAATGGTGATGACCACGATACAGATTCCTCCAAACGCGAGGAACATGGCCTTGAACCCGTTGACGGATTTGCTGGAATAGCTGTGCATGTATGGCTGTGGAAAGCAGATGCAGCCAAGACACATAGCCGTAGCAAAACCGAAAATCATCGGATAGCTCCATACCTTGCCGTTGTTCCATCCCAACTGAAACAGTTCGGGATGTTTTTGATACACGAGATCCATCGTCGGGCCGAACCCGCCGTTTTTCGTCATCACGGCACCGAAGAGAAAGAAGACCATCACCGTGAAAAAGATTCCCTGGACGGTGTTCACCCAGGCCGACCCTTTCATTCCGCCCATCATCAGATACACGGCGATGAAGGTTGGAATGAAGAACAGCCCGACCTTATAAGGAATGAGCCCTTCGGTCATGGTTTCCACCATGAGCCCGATCCCCTGAATCTGGGCAACGAGATAGGGAATGGAAGCGATCAGCACGACGATCGGAATGATGGCACGCATGCCCTTGCCATAACGCTCGCCAAAAGGAGCACCCATCGACATCCACCTTCTGGCCCTTCCCAGAACGAGGGTTTTCTTGTGCAAGAAATAC
>CAZJXF010000116.1:0-10677 GCA_964549995.1 uncultured Desulfatirhabdium sp. | reverse complement strand
TATCCGATGCAACATCAAAAGGCGTATCTCCCCCCATGCTCAGGCCCGGAAAAACTCCAAAATCAGGGGTAGTGCAACTTTTGTCGAGCCCATCAACCTTTTCGGAAGGATTCGGTATCGATGTCCATGCGCTTGATGATCTTCTGCAGGGTGAATCGTTCGATGCCGCTGATGCGGGCGGCCTCGGAGATGTTCCCATGGGTATGTTCCAGGATGCGTCGCACATAACTTCTCGTAAATTCGGCCAATACCGCCTGTTTGGTTTCCTTGTAGGGAGAAAACGGGTTACAGCCGTCCGGTTCGATGGACGTGCCGCTTTCCACCAGCCGAACGTGTGCCATCTCGATGCGGTCGCCAGTGCAGAACACAGCCAGCCTTCGAACGAAATTGAGCAGTTCCCGGACGTTGCCCGGCCATTGGCGGCACGTCAGATAGCTCAGCACTTCCGGGGAGAATTCTTTCTGGCCTGAGGCCAGCTCCCGGCAGATGTTCATCAGAAAATGGCTTGCGATCAGGGGGATGTCTTCGGTGCGTTCCCGAAGCGGCGGTACGTGAATGGGCAGTACGTTGAGCCGGAAATACAGATCTTCCCGGAATCGTTGATCGGTGATTTTGGCCTCGAGGTTCCGGTTGGTGGATGCGAGAATGCGCAGGTTGACGCGGGCTGTGGTATTGGCGCCGACGGGTCGGACCTCGCCGTCCTGGAGAACCCGCAGGAGCTTTGCCTGAACGCCGGCCGGAATGTCGCCGATTTCATCGAGCAGGATGGTGCCCCGGTCTGCGGCGACAAACAAGCCTTTGCGGGTGCGATCCGCTCCGGTGAAGGCCCCCTTGACGTGCCCGAACAGCTCGCTTTCCAGCAAGGTATCCGGAATGGACGGGCAATTGACGATGATGAAAGGTGCGTTGGCCCGCGCGCTGAGCGCCTGAATGGATCGGGCGACCAGCTCCTTTCCGGTGCCGGATTCCCCCCGAATCAGTACGGTGTAGTCGGATGCCGCCACTGCCGCGATGGTCTTGCGCAGCCGTCGCATGGCAGGGCTTTCACCGACGAGCAGGTCGCTGCAGGCGCATTCGGCTGCCTTCTCGCGCAGCCGGGCGTTTTCCTGCAACAATCGGCTTCGCTCCAGCGCTTTACCCACGATCCGGAACAGGTGGTCCTGATCGATCGGTTTGGTGAGAAAATCGTAAGCCCCTTCCTTGAGTGCCGCCACTGCGGTTTCGACAGTGCCATAGGCCGTGAGCATGATCACCGTCAGGGATGGCTGCATCGACAGGGCGGCAGTCAGCAGGTCCTGTCCGGAAATTTTCGGCATGCGCAAATCGGTGATCAACACATCGAAATCGGTTCGTTCCAGCTCCTCTAAGGCTTCTTCAGCCGAAGAGCAGAAACGGCAATTCAACTGCGGAAACTGGCTGAGGATCAGCCGGGTAAGCCCGGCGGCAAAGTCCCGCTGGTCATCGACGATCAGAACAGCCTGCGGGGCTTTGTCCGAATATTCGGCGGGCAGCGGGTGTCGATTCATGCCGGGCGTCCTTGATCCTGTTCCATACCGGGCGAGGGCTGGTGATTCGGTGCTGCAATCGGGAAATGCAATTCGAAGCTGGCTCCAGGACCGGCTTGAACGTCGATCGATCCCCCGATTTCCGTCATGAGCTCATAAACCACGGTCAACCCCAATCCGGTACCTTTGCCGATTTCCTTGGTGGTGAAAAACGGATCGAAAATCTGTTTCACATGTTCCGCTGCAATCCCCGGTCCGTTGTCGGAAACCTGCAGGAGAACGGCCTGCTGGTTTCGATCCAAGCTTGTCCGGATCAGAATCCGCCCCGTCCGATCCGGGACGGCATCCAGAGCGTTGACCAGCATGTTGGTCAGGATCTGCTCGATGGCGGATGTATCTGCAGCAACGGCTGGGATATCCTGAGCCAGATCGATGTCCAATGCTACACCGGAAGCTTCGGTTTGCACACGAAAAATCTGGACGATGCCGCGAATCACTTCGTTCAGGTCTGCATTTCCCGAAGCGCCGTCGCTGTTCCGTCTGGCCATGCCGAGCAGACCCTTCAGGATCGCTTGCGCTTTTCGGGTATGGTTGAGGATGATGTCGAGATCGGCCCTGGCCTGGGGTTCCATCTGGCTTTTCTGGAGCAATTGCGCATAGCACTGGATGACGCCAAGCGGATTGTTGATTTCATGGGCAAGACCGGCAGCCAGGCGCCCCAGGGCGGCCAATTTTTCGCTTTGCTGCATTCTGGCCAGTAGCCGCTTTTCGGAAGTCGTTTCCCGGATATACACCACAGCCCGGTCGTTGTCTTCGCTGTTTCGAAGGGGATAGACATTTACCGAAAAATGGCGGGGTCCGGTAAGCTCGAATTCGAAATTGGACGGGGCTGGAGCGCAGAGGGCCGCAGTCAGCCGCTCATCGGGTTCCCGAAAACCGGTCAGGGCCTGGAACCAGGCAGCCAAAGTGGCTTTTGGCCGGATGGTTTCCGAAAGGTTTCTGGCGGATGGATTGGCCAGAATGATGGCGCCTGCGGCATCCACCAGGAGCATCGGATCGGAGATGCCGTCGAAAATGCGTTCGAGCAGTTTGTTCTGTGTGAGCAGCGCATCGACGGCTTCCAGGTTTTCGAGAGCGATTCCCACCTGCTGTCCCAGCGCCGCCAGAATTTCCGGGGCGATATCGGGCCTCGTCCTTCCGTCCCAGATCAGGGCGAGAATTCCCCGGTTCCATTCCAGGGAGCTTACCGGAACGTAGACCCTGTCGTTTTCCATGCGGACCTGACCATCCTGGATGAGGGCGAGCCAGTCTTTCGGTATCAGAAACTCGGCTTCAGGTCCTGGCCACACAAAACGATGACGACCCAACGGCGCGCACAGATATGCCGAGCGGGTGGCCCCGAAGCGCTGAGCAATTCGGGGAAGCGCGGTCTGCAGCAGATCGTCCGGGCGCTCGCTTTTGCTCAGATCCCCCAGCAGCTCGACAAAAAGGCGCACATCGGTGCGGTGTTCCGCGGCTTCCCGGCTGAGATCCGCTGTCCGGCGCCGGACCTTGCTTTCCAGATTGGCCGCGTAGTCTTCCAACTGCAATCTTGCCTCCTTCAGGTGGAAGGCGAAAGCTTCGAAGGCTTCGAGCAGGGAGCGGATTTCATCGCCTTCATCGAGCCGGTCGAGAATGAGCTGGTCTTTCGGATGTTGAAACGTTTCGCGAAAGATGCCCGAAAGCCTGCGCAGGTTGGTGACGACCAGCCGGTTGAAAAAGAAGGAAATGAGCAGGAACATGCCCAGCGCCACCACGAAAAAGAATCCGCCGAACAGGGTGATGGCTTCACGGATATGTTGAATGGACTTGTCCACCGGCATGGCGACCAAGTCCAGACCAGCCAGCTCTCCTTCGCTTCTGCCGAACCCGTTCGTTGCACCGTATCGCTCGATCAGCACCCGGGGTGCATCGGTCGGATCGCCGTGGCACATCAGGCATTCCCGCTCGAAATGAACGGGTCTGGCCATGACGTAGTATTCCCGTTCCTCGATCATGCGGTAATCGGTACGTGTGCTTTTTTCCGGATGCTCCTGAAAATACTGGATGAGCTCCCGCTCCATTTCGTTGGCCGCACTGAGAGGATTCCTCGGGGATACCGCAACGCGCCGATAGACGTACTGGTCTTTTTCGCTGTTCAGCTCGACCAGCACCTTGCGCGTCACAAACGAGGTGCTCATGGCCTCGAGCAGGAATTCATCCGGTGGCAGAACCTGTCGGGCGGCAGGCCGCAGCATCGTACGGACGTAATCCTGAAGGGCGGTCAGGTGAGAAAAGACGATTTCGGCATTGGCCTCCGTTTCGATGTGCAACATTTCCCGCAGATGGATGTGCAGGGCAAACAGAAAAACCACGCCAAGCATCAGAAAAATGACGGCAAGCCCGATCAGGAATTTGTTCTGAATGGTGCTGTGGTGGCGGGAAGAAAAAGCTTTTTCGGAAGATTTCATGGCGCCTTGTGAAAACCCCGGAACCGAGGATTGGTGTTCCGGGGTTTTGCTGTGGATCAACCCCCGTGGGCTGCAGGGAAAAAGGTTGCGCTGACCCAATAGAGGACGATCAGCGAAATGACGCCGATGCTGATACTCCAGGACACGAGTTTCTTTTCGATGGGCAACATGGGCTCGTATTCCATTTTCTGCATTTCTTCTGCGATCTTATTTTCATCCAGGTTCATGGTGATTCTCCTTTTGGTTTTGAATGTTCGTATCATCATCCCGATGAGTCTGCCTCGGCCCTTCCGTTCAATAGATAGCGCTACGCAATGGGCGGCTTGACGTCATGAAAAAACAGCCAGGAAATAAAGAGCCCGATCCAGATGATGAAGCCGAACAGACAGACAATATATACGGCGGCAAGTTTCCCAATCCCCTCGGCCCAGAGCTTCTTGAAGTTGGACACCATGCCGATCGTGAAAAAGGTTAGAACGAAGAAAATACCCCGGAAGATACCTGTTCCGGCGATGGTTGCCTTGCCGAGTTTGATGAGCTCCGGTCCGTTTGCGCACAGGATCAGCATCACCAGAAAGGTGATGACGTAGCCAAGCACAAAGCGCGGAAAACGATCCAGCACCTCGCTGAATTTCATGCGGGAACCGGGGGCGCATTCCATGAAGGTGCACCAAACCATGGCAAGCACGAAGGCCCAGATACCGATGAATACATCGATAAAAATCTTGATGGTGGTGGCGGCCATGGTGATCCAGCCGGGTTGATACTGAAGACCGGTATCAGCCAGAACCTTGGCCCGGATGAGCGCATCCGCTATGGCGCCGCTTGCAATGGCCCCGCCGTCCGATTTAACCGCCAATCCCATCCAGGCGCCTGCCACCATGGGCTCACCGGAGAGACCCCACTGGGCCACGAAAGGCAGAATGAGCATCTCGATACAGGTAAAGACCACGACGAGGGAGGATACCATAATGGGAACGACGGGTCGAGAACGGATCGCACCCCCTGTGGCGATGGCTGCCGAAACACCACAGATCGATATGCCCGAAGCCAGAGGGGCCGCCCATTCCCTGCTGAATTTGAAATACTTGCGGGCGATGAAATACACCAGCGCCCAATAGATCAAATAGGCCTCCACGATGGCACAAAGCCCTCGGAAGATGACCGATGAGGCAAGACCCAGGGCATCGACGGATTTTACGCCCAGTTCGGCACCCATGATGACGATGGCGATCTTGATGTACATTTCCGGACGCAGGGCTTCCTTGAGTTTTTCCGAAATGCCGGGCATGAAATTGCCGACGATGATTCCGGCGATAAGCGCCAGGATGAACCCGGCCTCACCCGTCAAACCCAGCGACCAGGTCAAATGGAATTTGGCTCGGGTATCGGGAGTAGCGGCGATCCATGCATAATGGCCCACCACCCAGCAGACATAGCTGATCAAAAACACTACGGTGAAGGATCGGATGAATTTGGGTACGTCCGCACCCAGAAATTTCACGCCGATCGCCAGAAAGGCTGTGATGAAGACATAGGTGAAAATCAGGGATAAGACCCCGTTCAGGCCCTTATAGGTTCCTGTTGCGGGGGACAATATCTTCTCCATGCTGGTCCACACGTTGGTTTTCACACTCCAGCCCAGTGCATCCAAGCCGAGGTAGTTCAGTGCACCGAGCAGAAACAGAAACAGACCCATGATCAGTGCGAGCTTGTCCTCCGTTAACCATCGTTTTTCAGCCATGAAACCTCCTTTACTGTTGGTGGATGATGAATTTGTCAGCCTCGATCCGAAAAAATGTACATTGGGGTGCAGAGGCCAATGGATTGGTTCTTATCATTGATGGACTCGCAAAAAGTCAGATGCTCTTGTTTAACCCGCAGGAGGGCGGGTGCATTTTGCTTGCGCAGCGGAAAAACTCAGCAGCCCGATCTCGTAGGATCGGGCGGATGGCCAAGATGGAAACGATGGCTTTCTGAAAGGCAACATCCGGATTTTCCATCCAAAATAGATGAAGCGCGTCCGCCCGATCCAACGATCTCCGGCTGCTTCAAACACGTTTCCGCTGCTTCGCAAAACACCACCTGCCCTCCTGCTGGAAGACCGGCATTGGAAGGAAATCGGTCAGAGGCGACTTTTTGCGAGTCCATCATCATTGGGATCGTGCAAGGAAGAGCAAAACCGAGGCCAAGGGCGGCTTTTGGCAACTATATGAAATGAAAGAGGAAGCGAAAGGATGAGAGGCGATGTTGTGCCAATTGGAATTGGCAGGATGCCTCATGAAAAAGGCGTACCCGTTCCCATGCGAAGGCTCGTAACTGCCACGAAATCGGAGATAGACTTCTTGCGGGTCCATGTACATTGCGCTTCTGCGGTAGGAAGTGATGGCTGTCTTTGATATCGTGCAATCAACGGGGGATTCTTGGGGAGTTCCGAGCGGAATGAATTCTTTCTTGACTTCGGTAAGCGGGTAATGTAGCTGAAAAATAGCTTTTATGCGATCATGGTATTCGGATTCAGACACATGCGATCAACCCACAAGGAGGACAGAAAGATGGATTTTGGTTTATCCAAGGATTTGGAAATGTTGAGAAAGTCTGTAAGGGAATTTGCAACCAAGAAAATCGCCCCTTATGCCAACGAATGGGATGCCAATCATTATTTTCCATATAAGGAAGCCTTGAAGCCCATGGGAGAGCTGGGATTCTTCGGAACGGTCATTCCGGAAGAATATGGCGGAGAAAATATGGGATTTCTGGCGGCGATGATCGTCACAGAAGAGATCGCACGGGTGTCGAGCTCCCTGCGGGTTCAGGTCAACATGCAGACCCTTGGGTGTGCCTATACCATTTATCGATACGGTTCCGAAGAATTGCGGAAGAAGTACATTCCCAAGCTCGTCAGTGCCGAGTATGTGGGCGGTTTCGGGATTACGGAGCCGGATGCGGGATCGGATGTCATGGCTATGCAGTCCACAGCCGAAGACAAAGGGGACCATTGGCTTCTGAACGGCTCCAAAACCTGGATTTCGAATGCCAATGTGGCTGATGTCATCATTTACTATGCCTATACGGACAAGTCGAAGGGCTCGAAGGGGCTTTCAGCGTTCGTTCTCGAAATGAAGAACTTCAATGGGATCAAGACGAGTGCTCTTGAAAAAATGGGCTCCCATTCATCGCCGACCGGTGAAATCTTTCTGACCGATACACGGGTACCCAAGGAAAATATCCTGGGCAATCCCGGCGACGGCGCCAAAATCGTTTTCAGTTCTCTGAATCAGACCCGTCTTTCGGCAGCAGCCGGAGCCGTCGGATTGGCCCAAGGATGCCTGGATGTAGCCATCAAGTATTGCAACCAGCGCAAGCAGTTCGGTAAGCCTATCGGCGAATTTCAGATGAACCAGGACATGATCGCTCAGATGTCTGCCGAGATCGAAGCCGCTCGGCTGCTGGTCTACAAAGCCGCATGGGCGAAGGACCAGGGACAGCTGAACAACGGGCTCGATGTCGCACAGGCCAAATATTTCGCAGGGGAAGTGGTGACCAAGGCTGCAAACTATGCCATGCGAATCTTGGGTGCCTACGGATATTCGACGGAATATCCAGTCGCCCGCTTCTATCGGGATGCGCCCACCTACACGATGGTCGAAGGTTCGGCAAACATCTGCAAATGGATCATCGCTCAGGATCAGCTCGGCATTCGTAAAGCCAACCGATAACCCGATCGGCGGAGGACGAATACGTGAACGACGATACTGCAGCCAGGACTCAGAAGACGGCGGCGCTGTATTTTGCCGGAGTTCAGGATGAAAAACCCTACGATTTATGGCGTTCGTTCGACAAGGAGCTCGCGAAGGACATGTCCCTGTTCATTACAGGGAAAGTCTATGCCCGGGAGAAAATTCCGCATACGACGAGGCAATTGGTGACGGTTGCGGCATTGACCGTTCTGTCCCGGCTGGATGAATTACGGCTGCATATTCAGGCCGCCTTGAATGTCGGGTGTACACCTCAGGAAATTGCAGAGGTGATGTTCCAGACGATGATTTACGGTGGTGTGCCTGCGGCCAATGCCGGGTTGAAGATCCTTCGGGAGGTTCTCCAGGAAAAAAATCTCTGGCCGCCTCCTGCAGACAGTAAATGATGTATTCAGGGAGATATCCAAACGTCGCGATAGCCATTGACCCTCAATCCATATGGAGTAGAGCATGAGACCTTATTTCGAAAACATGCCGGAATTCGGACATCCGCTTTCCGAAGGCCAGATCAAAAGCAGTGAAAAGAACGTCCAGAGCATCAAAGAAGTGGAAAGCCAGATCAAGGCCGAAGTCGAGAAAGTGAAGAACGCCGGGTTTCCGGAAGCCAAGATCAATGCCCGTGGGGAGATGACCGTCTGGCAGCGGTTGCGGTATCTTGTCGATCCCGGAACCTGGTGCCCGCTGCACAGCATTTACAACCCGATGAACAACGAAGAGGGGACGACCAATGTCATCGACGGCCTTGCCCGGATTTCCGGGAAATGGGCCGTCGTGATCGGCTTCGACAACAAGGTTCTGGCAGGTGCCTGGCTGCCCGGGCAGTCCGAAAACATCCTGCGGGCGACGGATCTGGCCAAGCGTCTGAACATCCCTCTGGTGTGGCTCGTCAATTGCAGCGGTGTCAAGCTGACGGAGCAGGAAAAATTCTATGCCGGAAGAAGGGGAGGAGGGACAACGTTCTTCCGGCATGCGGAATTGGAAATCGCAGGTATTCCCATTTTGGCCGGTATTTATGGAACGAATCCGGCCGGCGGCGGATATCAGGGCATTAGCCCAACCATTCTCTTCGCCCACAAGAACTGCAACATCGCCGTCGGCGGCGGCGGTATTCTGAGCGGGATGTCCCCGAAAGGACATTTCGATCTGGAGGGTGCCGAGCAGCTCATTCAAGCCGCCCGTCAGTATAAGGAAAAACCGCCCGGAGGGGTGGAGATCCACTATGATGCCACTGGGTTCTTCCGTTACGTGTACGAAGAGGAGACCGGTGTTCTCGACGGTCTCAAGGAGTACATGAAGGACATGCCTGCTTACAACCCCAAGTTCTTCCGGGTGGCGGAGCCGAAGAACCCCAAGTTCTCGGCGGACGATCTCTATCGGCTTGTTCCGTTCAACCAGAAGCAGATGTACAGCTTCGACGAAGTGCTGGCAAGGCTTGTCGACGGAAGCGAGCACATGGAGTACAAACCCAATTATGGTCCGGAAATTTATACGGGTCTCGTGAAGGTCGACGGATTTCTGGTCGGAGTCATCGGAAACCGTCAGGGGTATCTCGGGGAAGATTATCCCGAGTATGCGCCGTATCCGGGCATCGGGGGCAAGCTGTACCGACAGGGACTCATCAAGATGAACGAGTTCGTGACCCTGTGCGGAAGAGATCGGGTGCCCATCATCTGGTTCCAGGATACGACGGGAATCGATGTCGGCAACATTGCGGAGAAAGCGGAGCTGCTTGGATTGGGACAGAGCCTCATCTATTCCATCCAGCAGACCGACATACCGATGATGCTTGTGGTGCTTCGGAAAGGCACGGCTGCGGCACACTATGTCATGGGAGGACCGACGGCCAACCGCCACAATGCCTTTACCCTTGGCACGCCGACCACGGAAATCTACGTTATGCACGGGGAGACGGCGGCAGCTGCCACCTTCTCGAGACGACTCGTCAAGGAAAAGGATGCGGGAAGACCGCTCGAGCCTGTCATCGAAAACATGAATAAAATGGTGAAGGAATATTACGACTACAGCAGGCCGGCCTATTGTGCCAAGTACGGTCTCGTGGACGAGATCGTCAACATGAGCGATATCCGAAAATATATGGCTGCTTTTGCCGGCGCAGCCTATCAGAATCCCCGTTCCATCTGTCCTCATCACCATCTGATGCTGCCAAGAATCATCAAAGGGTGATGGTAACCTGGAGTCGGCTCCAACGTCCTCAAGAACCCTATTTCATGGGTGAGCGCCCGCTTACCCATGAAAGGGGTTTTGTGTGGAAGGGATAACACTCGATTCCGGCGCCAGTTTCTACAAAACGGCATGGGGCCTCGATATCAAGGATGATGCGCATGGATGAAACCGAAAGCATGACCCCTGACAATGGGCTGCAGATGGAGTCTTCCGCAGCCAAGCGCAAGGTGAAGTTCGAGATCTACGGCGAAGAGATGCTCGAAAAAGAGGTGAAATCCAGCGGCAATAGTGGTAGAGTATATCTGCCGCCAGACTGGGTTGGGCACCATGTGAAGATCGTGCGCATCGATTGAAATCTCGAGAGAGGTGAATGCCGTGGATCAAGTGGTCATTAGAAGACTTCAGCCGTCAGATGCCGATGCTGTACACAAGATTAGTGTAGCCATTACCCATGTTCCGAGCGACCTCGATCTGAGAAAGGTTGTCTTGGATCAGGCCGGAAGAGAAGACGATGCCAGTTTCGTCGCCGAAATCGATGGTCAGGTACGTGGCTATGCCATCATTACCATTTTTTCGGGGGTTTTCGGCATCAAACGAAGTGCTTGGATCTCCCTCTTGGGGGTTCATCCCCGCTATATGGGAAGGCGGATCGGGGAACGACTGGCTGAAGAAGGATTCCGGTATTGCAGCAGCTTGGGAATCAAGGATGTCTATACGACCGTGCGGTGGGATTCGACCGAT
>CAZJXF010000115.1:0-10831 GCA_964549995.1 uncultured Desulfatirhabdium sp. | reverse complement strand
GATCCAACGATCTCCGGCTGCTTCAAACACGTTTCCGCTGCTTCGCAAAACACCCCCCGCCCTCCTGCTGGAAGCCCGACATTGGAAGGAAATCGGTAAGTGGCGCCTTTTTGCGAGTCCATCAATGGTGACGGCCTCGCAAAAAGGCGATTCCCCCCGATTTTGGGGTATTTCCGGGCCTGAGCATGGGGGCGGGGACGCCTTTTGATGCTGCAGCGGAAACTTGTTTGAATCCGCCGGAGATCGTTGGGTAAGGTTGGAAACCCGCACCTTGTAACTTGCGATGGATCCGGCTATAGTTCCTCCGGCTTCTATCGAGAACACCGCTTGCCGAAACCGGAATCCTTCATGAAGGTGAACTTCACAGCCAAATCTTGGATCGGTGTGCCCCCTTGGATCCTCATCGGGGCGGTGTTGATCCTGTTGCCCATTTTCTCCTACATGACCTTCGAGACCATTCACCGGCAGCGGGAAAGAAGCCTGCATCTGCTGCGCGAAAAGGGGGCTGCGCTGATCCGCTCCTTTGAAGCCGGAACCCGAACCGGGATGATGGGGCGGATGGGGGATTTCCAGTTGCAGCGCCTGCTGATGGAGACGGCGCTGCAACCCGATATCGTCCATCTGATCGTTACCGATGCCGAAGGAACGGTTTTGGCAAGCTCCGATCCGATGCAGATCGGGAAATCCTACGGAGCCGATCTCGACCTGAAATCCCTGCTCCAGGAAAAAACCCTGCAGTGGCGGATGATCCGAACAACCCAAGGGGAATCCGTTTGTGAAGTCTATCGACGGTTCACGCCGACGGAGACCGCCGAACGTTTCCATCGAAACCGGTTGCGTCCCGACCGTCCGCCGCCGATCTTTCCGTTTCCTGAGCCCGATATTCCGAAGGACCGCATCATCTTCATCGGGCTCGACACCACCCCTGTCGAAGAAGCCATGAAAATGGACATGCGCCATACGCTCATCATGGGGGTGGTTCTTCTGATGATCGGCATTACGGGTGTTCTTCTCCTGTTTCTGGTGCAGGGGTATCGATCCGCAAAGCAGTCTTTGTCGCGGATTAAGGCCTTTTCCGATACACTGGTCGAAAACATGCCCCTCGGTGTCGTCGCCTTGGATACGAACCATCGGCTGGTCATGCACAATCCGGCGGCCCGGGTGTTGTTCGGATGGGAAGTGCCGGAAACGGCCGAAAGGCGGCTGCCGTCGTCTCTTCTCGATCTGATCGGGGATCCGGAGATTCAGAAGGCTCCGATCGTCCGAACCCTCGAATGCCGCATGATGGATGGGGAGCCTATCCCGATCGAGGTTGCGGCCGCCAAACTCGCGGATGAATCCGGAGAATCCCTGGGGTTTGTGGTGCTGGTCAAGGACCTCCGGGAGGTAGAATCCCTTCGCAGGGCCTTGGCCAGAAGTCGACGTCTGGCGGCCATCGGAAGCCTTGCGGCCGGTGTGGCTCACGAAATCCGCAATCCGCTGAGTTCCATCAAGGGGTTTGCCACCTATTTCCAGCAACGTTATGGGGATCAGCCCGAAGACAGCGAGTTGGCCACCCTGATGGTTCAGGAAGTGGATCGGCTGAATCGGGTGGTGACCCAATTGATCGAATTCTCCAGGCCCATTGCACTCGTCTTGCAGCCCTGCCGGCCAGTGGATATCGTCCAGCGTGCGGTGAGTCTCGTCGAACGACAGGCTGCGGAAAAAGGGATCCACATCGAGCTGTCGTCCACAGAAGAATTGCCGTCGATCGGCGTCGATCCGGACCGCATGAACCAGGTCTTTTTAAACCTGCTGCTGAATGCCATGGAGGCCATGCCTTCGGGCGGAACGATTTCGCTGGGGATTCATGCCGACGAGAAGAACCGGCAGATCGTGTTTACAGTCCGGGACACCGGAGAAGGGATTGCACCGGATCAGCTCGGCCGGATTTTTGACCCCTATTTTACGACCAAGTCGACCGGAACCGGTCTGGGGCTTGCCATCGTGCATCAGATCGTGGAGGCACATCACGGGTCGATCCGGGTGACGAGCGAACCGGGGGCCGGGACCACGATTGTGGTAGCCGTTCCCTTTGAGACAAGTCCCGAAACGTCCGATCCGAACGTACCGGAATCCGTATGAAACCGAGAAACAACGAACCATCCAAAAACATTTTAATTGTGGATGACGATCAGGCCCACCGCACGATGCTCAAGGCCCTGATCGCATCCTGGGGGTATGCCGTTTCCCTTGCGGCAGACGGCGAGGCTGCAGTCGCCGAGGTCCGGACAACGTCCTATGATCTCGTGCTGATGGATATCCGGATGATCAAGATGAGCGGACTGGAGGCCCTTGCAGCCATCAAAAGCCTTCAACCGGCTCTTCCCGTCATCATCATGACGGCTTACGCATCCGTCGATACGGCCGTTTCCGCTCTCAAATCGGGTGCCTACGATTACCTGACCAAGCCGCTCGATTTCGAAAAACTTCGGATTACGATCGATCGGGCCATGGAACATGCCCGGCTGCGGGCGGAAAACCAGCAGCTGCGGGAGCGGTTGAACGAGCGGTTCGACAAGCGGGCCATCGTCGGCAACAGCCCGGCATTGAAGAAACTGCTCGACACCGTTTCTCTTGTAGCCCCCTCCGAAGCCACGGTTCTCATCAACGGCGAATCGGGCACCGGCAAGGAAATGATCGCAACCGCCATCCATTCCAACAGCTACCGGAGAAACGGTCCCTTCATCAAGATCAACTGTGCGGCGATTACCGAAACCCTGCTCGAATCCGAACTTTTCGGTCATGAAAAGGGGGCATTTACGGGGGCTGACAGACGCAAGGACGGCAAGTTCGTCCAGGCATCGGGTGGAAGCCTGTTCCTCGACGAGGTGAGCGAGATGTCGCTGATGATGCAGGTCAAGCTGCTGCGGGTCCTGCAGGAACGGGAAGTCGTGCGGGTGGGTGGGGAGCAGGTCATTCCGATCGATGTTCGGCTCATTGCAGCCACCAACCGGCCGCTCGAACAGCTGGTCCAGAGGGGGGCTTTTCGGGAAGACCTGTATTACCGGCTGAATGTGGTGTCGTTGACGCTGCCTCCACTGCGGGAGCGTCAGGAGGACATTCCGATCCTGGCCCAGCATTTTCTGAACCGTTTTGCCGAACAGAACCGCAAGCCGATCAAGGGGTTTACCCAGCAGGCGATGGATCGGCTGCTGCGCTATTCCTGGCCCGGCAATATCCGGGAATTGATGAATGCCGTGGAACGGGCGGTAGTGCTGGCTCAGTCGGAGATCATCGACGAGGACGACCTGGCCATTTTCCCGCTGGTACCTGCTGCGGACGGGAACAAGGAGCTCCGGCCGTCGGCTCTTCCGGAGAGCAACCGGCTGGTCGAGATGGAGAAGGCAGCGATCGTGAAGACGCTTGCCGAAACCGGCGGCAACAAGAGCCAGGCGGCCAAGCTGCTTGGCATTACCCGAAAAACCCTGCTGAACAAACTGAAAGCCTTCGGGCTTGTCGAAAAAGGATAACCCGATATGTCACCCACACCCGATGCCTTCATGTTTCGATGTCCTACCTGTCGTACCCGAAATCGAATTCCTGCCAACCGGATCGGCGCCATAGGCAGATGCGGCAAGTGCGGGGGAAGCCTCGACACCCGGTCGCTGAATGTTTCGACCCCGATCGTCGTGACTGATGCCACGTTCACGGAACAAGTGCTGAACGCCCCCCTGCCTGTTTTGCTGGATTGCTGGGCCCCCTGGTGCAGTGCCTGCAAGCTCATCACCCCTGTGGTTCACGACATTGCAGCCGAATACCGGGGCCGGATCCGGGTGGCCAAGGTGAATGTGGATGAAAATCCGCTGGTTTCCTCCAATTTCCACATCATGAGCATCCCGACCCTGCTCGTTTTCGACGGGGGCGAGCTGAAGGATACCCTGGTCGGGGCACTGCCGAAGAAAGAGATCGTGCAGCGGCTGAACCGCTTTTTTTGATCCGTCAGATCTGTCAGATCCGTCTGATCTGACGGATCAAAAAAGAACCCCGGTCCGATGCAGCGCATATACCACGAGGCGCTGCATCAGGTGTTCCTGCAAGCTCGCGGGTTTATCGAGTTCCATCCGCTCCAGGTAGGGCTGTGCCGCCGCCGGAATGGAAAGGCTTTTCCTGGCGGAGCGCCAGTCGATCGAGCGGATTCTCCGGGCCTGGGTCTCTTCCTTGACGGTTTTGAGGGCTTTGGCCAGAACGAATTCCTCGTCTGTCAGGTCCGATCCGAAGGGAAAAGCCGGAAACAGCCCCTGCTTTCGGAAGGGCGCGATGTTCCGTTCGAGCCTTTCCGGGAAATTGGAACGGAAACGCTCCGGGATGCGGTAGTTGCTGGGGATTTTACCCGCTTGCTTGGCCTGGTGCAGCAGGGCGTCCTGGAAACGGGAATCGGCGATTTCGATGAGAGCCTGGGCCACTTCTCTGTCGGGTCGGCTGCGCAGATCGGCTATCCCGTATTCGGTTACGACAATGTCCCGCAGGTGCCGGGGGATGGTGGTGTGTCCGTAGTTCCAGACGATATTGGAACTCACTTTTCCACCGCTGTTGCGCGTGGCCCGGATCATGATGATGCTTCGGGCGTTCGGCAGCGCATGCGCCTGAGAAACGAAGTTGTACTGGCCGCCTACCCCGCTGATCACCCGTCCGTCCTCCAGACCGTCCGATACCACGGCCCCACCCAATGTCACCAATATCCCCGTATTGACGAAGCGGCTGTGCTGTCGTTGCAGGATCTTGATCTCTTCGTTTCCGTAGAGCTGGTTCATGTAGGTGACGGCCGTCATGTCGATCAACCGTCGCCGCTCGGCAGGCATCCGCCGGAGCTGTTCGTAGAAGTCCCTCGGACCGAGGAAAAAGCCCCCATGCACCAGAATTCCGTTTTGAAGCCGTTCCCCGAGGCAGGTGGAGGCGATTTCCGCTCGCTTTTCGACGTCCGTCAGATCCGCTGGAATCCGCCGATGGTCATTCACGAGCATGCCATCCTCCAAGCGCCATTGCGGCTTAAAGATGCCGAATCGGGTCAAAAAGGCGACATCGTCTTCGGTGAGCCTGCCGGAGACGATTCGGGCACCGACGAGTTTTTCGAGGATGTCGCTTCCGATACGCTCATCGATATCGCCTTGGTTCACCAGCCGCTGCAGGCCGGGGTGGTCGTAGACCTTTCGCTTGATCACCCCTCGCTCGATCAGGTGCAGATAGGGATCGACCAGCATTTCCGTACATCCGTACAAGCCGGTTGAAAACGGTGTGGTGCCTCCGATGCGTTCGATGCGGTCGCCAAACCGCTCCAAAATACCGGATTCCGTCAGGAAGCGGTTGTAGGCCTCGTTCTGTTCGTTTCGCAGAATGAGACCGTATGCAATGGCGTCTCCCAGAGAGCCGATGCCGATCTGAAGCGTTCCGCCGTCCCGAATCAGGCTGCTGACATGCATACCGATCATGTAGTCCTGGGTGTTGACGGATTCCTTGGGAGGGGCATAGAGCGGGAAATCGTAGGACGGATGGTCGAGGATGGCGTCGAAAATACCGGTATCCACAAGGGCGCCGCCGTACATGAAGGGCAGGTTCCGGTTGACTTGTGCGACCACAGCCATGTTTCGCCCTTCCCGTTTGACCTGTTCCATGGCCTGCTGCAGATCGAGGACAACTTCCGGGTTGCAGCTGTAGGAATAGCGGGTGACGCCGTCGATCGTTTCGGTGCCGATGAGGCTTGCCGCCACATTGAGGCCGTTTGCCATCAGGTCCCGGACGGCATGGGTGTAGTTCGTGCTGATGTAGTTTTGCTGCGCCCTCCGGTTTCCCATGTAGGCGCCGGGGCGAAAGAAGAATTCGGTGACGTCGATGTTGTCGGGCAGGCTGTTGTTGCGCAAGGCCAGCGCATAATCCAGTTCGGGGTATCCTCCGAACACGCGTTGAAAGATGGGCTTGAGGAGCCGGCGTTCCAGATCCGAGGACCAAGTGGGAATTTCCGGCGTGATGGCTGTGACGATGTTCAGCCGGATGCTCTTGTCCTTCGATGCTTTCTGGAAAAATGCGTTTGCCAGGTGGTTGGGTTTTCCCAGTCCCAAGGGAAGTCCGAGAACGATGGTTTTGCCGACCTTCGACAGAACGAAGTCGACACAGGCCTGCGGGTCGGTGAACAAATGTGGTTGTGACGGTGCCATTTCCCCATTCCAAGTGGTTGAACGTACAGAGATCGGTTGTCGAAATGCGGTATTCCGGATGAGAATTCCCGCGCAACATGCCTGAAAGTCGGGCCGGAAACGTCGGCCCAAAGGGAGGGTTATTTAGCGCCGGAAGGCCGACAAAGCAAGAGGGAATCGTCGGGGGGATTGCGACTTGTTGCGAGTCAGATGCTCTTGTTGAACCCGCAGGAGGGCGGGTGCATTTTGCTTGCGCAGCGGAAAAACTCAGCAGCCCGATCTCGTAGGATCGGGCGGATGGCCAAGATGGAAACGATGGCTTTCTGAAAGGCAACATCCAGATTTTCAATCAAAAATAGATGAAGCGCGTCCGCCCGATCCAACGATCTCCGGCTGCTTCAAACACGTTTCCGCTGCTTCGCAAAACACCACCCGCTCTCCTGCTGGAAGTCCGGCATTGGAAGAAAATCGGTAAGTGGCGACTTGTTGCGAGTGCATCACATGTTAGCGGATGGCTGTCCATTTGCGCAGCAGCTCATCGGCATCGGCCGCCGAAGCGGCTGGAGGGATCCGACACAGGATCCCCAGCCCTTCGGCAGCTTCGTGAAACGCGTCTTCGTCGAGGGAACTGACCAGAGCCAGGGAAACCCAGACATTGCGCAGGATAATTTCCTTAGCTGCATCGATGGAAGAGCGTTCGTCGATCGTTTCATCCAGGATGATCAGGTCTCCGATACCGTATCGGTCGATTTTCATCCTCTCGTCAGCCTCAGTCAACGTGTTGGCAAACGAAACAAGAGCTTCCGGATGTTTCCGAAGATGGTCGCAAAAATTCTGCCATTGTTGCGGATGGTTGGTGACGAACAGGATGCGATGGGTCATTGCCAATCATCCTTCGGAGATTCGGTTGCGGGTTCGAGGGAATCGAGCTGCTTCAATGGCCTCCACCTCCACAGGTGTATTCTTGAGAAAATTGAGGAAGTTTCCCTTCCGTCAGAGCTTGGACGGCTTCACCGACGGTCTGATAATTGCCGCCGAAATAGACTTCGATCCCGACCTGATGGAATCCCATCAGAGGTCTGAGTCCCATGCCGCCGGCAATGAGTTTCTTGGCGCCCTGTTGCGCCAGGTACTGCACCGGAGCCAGACATCCGCCCTGGACATGGGGAACGTTGGGGATGACAGAGACATTCTTGATCTGGTTTCCTTCGAGTGAGACCAGGGTGTAGAGGTCGCAATGACCGAAGTGGGCGCCCAGGGGGGCGTCGAGTCCGCCCGGGGCGGTTGAGGGAATGGCTATGATGGTTTCCATGATTGATGCTCCTTTGTTTTCTTTGCGAGTTCATCCGTTGTGAGTGGTTGCGTTTTCTATCTTCTTCCGGCACGTCGACCGCTCGCAGATGCGGTTCCACAGGTCCCGGATGCGGGCCGAAAACGCGCCGGAGTTCCATTCGGTAACCGCCTTGCCGTGTATCATGGCATGGGTGATCACCGGATCGAAGGGGAGACGTCCGATGACATCGAGTCCCTCGCTTCTGCAGAAGGCTTCGATGGCCGAACATTCGTTTTCGTTTAAATCGCTCTTGTTGATGATAACCCCTGCCGGAACCCGGAAGTGACGGGTCAGGGAGGCCACCCGTTCCAGGTCGTGTCTGCCCGACGGCGTCGGCTCCGTAACGAGAACGGCATAGGACACGCCGGAAAGCGAGCTGATCACCGGGCAGCCGATGCCTGGCGGTCCGTCGGACAAAATGCGTTCCATTCCGATGGCTTTGGCTTTTTCCCTTGCCTTCGTTCGCAACAGGGCGACCAATTTTCCGGAATTTTCCTCGGCCGCATAGAGTTGTGCATGCATCATTGGACCGAATCGGGTCTCGGAGGAAAACCAGCGGCCGCATTCCTTTTCCGGAAACGCAATCGCTGCGGCCGGACAGAAGGTCACGCACACACCGCAACCTTCGCAGCGAAGCGGATCGATCCGATAGGTTCCGTTGTCTTCGCAGACGGCGGCGAAGCGACACATTTCACGGCACGTGCCGCATCCCGTGCAGGTATCCGGATCGATGAGCGCCGAGTGCCCCCCGGAAAACACATGGGTTTCGGTCTTGTCGGGCTGCAGAATCAGATGCAGGTCAGGGGCATCCACATCCAGGTCGCAGATCAGGACCGGAGACGCCAGATGGGCAAAGGCGGCCGTCAGGGAGGTTTTCCCCGTTCCGCCCTTACCGCTGATCACGATGATTTCATGCATGGTTCACCCTCTGCGGCCGATTTCTGCCGGAACCGATGTCGATCAGGGTTTCCGCAAGCCGTCGAAACCGATCGAAATGCTTCGGATCGGCAGCCGCAACGATTCTGCCGGCGGCATAGGCTTCGGCAATCCCGCGCTCGAACGGGATTTCGGCCCAGATGTCGAGACCGACCTCCCTGCAGAAGGTGCGGGTATCCAAGGTTCCGATATCGGAACGGTTGATGACAACACCCATCGGAACATGCAACCGCTGGAAGGCTTCATGAGCTAGCTTCAGGTCGTAGAGACCGAACGGTGTGGGCTCCGTCACCAGAACGATGACATCGGCACCCATTACGGCATTCATCGCCGGGCAGGAAACACCGGGTGGGGCATCGATCAGGACATCCGGGATCTCGACGGCCGGTCGTCGATCCGATCCAAGAGGGGATTCCGGTGCCGATTTCCATTGAGCCGCCTGTTCGATACGCTGTTTCACCAGGCGCATGAGCGGCGGGCTCATCGCCTCGCCCACCCGCAATCTTCCCATCCAGAAATCGACCGCTGCCGCCTTTCCGTGCAAAATTTCCCCCAGCGGACGTTTGCCGGATGAAAAGGCCTTCTGCGGACAAACAGCCATGCATCCACCACAGCCATGACACATCTCCGGATAGGTGAGCACGATATCCCCGAAGACGGTGATGGCCTTGAATTGACAGATCTCTGCGCATTTGCGGCAGAAATCGCATCTGGATTCGTCTACGATCGGGATGTCGATCGAGACTTCTTCCGTGCTTTCCAACACCGGTTGGAGGAACAGATGCAGGTTCGGTTCTTCGACATCCAGATCCACGGCCATAACGGGCGTCGGCCATACATGGACGAGGGAAGCACAGACCGTGGTCTTTCCCGTTCCGCCTTTTCCACTGGCGATAGCGATCTTCATCGGCCGTGTCCCATGCGGTTCGGCGCCGTGGCGGTTTGGAGGCGGCCTGACTTGAAGGCTTCGATCGCATCCCGGACACGCATGTTCTCGACATCCTGAACCACCTGGATACCGGCTGCCGTCAGGGCCTGGAAGGCCTTGGGGCCGACATATCCGGTGAGAACGACTTTGGCGCCGGAACGATACACCGTTTCGGCGGCCTGGATTCCTGCACCCTGAGCCATGGCCTGAGAGGTGCCATTGTCGATGTATTCGAATTGCATCGTATCCGGATCGACGATCAAGAAACCGGCCGCCCGCCCGAAGCGCGGATCGATGCGGGAATCGAGCGTCGGTTCTTCACAGCTGACGGCGATTTTGTCCATGTGTGCCTCCTGAAAGGTGGTTGTGGTTCGCACCGGATTCCTTCCTTGTCCTCGGCCCAGCCCCATTCCTCGGCCCATGCCCGGACCGGAACCGGCACCCTGTTGTCTGCATCGACCTGCTCCTCTACCGTTCATGGTTTCCTCCTTTGGGTGAGAGCCCGCTATGATCGGAGCCTCCATTCGAAGGCAGCATCCGGGCATGGCGTAATCCTTGCCGTGAAAATCGCCGCTTTTGAGCGCGTCGATAATTTCCCGACAGCTGCCTGCGACGAATCCGATGACCTGAATCCCAGCATTGACCAACATCGTTTCCATGAATCGCGAAAGGGCTCCGCAAACCAACACGTCGATGCCCAGTTCGGACATTCGTTTGATCTTTCGCTCGTCTGGCTCCGGCGGCAGCAGGATCTCATGCGGGTTCGAATCGGTCCGGAGGGGATCGATGTCCACCAGCAGTAGCTTTTGCGCCACATCGAAGACCGGGGCGATGCGATGGTTCCACACCGAGAGAGCTGCTTTCATAGGAATCCGCCATGCAGCCGGGGCTGCACCCCGCTGAGTGAAAGTCGATGGAGCAACTTCCATAGGAGTATGGCGGCATGACAGCCGCCTTGCGGTACTGCCGACTGCCCACTGCCCACTTTCGTAAAGATGGCCGATTGAAACAGGATTCAGGATCCGGAAGAAGGGGATGGTTCCGCCTCTGTTTCTTTATCTTGAACGTTCCTCACGTCGTCGGTTCGCGAGAACGGTTTGGATCTGTCGGATTCCTCTATGCAGGAGGTGTGCCAACATGGCCTCGCAACAGTCGGTGAGTTTCCACTGCGGCATCAAAAGGCATCTCAGCCCCCATCCTCAGGCCCGGAAATATCCCACAATCGGGTGTGCAGCGACTTGTGCGAGGCCGTCAGGAGAGGGGCAAGACGGTGGCATGAGAAGCAAGAATGCGACAAGTGGATGCAGCAAGTGTCGCACAAATGCGACACTTGCTGCAGGAGCAGGGGGGAAGTCGGGATAGACTCGCAACGAGTGAAAAAAGGCTTATCCGAGTCGCATGGGAGGAGCCATGCCTTTTTCGTTGCATCGGATAAACTCAGCCGCCCGAGCTCGTAAGGGCCGG
>CAZJXF010000114.1:0-10973 GCA_964549995.1 uncultured Desulfatirhabdium sp. | reverse complement strand
CATGCTCAGGCCCGGAAACACCCCACAATCGGGGGTACAGCGACTTTTTGCGAAGTCGTCATATTGCTCTGCCAGCCGCTCTGCTGGGAGGCAGGGCGCTCGGCGTGTTTTTCCGGAAGGCCATAGGTGATGAATCGGTTTCGCGCAATGCCGTCAGGACAGCCTCCATGTCGGGTGCCAAGGGTGCGCAGCATGCCATCGGTCGGCCTGTCACCGGGTGGGTGAAGCCGATCTTCCAGGCATGCAGCATGGGACGACGGATCAAGGATGCCCATCGAGAAGAGGCGGATGTCTGAGGCAGTCTTCCCCCGTAAACGGCGTCTCCGGCGACAGGATGTCCCATCGCTGCCATATGCACCCGAATCTGATGGGTTCTGCCTGTCTTGATCTCGATTTCCAGCAGACTGATCCCGCTGAAGACTTCCCGCTCATGCCACAGGGTCAGCGCGTTTCTGGATCGGGTCGCACGAACCGACATCTTCTTTCGATCGACGGGATGCCTTCCGATCGGCAGGTCGATGATCCCGTCGGATTGAGGCATCCTGCCGACAACCAGGGCGAGATACGTCTTCTGGATGTGTCGATTTTTGAACTGCTCGGTCAAGCCCGTCTGTGCGGCATCGGTCTTGGTGACGATCAACACCCCGGAGGTGTCCTTGTCGAGTCGATGAACGATGCCGGGACGAATGCATCCGCCGATTGAGGAAAGCCGGTCGCAATGGTGAAGCACTGCATTGACGAGCGTTCCGTCGGCATGTCCGGGCGCCGGATGCACCACGAGACCGGCCTGTTTGTTGATCACCAGAAGATGGTCGTCCTCATACAGGACATCGAGAGGAATGGCTTCGGGATGGGCTTCGATCGGAACGGGATCGGGAATCCGGACACGAACGGCCTGCCCGGACCGAAGTCGGACCCCCGATTTGCGAACGGCAACCCCCTCGACCCAAACGTGGCCTTCCTTGATCCGGCCGGCGGCATGAGACCGACTCATCCCGGGGATCGCATCCGTCAGAAACAGATCGATCCGCTTTCCGTCGGCCTCGTTCGGCACGATCAGCAGATGTTCTTGCGGCATATCCTGCAGGCGGCTCTGCGGGAGAGAAAGGGGGCATTCACTGAAACAAGGCCTCGATTTCCGAGAGAATGGCCGTTTCCGGGGCTTGTCTGGCTGTGGACAATTCCATGACGAGAAGGCTCTGGGCCTGATCGTGGAGTTTGCGTTCGCCGAAGGACAGATCTTTGGCAGCCTTCAGACGGTGCAGGTCTCGAAACACGATGGCGACGTCTTCGATGGCTCCGCTCTTGATTCGTTCGGCATAGTCGCGGTACCGCTTGTTCCATGCCGGGGTGGATTCCCGGGAAAATCCCGCCCCTTCGTTTCGAAACAACTCGTAGATACGGGGGATGTCGTTGGGATGGATGACGGAGCGCAACCCGACGGTGCAGACGTTGCAGACCGGAATCATGACGATGGTCTGGGTGTTCAGCAATTTAAGGATATAGAAATCGAGAACGGCGCCGTTAATGGTTTTCTGCTGGATCGCTTCGATGCGCCCCACGCCGTGGGCGGGGTAGACGACCATATCACCAATGGAAAAGGAACGGGGTTCGACCATCGAGGCACGACCTTCCATAGATACGGACAGGGAACTTCAGGATCATCCGTGGGATGACCCGCTGCGGGGAATGGCTTCCGGAACGGATGACGGAGCATGTGGAATGAAAATCCATCTTTCTTACGCCTACTATAGCATTGTTCGGCCTTGGATTCAAATGCATTATCCACCTGTTCCCCCCACCCCTTTTCCCGCTTTCCTTTGCTATTGACAGCACCCATCCAAAGCAATAGGGATGAATGGACAATCACGCCCCCTTCTTCGCGTACGGGTCGAAACGATATGATCCCTTTTGTTGCGGATTCCCCCATTTCCGAACTCAGGAATTTGCTGCAGAGCGTTCCTGCGGCCTCTTCGGTCTATCTGGTCGGCGGATGCGTGCGGGATCTCTTGCTTGCCAGAGAACCGGACGACTACGACGTCGTTGTCGCTGCATCCGAGGCCAGAACCTATGCCGATCATCTGGCCCAACAGTGCCGCAGCCGCGTGGTTGCAATGGGCAAAGCGCCCGATATCGTCTATCGCATTCCGTGTCGGGATAGGCTGATCGATGTCATCCCCATGGTCGGCGAATCCATCCAGGCGGATCTGTGGAACCGAGACGTTACAGCCAACGCCCTTGCCCTCGATCTTCAAACCGCCGAGCTCATCGATGTCTGCGGCGGAGTTGCCGACATCGAATCCCGGACAATTCGGATGGTATCGGAAGCGGCGTTTCAAAACGACCCGCTTCGGATGCTTCGGGCCTACCGGATCGCAGCGCAGATCGACTTTTCCATCGATCCGCAGACCCTTGCCGCCATCGCCCGCCATGCCGTGCGCATTTCATCGAGTGCGGCGGAGCGGATCCGGGTGGAGCTCTTCAAACTGCTCTGCTGCGATCGCTGCCTGTGGGCGATGCGATCCATGGCCGACAACCGGCTGCTGGGGACCCTCTTTCCCGAGATCGAGGCTTGTCGCGGCTGCACCCAGAACCGATACCACCGCTTCGATG
This sequence comes from uncultured Desulfatirhabdium sp., assembly GCA_964549995.1. Lineage (GTDB taxonomy): Bacteria > Desulfobacterota > Desulfobacteria > Desulfobacterales > Desulfatirhabdiaceae > Desulfatirhabdium. Next base: position 8,360 of record CAZJXF010000114.1, on the reverse strand, counting down.
TCCTCGAGCACACCTTGATGGTATTTTCAGCCATGGAGACGGCTTGGACCGAAAACCTCGAGGATCTGCCGGAATCCCTCGCCGCTTTCGCCCGAAGCCTTCCATCTGCCGAACGGGCATGGATGAAGCTTGCCGCCCTCCTGCACGACATCGGAAAACCCGTCGTTCGGACGGTGGATCGAAACGGCGCTGTGCATTTCTATGAACACGAGGCCGTCGGAGCCGAGATGGCCAGGGCGGCCTGCACCCGCCTCAAATGCGCCAACCGGGAAACCGAATCGGTCGTCACCCTCATCCGACACCACCTGCGCCCCTTCCTCCTGTTCGACGCCGATCGAAATGGCCGTTTGACCCGACGGGGAATCGCCCGATTCCTGATGGACTGCACACCGTTCGTTCCCCATGTACTCTTCCATGCCATAGCGGACCATCTGGGTAAGGCGGATTGGCACATCGAACCCGGAGAACCGCATTTTCTCGCTTTTATTGCTCGGCTGGACGATGCCTGGCGGAAATCTCAGCAAAGCCCCCCGAACCAAGCGCCATCTCCTCAACGCCTGCTCACCGGAGACGACCTCATTCACCACCTGGGACTTCGACCTTCCGTACGGTTCAAGCACCTGCTCGATGCCGTCGAAGAGGCTCGGCTGGCTGAGGAAATCCATACCCGGGAGGAGGCGCTCGATGTCGTAAGAAGGCTGCTGAAGGAAATGAACTGATGGGTTGTGCGCTTGTTTTTCAGGTTGGATGAACTCGCAAAAAGTCGCCACTTACCGATTTCCCTCCAATGTCGGGCTTCCAGCGGGAGGGCGGGTGGTGTTTTGCGAAGCAGCAGAAACGTGTTTGAAGCAGCCGGATATCGTTGGATCGGGCGGACACGCTTCATCTGTTTTGGATGGAAAATCCGGATGTTGCCTTTCAGAAAGCCATCTTGGCCATCCGCCCGATCCTACGAGATCGGGCTGCTGAGTTTTTCCGCTGCGCAAGCAAAATGCACCCGCTCTCCTGCGGGTTCAACAAGAGCATCTGACTTTTTGCGAGCCCATCAAGGCTTATTACGAAACCATCGTCTATGACGGATACCCAATGGACCTGTTGCAACTCGATTTGACCCGCCCCTTGTTGATCGAAGCTTCGGCCGGAACCGGCAAGACCTGGCATCTGACCGAGCTTTATCTGCGGCTGGTTGCGGAAGGCGTCGGCGTCGATCGGCTGCTGGCGGTCACCTTTACGGAGGCCGCCACAGCCGAGCTGCGGGAGCGAATCCGATCCCGACTCCGTCAGAGCTGGATGGCCCTTTCTTCGGGCAACCCGCCTTCGGTACTCGAGCCCTGCCTGCACCGTGACGGCCCCGATGTGCTGAAACGCCGATTGCTCGAGGCCATCCTTCTGTTGGATGAAGCCCAGGTGTTCACGATTCATGGCTTCTGCCACACCGTTCTGCGACAATACGCCTTCGAAACCGGCATGCCCTTCGATGCCGAACTGCTGAAAGACAATCGGTCGCTTGCCGAAGAAATTGCAGCCGACTGGTGGGCTACGCATCTGTATTCAGCCCTTCCCTGGATTGCGGGGGAATTGATCGCTGCGGGCGAAAGCCCCAAAGCCTGGGCCGATCTACTCATCCGAGCGGCCGCGAGACCCGATCTGCGCATCCTTCCCGAGACCTCTCCCATCCCGCAGCCGCCCGAGGAAGTCGTCTCCCTGTATCACGACCTGCGGACCCTCTGGAAGACGGAGAAAAACGATATTCTCGATACCTTGATCCGCCACCTGCCTTCCCTCAGGGCCAATTCCTATTCCAAAGACAAGCTGGAGCGCTGGGCGCAGGAAATCGAAGCCTTTCTCACATCGGAAGCCCCCCTCCGGCTGAATCCCCCGGAAGGGGTGACCCGACTGAGAACCTCGAGCCTTCGTTCCGCCACCAAGAAAAATGCCGTCCCCCCGAGTCACCCCTTCTTCGATTGTTGCGATCTCTGGCGTTCGGTCTCCGATCGCGCCGCCGACGATCGGATTCATCTGAAACGGGCCTTTCTCGACTTCGGTCTCGAGGAATGGCAGAAGCGAAAGGCCCAACGACAGGTTCTCGACTTCGACGATCTGGTGCTGCGCCTGTATGCCTGTCTGAAGGGTCCGCAGGGCGACCATCTGGCCGAAGCCCTCCGAACCCGGTATCCTGCGGCTCTGGTCGACGAGTTTCAGGATACCGATCCTTATCAGTACGGGATCTTCCGCAGAATTTACACCGAAAACAACCGGCCGTTTTTCATGATCGGAGACCCCAAACAGGCCATCTATGCCTTTCGGGGGGCCGACATCCACGCCTATTTCGAGGCGGCGGACCAGAATCGGGATCGAACCTGGCGGCTCGACACGAACTACCGATCCGACGGGACGCTGGTCGATGCCGTAAACGCGTTGTTTCGAAACACCCCGCTTCCTTTCGTCGACAACCGTATCCGCTACGAATCCGTATCCGCCGCTCGGCTCGAAGGAAGCTTTCGCCTCCAAAACCGCCCCGTCCCGCCTTTTCGGTTGATCTATGTCCGGTCGGATGCACCGTCGGACCGAATTTCAGACGGCGCTTTTTCCGTCGTCAGGCTGCGAAACTACCTCCCCCGGCTTACGGCCCAACTGCTGGTGGATTGGCTGCAGCAGGAGCCGACCATCGAAAATCGTCCGATCCATCCCGGCCATGTGGCCGTTCTGGTGCGCACCAACGCCCAAGCCTTCGACATGCTGGAAGCCCTGGGCCAAGCCGACCTCCCGGCCGTTCTGGAAAGCACCCACAGCGTGTGGGAAACCCTCGAAGCCAAATGGATCTGGTATGTGCTCCGGGCCGTTCTCGAACCGGAAAACCGAAGACGCATCCTCACGGCGCTCGCATGCGGGCTTTTCGGATGCGACGCCGCCACCCTCCATGCCGTCAACAGCAATGAAGCCCTGCTGGATCGGTGGATCGAACGGTTTCGGGGACTTCGGACCCTGTGGCGAAAACAGGGGGTGTTCGCCATGCTCGATCGGGTGATGCGACAGGGAATCGATCCGGAGGAGCCCGCTGGATGGGTGCGGTTGGCACAACGGCCGTCGGGGGAGCGATCGATCACGAACCTGCTGCACCTGTCGGAGCTGTTGGAAACAGAAAGCCGCTCGAAAGCCTCCGGGCCGCTTCGGCTCTTGCAATGGATGGAGTCCCGGATGAACGGGGACTCCGACGGCTCCGAGGACAGCCAGCTTCGGTTGGAAAGCGACGCCGACGCTGTTCAGATCGCCACCATCCACAAGAGCAAGGGGCTCGAATACCCGATCGTTCTCTGCCCCTATCTCTGGGATCTGGGTGCCGGCAGTCCGAAACAGGGACCGCTTCTGTACCACGATCCGGATGCCGACGAGCGTCTGACGTTGCACCTTGGCCCCGGCAAGCCAGAGCAGGACTGTTGGAAGAAAGAGCAGCTGTCGGAGAGCATGCGGCTTCTCTATGTGGCCGTCACCCGGGCTCGCAATGCCTGTGTCGTCTGGACGGCCGGTATCCGCGATATCGCTTCGAGTGCCCTCGGACGATTGCTGCACCCGGACCGTCCCGAAGCATCCCAACAGCATTCCGGCTCTATCGACGACATTCTCCTTGCCGACCTCCATCGACTGGCCAAAGCAGCCCCCCATGCCATCGATGTCACGGTCGTCGATGCCGCTTCGACAACTGCAGGCGGCATCGGTCGCTATCGCCGCCCCGACCGGGCGATTCCCCTCGTTGCGCCCGCGAAGACGCCCGTCGTCCGCCGCAGGTGGCGCATATCGAGCTTTTCGGACCTGATCCGTATGCCGCTTGCACCCGAAGAAGCCTGGGAAGGAAGGGACATCGACGAACCGGTCCCCCGCGCCGCCGCGGAAGAGAAGCATCCGATCCCTTCGGATGCGGCCGAAATCCTGCTGGCGGATGTCGATGCTGGAACCGATACAGGGCTTCTCATCCACGGCATTTTCGAGACCATCGATTTCACGGACCCGCAATGCATCCCCCCTGCCGTCGAACGACAGCTTGCGCCTTACGGTCATGATCCGGAACCCCTCGCCCCCTTGCTCTCCAAGGCCGTGCGGGACGTTCTGGATACACCACTCGATCCGGACGATCCCGAACTTCGGCTTTCCTGCATTCCGTTGTCTTCCCGATTGACGGAGATGGGGTTCCTGTTCCCGGCAGCCGGTACCGACGGAGAGGCGGAGGCGATCTCGCCGCATCGGCTGGCCGAGATCTGGGAGCGCTCCTGCGGATCTTCCACCCTCCGCCGCTATGCCGAACGCCTCCGCCGGCTGAGTTTTCCGGAACTTCAAGGCTATCTCAAGGGATTCATCGATCTCGTTTTCGTCTTTCAGAAGCGCTGGTCTATCGTCGATTACAAATCGAACCACCTTGGCCGATATCCGGACGCGTATGCCCCGGACCGGCTCGAACCCGTCATGACCGATCATCACTACCTGCTGCAGGCCGTCCTCTACACCCTCGCCCTTCACCGGTACCTCTCGGTTCGACTGCCCGGATATGCCTACGAAAAGGACATCGGCTCCGTCTACTATCTCTTCATCCGGGGCATGGGGCCGCACTATCCCGTTGGAAACGGCGTGTACAACTTCAAGCCGCCCTTCGCCCTGATCGCCGCTCTCGAGAACCTCTTCGGAAATGGGAGCTGATCGATGACGCATCCACCTGAAGCCCTCGCTTCCGCCTCGATCGAGCAGCTGTTCGGCGCAGGGTTCCTCAGCCCCTACGACTACCATTTGGCCGTCACCCTCGGAAAGATCGCCCGGGAAGAGGACCCGCTCGGACTTCTGGCCGTTGCCGCAGCCGCTCACTTCACCCTGCAGGGACATAGCTGCGTCGATTTGACCCCCCTTTCGCTTCGTCCGATCGAAACGTCCGAAGGGCTTGGTCTTCCGGCCGCCTGGCCCGAGGCCCGTGCATGGATCGATTGCCTGAAACGAAGTCCGCTCGTGTGGCTGCCGGAAACCGTTTCGAATCGAGAGCCGCTGCCCGAAGCCCCGCTGGTGCTCGATGCTGCAGGAAGGCTCTATCTGGCCCGGATGTGGTGCTGTGAACAGCGGCTTGCAACCCACCTGAACGCCCGCCTTTCGGCGTTGGATGACGCTGTCGACGAGGGGCTGCTGCAAGAAGGACTTGCCCGCTATTTCGGCGACAGCTTCGGTGATCCGGTTCGAGCGGCTGCAGAAATCGGGGTGCGCCGCAGGTTTGCGGTCATCTCCGGCGGTCCGGGCACGGGGAAAACAACGACCGTCCTCACCATCCTCGCCCTGCTGGTGGAACAAGCGTATTCCCTCAACCGTCCGATGCCGAACATCGTGGTTCTGGCCCCGACCGGAAAGGCGGCCGCCCGGCTGCGGGAAGTCCTGCGACGTCAGGATCGGCTTCCTTGCCCCCCGGAAGTGCGGGAGGCCCTTCCGACGGATGCCGCAACCATCCATCGGGGCCTTGGGGCCCGCTCCGACGGCGGCGCTTCGTTTCGCTACCACGCCCGAAACCCGCTTCCTGCAGACATCGTCGTCGTGGATGAGGCATCCATGATCGATCTGGCCCTGATGGATCGTCTCTTCGAAGCCACGGCCCCGCAGACGAGGCTTCTGCTTCTCGGAGACCGCAATCAGCTTGCATCCGTCGAATCCGGCTCCGTTCTGGGAGATCTGTGTCGTGCCGGAGAAACGGATACCCGATGGTCGCAGGCCGTCGTCCATTTGACGAAGAATTACCGGTTCTCGGAAGAAAGCGGTATCGGTCGTCTGGCAAAGGCCGTCACGACGGGAGATGCCGAAGAGGCGATCGCCTGTCTGCGGGATCCTGCAGAGCTCGACATTCGCCGGATCGATCCGGAAGAACTGCCTGCTGTGCTCGAAGCGGTCCGGAGCTGGTTGCAGAGCTGGCTCACGGAAGCGGAACCCGAAGCCGTCGCCGACCGATTCAACCGATTCCGCATCCTGTGCGCCCACAGACAGGGTGACTTCGGGGTGGAGCACATCAACGACGTTCTGGATCGAATGGCCCGAAACCTTCTTGATGTTACGGATCATCGAGAATGGTATCCGGGGCGGCCGGTGATGGTGCTGCAGAACGATTACAGGCTGCATCTTTCGAACGGAGACATCGGATGGGTGCGCCGCACCGATAGAGACGGCCGATACCAGGATACGGGAACGGTCTGGTTCGAGCAGCCGGACGTCGGATGGACCACCGTTTCCCCGTATCGCCTGCCGCCCCATGAAACGGCCTATGCCATGACGATCCACAAGAGCCAGGGATCGGAATTCGACGATGTACTCGTTGTCCTTCCCGAACGACGCTCGCCCATTCTCACCCGGGAGCTGTTGTATACGGCCGTCACCCGAGCCAGACACTCGGTTGCCATCGTCGGTTCCGAAGAGATCCTCCGGCAAGCCGTCCAAACGCCGATCGAGCGGTATTCGGGGCTGGTGGACGCGCTGTGCTCCCCCTTCCGCTGAATCGCAGGATCTCAGAATCTTGGCTTAGGTGCTACCTTGTAGGGACGGACCCGACGGATCGCCCTCTTCACTGGTGCTCTATTGCCTTGATCCAGGTCAAGGCAAAGCCTTTCCGTCTGCGGTATCTTCGCATGCAAGGGTAAATTCCCTCGTTTCATCGTGACTGAAATCGACGACCCATCGGGGGCCTCATCCCCTTGTGTTCCATGATCTCCTTGCGGCTTCGCGGTTCAGGCTGCCTGACTGCGAAGCCATCTCAGACGAGGCGTACCATGAATTCCCGACACACCATTTCATTCGGGGAAGCGAATCCCTCTCGAATTCCCTCCATCGCAGACGGGAGGACGTTCCGGAAAATCGTCAACCATTTGTCCCGTCAGAAGGTCGAAATGTGCTGGCATTGCAGGTGCTGCGGCGGCGGTTGTCCGTTCTCCGATCATATGGATCTCATGCCGAATCAGGTGATTCGATGGGTTCAGCTGGAAAACAGCGAGACGGTGCTTCGATGCCGAACGATCTGGATCTGCGTGGGATGTCATACCTGCTCGGACCAGTGCCCCAACGCCATCGACATCGCAGCGATCATGGACGCGTTGCGGCAGCTGGCAATCCGCAGCGGGATCGCTCCCGTCGAGAATGAAATCTATCGCTTTCATCAATATATCTTCGAATCCATCCGCCGTCACGGTCGGCTCAACAAATTGGAGGCGCTTGCCCAGTTCAAGGTTCGAACCGGAAATCTGTTTTCGGACCTCCAGGCGGGTTTTCGCATGTTGTTGACCGGCAAACTCGAACTGCTGCCGCAGCATGTAACCAACAAAGCGGAGGTGCGCCGTATCTTTGATCATTATCACCACCGCCGGGGGAGTTTCGAATCTCATGACTGACATCCATTTGGCCTATTATCCGGGATGCACCTTGGCATCCACGGCCCGCGAAATCGATGAAGCCCTTCATCGGGTGTGCGAACGTCTCGACATTCGATTGGAAACGCTCCCTGACTGGAACTGCTGCGGCTCTTCCTCCGTGCATGCCGTCCGACCCCAGCTGGCCATTTCCCTGGCGGGTAGAAATCTGTTTCAGGCACAAGACATGGCCGAGGGCATGATGGTCATGTGCGCCGGGTGCTTGAACCGTCTGCGGTCGGCCCACCTACGGTTGTTGCAGGATCCGGTCTCCCGCCGGGTGAACGAAAACCTTCTGGGAGGCCGCTTGCATCGGGAGATGGCCATTCATCACCTGTCGGATATTCTGCCGCAGCGTATGGCCGAGCCCGCCTACCGGGACATCGTCTGCAAATCGCTCGAGGGGCTTCGGTATGTAGCCTACTACGGCTGTCTTCTGGCTTCTCCTCCCGAGCTCAAGCGGTACCCCCGACTGCACGGCACCATGGAGGCCGTCATGCAGCGGTTGGGTGCAATTTCCTGTTCCTGGGGGTACGAAGCGAAGTGCTGCGGATCGTTTCTGTCCGTGGCCCGTCCGGATATCGTTTCTCCCATGGTGGCGGACATTCTCCAAAACGCACGGCAGGCGGGTGCCGAATGCATCGTTACGGCATGCGCCATGTGTCAATTGAACCTCGAGCTGCGAAGCACCGAAAAGGACCGGCTTCCGGTGTTTTCCATCGTCGAGTTGGCCGCCTACGGCATGGGAGAAGAAGACTGGCCGACCTGGTTCAAGAAACACTTGGTCGACCCCATGCCGCTGTTCGAGAAGCGGGTGCTGCGACATCGCGCAACAACCCCCAATTCTTGATGGACTCGCACAAAGTCGCCTCTGACCGATTTCCTTCCAATGCTGGGCTTCCAGCAGGAGGGCGGGTGGTGTTTTGCGAAGCAGCGGAAACGTGTTTG
>CAZJXF010000113.1:0-11013 GCA_964549995.1 uncultured Desulfatirhabdium sp. | reverse complement strand
TCCGCTGCGCAAGCAAAATGCACCCGCTCTCCTGCGGGTTAAACAAGAGCATCGGACTTTTTGCGAGGCCATCATGCTTTGATGGATGTATTGACCGCAACCCGTGGGGGAGCCTCCATTTTTCCTGCCCATTCAGGAAAGGAAAACACCATGCAGGAAATTCTCATCATGATCGCCATCGTCGGGGTATGGTATTTGCTTCAGGCCCATATCCTGCCCAGACTCGGCATTCCCACCTGACTGAAAGACAGCTGTCAGGTGACAGACAAAAGGATTCATGCAAAACCCGGAAAGACCGAAGAAACGAAATGACGACGATGAAGCCCTAATTCGAGCGATCAACGGCGGCGATATCGGTCGGTTTGAGGAACTGGTTCGCCGCTACGAAAGCCAGCTCTACAATTTCGGCAGAAGAATGTGCAAGCATCCGCTGGATGCGGAGGACATGGTGCAGAACACCTTTTTGAATGTCTTCCGCTACTTGAAGGACTTCCGCTTCGAGGCTCAGTTCAAGAACTGGCTTTATCGGATTGCAGCCAGCACCTGCCTCAAGATCAAGCGTAAGTCCAAATTTTCACCGGACGACCCCCTATCTCTGGAGGAAATGGTATCCGAGGCATCCGGTGAATTGCCTTCGGAGGCACCGCAATGGGCATCCCTTCCCATCGATCGGCTTCTCAACAGCGAACTGAACGACGTCCTTCAGGCAGCCATTCATGAATTGCCGGAAACCTTGCGTGTCGTTTTGGTTCTTCGGGACATCGAAGGCTTCAGCACGCAGGAAGCCGCACAAATTTTGGGGCTTTCGGAAGCCAACATCAAGGTGAGGTTGCACCGAGCCCGATTGCAGCTGAGAAAACGCTTGCAGGATTACTTTTCACATGGAAACTGAGCTCTCCGAAAGCACATCTTCGCCAGTCCATGAACACCCCTCAGCGGAATGCCTGGAGCTGTTTCGGCATTTGTCGGAATACATCGATCGGGAGATCGACGCAGCCGCTTCCCGCGTGATCGAACAACACTTGAAGGACTGCCCTGCCTGCCGCATCTGTCTGGCGACCCTTCGCCAAACGGTTGCCCTGTGCCGATCTATCCACGATTCATCCATCGACATTCCCGAAACAACCTCTCAACGGTTGCACCAAGCCATTCGGGAATATATCGCCGCAACCCGATAAACGCCGCCCGTATTGGCGAATATCAATGCCCTCACATCGCCTTCTCCGCCTCCTTCTCGATGGCTGCGGTTTCTTCGATCCATGAAGCCATGCGCTGAAGGCTCGTTTCCACCTGATGGAGCGGCTCCTTCAGGCGATGCTCGACCTCCAGAAAAAGTCTGTCCAACATCTGGACGATTTCTCCATCGAGACGATCCCGAAATTCGACACGGCCCCGTTCGAGCCGTCCTCGAATTTCCCGAACGATCGCCCCCCGCTTCCATCCCATCGTCAGAACCATCATCAATGTCCCAAGGGAAGCCAAAACACCTCCGGTGACATCGAAGGCGATCATATGCGTCGACACGAGAACCACGGCTCCCATAACGGCCAGTCCTCCTCCCGCCAGGGTTAACGTGCCGATATCGGAACCGGCTACCAAATGCGCACCTACGGCATCCACCGTATTCAGACGTTCCAACTGATCGCGCAAGCGTTCCAAAATCCCCATCCGATCGGAGCGCAACGAATCGAACAGGTGGAGATCGGTTTTCTGACGACGGGCGATCGCCTCCACCATATCCTGAAACATCGCACCCATTTCTTCGATGATTTCCTGGGCCACGTGCAAAGACTCGGCTTCGATTTCCCGCCGGAGATCCTCTTCGAACCGCTTTTGAACATCACCCATCCATGCCCGAAAACCGCGTTCTCTGGAAAAAGGGAGGCTTCGACGCAACAGGCTGCCCACTTCGAGAGCTTCGACGATCTCTTGTTCCAACCGACGGCTGAGACGATCATAAACAATGGACAGACGTTCCACGACCATCTGCCGAAACGCCGCCCCCTTTTCCCGGCGGGAAGCCACCCGGCACAGAAGCTCCACAAAGAAATCACGATCCGACAACATCGCCTTTCTTTCTTCTTCAACCCGGTTGCGCATGCGTTGCATCACATGCCGAACGACACCGATCGTGCCCTGCCGCTTGATTCGCCACACCTCGCCGCTTTCGACCGTCTTGCGAAGAAATCCCCGAAATTCGGCAAAACCGCTGTCTGCAGCCCCTTCCATTTCGCGTTTTGCGGACACGGCAAAAACGATCGGCTCCTGCACATGCCGCTGACGGGCGTATTGCACCACACGCTCCCGGTGAAGAGCCAGTTCGCTCTGGGTGACCAGATCGGCCTGCTGCAGCACAAACACCGTCTTACGGTGCCATTCACTGCGAACGAGGCTCAAGAGTTCCCAAGCCGTGTGCGTATAGGGATTTCTGGCCGGAAACACGAAAATCACCACGTCGCTCTGAGGCAGATAGCGCTCGGTAATCGCCTGATGTTCCCGAATGATGGAATTGGTCCCCGGTGTATCGACGATGGTGATGTCCCGCAACACATCTTTCGGCAGATGAACGCGTTCCCAATGGTTTCCCAGGGCGGTTTTCCGGTATTCGGTTCCGTAAACGAGTTCCTGAATATTGGCCGTACAGGGATCGGCTGCGACTTCACAGACCTTTTCCCCCAGCAGGGCGTTGATGAAACTGCTCTTTCCGGATTTGACCTCACCGACCACAACGAACATGGCTGCCGTTTCCAGAAGGTCCATCCGCTGACGAAACAGCAGCAGGCTGTCGCTGTCGGAAAGGGATTCTGCAAGTTCTATGCATCGCTGCAGGAGTTGACGAAGGAACGCTCTCCTACGTTGAATGTCTTCCCCAAGCAGTTGTGGATTGATCATGACGCTCCGTTACTGGAAAGAAGCCTCTTGGTGGGCATGATGGTCTTGCAAAAAGTCACTTTACTCCCGTCCCCGCGTTGGACCGACACCGACGAAATACAACAGGGCGCACTGGGGCGGCAGCCGCAGAAAGGCTGCGGCACGCCAGTCAAAGAAAGCGCCGATCCCGCAGCATCCCAAACCAATGGCTGTCGCTGCAATATATACCCGATGCGCCAGGCGCCCTGCAGACAGCATGGCATAGCGGTATCCGCGTGGTCCCCACATCGCATGCAGCTCCTGCAGAGACGCAACGAAGATGATATGGAGTCCGGCAAAGGCAAGCCATCGCTGCTGCAAGGCAATATCTGCCATTGGCTCCGTCAGATTGCCCTGCTGGATCGGTATTAAGCTCAGCTCCTCCGGATCGAACCCGTACTGACCGTTTTCGACCCCTTCACAACCGGCGATTAAGACACCCGAGGAAACAAAGCGATGCGGCCGGCAATGGTCTTCTGTAAAGGTGACGAGGCTTCGAAGCAGATAGGAAAGCGCAGTTTCCGGAATCGGCTTAGAAACGAAGTTTCGGCTGGATCTTCGAGACAAGACCGCCTGTTCCCAGGAGAGCCGTTGTGGATCCGCCAATACCCGAATCGGAATTCGATGCTCTCCATCATCGAACATTTCCCAGATGGATTGTACCCGGCCTTCGTCTTCGGGTTGATGTCGTTGACTCGAAGCCGCGTGAATGACTTGGATGGCTTCCGGAATGTTTTCCCGTGCAGCTACCCGACAGGCTCGGATCGCCTCCGGAATGGAGTCCCAATGAAGCGGTGGATCCATCGAGAGGTGATCGCTTCTACCCTTGACGGCAACGACCGCAAGACAAGCCTCCCTGGATGGGTCGACCCCCAGAAGCGCATTCGTTTGTTCATCATCGAAATCATAGCTGACTGCAGCCTCATACCCCAAAGCCCGAATGACAATGACAAGCGATTCCACCAGATGGCCGCTGTCCAGCAGATGGTATCGATAGGCTCTGTCCCGGTATTTCCAGACACTGCGATAAAAAATGGCAGTCACATAGAATGTCACCGAGGGATGAGCCGCCATCAGGAACGCAGAACACCCCGGCGGCAGGGTATGCACGCCGTCACGCATTCGAACCAATTTCCCGGCAGAGATCTCGTAGTGATACAGCCCATCGCTCAAACCTTCGACACCGCGACTGGCTGCATAGAGCTCGCAGGGATACAGCGCTCCTGCAGAAGGGACACTTCGGTATTCATATACGCCAGCCGGATACGAGCGTCTGGCCGTGATCCCATAGCCATAACGCATCATCCGGGCCAGATCCACCAAAGAGAGTTCCTGAATCGATCGGGCACTCGGGGTTTTCGTTTCGATCATCGAACCATCGGATCCGACAGCATGCAGAACATCCGGTAGCTGCACCGACGGGAATCCTTCCGCGTGCTTGTACACGGAAGGCTGGTTGGACCAGTCGAGTCGATGTCCCTTCATCTCCAACGGGTCATAGGCCGTTTCCCAGTGATAGGTTTGGATCGGGTCCTTCATGTTCTTCTTCTCCTTGTCGAACGGGCGGCAATGCAGGACAAGCGGATTGCGCTATATAACACGATCTGATAGTCTTTGGATGTATCGAAGTGTAGAGCCGAAGGTTACACCCGACTGATTGCGATATCGCTTTTTTACGGAGTCGCTTTTCCTTTTCCGGCACTCCCCTCTTCCAACAGGATATAGACCATGGAATCCATCGATTACTACGGTATTCTCGGCATCAGCCCCCAGGCAACCCCTCAGGAAATCAAACGGGCCTATCGCGAGCTCGCCTTTCGGTATCATCCTGACCGGTGTAAAGATGCCGATGGTCAGGAGCGCATGAAAGCCATCAACGAGGCGTATGCCGTCCTTTCAGACCCGAAGAAGCGGAGCGAATACGACGCCCTCAAACAACAATACGGAAACGAAGCGACCCATCGATTCCGGAATACCTATTCAGAACAGGATATTTTCAGAGGATCGGACATTCAGCAGGTGTTCGAAGAAATGGCGCGGGCTTTTGGGATTCGAGGATTCGACGAGATCTTCAAGCAGTGCTATGGGCCGAATTACCGGCAGTTTGAATTCAGAAAGCCGGGAATGTTCGTTAAAGGGTTCGTCTTCACCGGATTTTTCCCGGGCATTCCGTTTCGGGCGCCTGCCATGCTGGCATCCGGGCTTGGAAATATTGCACGAAACCTTCTCGGGAAAGCCTTTTCGGGGAAATCGGCACGAGATATCGATATCGAAGACCGAATCGTTCTATCCGAGGAACTCGCCCGCAAAGGCGGTCCGTACGCATACGAAAACAAGACGCTGCAGAAAAAACTCGTCGTTCACATTCCGCCAGGCATTCGAGAAGGGCAGCGGATTCGTCTGGCAGGAATGGGAAAGATCGATCCGTCGACAGGACAGGCCGGTCATCTCTATCTGAAAGTGAGTATCCACAGACCGTTGCTACGAAGGCTTCAGGATATCTTCCGGATCGGGTATCAGAAATGACAGACTCGCAAAAAGTCGCTTCATCCCAGGCTATGGTTCTTGACGGGCCTGAGCATGGGAGCGGGTACGCCTCTCCCATCCACGACATTCCGGTGGGTTTACATGCCGGCCATAGGCCGTTTCCCCATTTGCCGATCGATGTTGGCCATCATTCGATCGGCCTGCCGGGCTGCACAAGTCGGGCACAAACCGATGAACTCCAATCGGTGCTCCATAATCTTGTAGTGCATGGTGTTGTCGATCTGGTCGCCAAAATCGAAACGGATCGATTCGGGAACGTCTTCGATCCGATCGCAGGCCATACATCGAACGTGGTAATGCGGCTTCGTATTGCCATCGAAGCGCTTCACGGACCCCCCAACCTCGATCTTCTGAATCTCCCCGATCTGAGAAAGCATCTCGAGATTCCGGTATACCGTGCCCAGACTGATTCGCGGTAAGTATTGCCGAACCATGTCGTAGACTTCATCCGCACTCGGATGGGTGTTCACCTTTCGAAGTTCTCGGAGGATGATCCGTCGTTGGTTGGTCATCCGCAAAAAAGCGTCATTTGCCACGTTCGCACCTGTTACCTTGCGCCAAGAGGGGTGATTTCACAGACATCGGGTCCGCAATAATCGCCCACGTATTCGGATTCGGGACGGTAGAGCACCGGCTTCGGTGAAGCGCCGGCGAATTGTTCTTCGATCACATGCGCCGTCCATCCGGCCACGCGGGAAACGGCGAACACCGGCGTGAAAAGATCGGTCGGAATTCCCATGGCATGATAAACCGATGCGCTATAAAAATCGACATTTACGGGAAGCTCGATGCCTTTTCGTTTCAGAAATTCTTCCCGACTGACCCGCTCCACGGCTTTCGACAATTCATACCATTTCAACAAATGCCGCTTCTCTCCCAGAATGCGGGACATCGGCTCCAGGATCTTCGCTCTCGGGTCATCCACCGCATACACGGCATGCCCCAAACCCATGATCTTGTTACCCGCATCGAGCTCGGAGCGCACGTATTCGGCGACCCGATCGATGGACCCGATTTTTTGCAGCATTTCCATCACGCGCACGTTGGCTCCACCGTGAAGATCTCCGGACAGCGATCCAACGGCCGCAGACACGGCTGCATACATATGTGCCCGGGTAGAGGCGACTTCCCGGGCGGCAAATGTCGATGCATTGAACGAGTGTTCGGCATGCAGCACCAGGCAGGTATCGAAAAACCGAGCTGTTTCCTCATCCGGAACGCTGCCGCTCAACATATACAGGAAATTGGCTGCGTGGCTGAGTTCCGGGTTCGGTTCCACCGGAGAAAGTCCGTTTCGGATGCGATCCCAGGCTGCCACAACGGTTGCCGTCCGGCTGATCAATCGGACGGCCATTCGATCGGCAGCCTCCCGGGTACCTGCATGAATGTCCGGATCGACGTTGGCCAGAAGAGCGATGGCAGCCTGCAGAATGTCCATGGGTTTGGATGTCTCCGGCTGGGATTGCAACGCTTCGATAAGCGATGTCGGAATCGCTCTTACATCAGCCAATTCCCTTCGGAAGGCATCGAGCTCCGTTGCATTGGGTAATTTCTCCTTCAACAGCAGATAGGCCGTTTCTTCGAATCCGACATGGGCAGCCAGGTCTTCGATCCGATATCCCCTGTAAACGAGCCGGCCCCGCCCGCCATCCACATCACTGATCCGTGTGGTTGCGATCTTGACCCCTCTAAGTCCGATATTGACCGGTATCTGACAACTTTCCATCGCCTTGCCTTCCTGTCAGGGTTGGTCGTAGTCGATCCACATGTCGGCCTCGCTCCCGCAATGGGAGCATACGGCTGTCCCCTTCAGCTTCAGAGGCTTTTTCGGAGCAGATGAAGCTCCGGATCCGGAGGATTCTGCAGCGGTTTCCGGAAGAGTGCATGTAATGGACATTTCCGCTTCATTCCCGCATTTTTCACATTTGCAGGTTTGTTTGGTCGTGATTTGGGTCATTGGGTATTTCCTTTCTTGCAGGTTCTCTTTTCAGAGACGATCCGACTTCTGAAATTCATGGATATCAGAATGGTATCCATTCCCATTTGCTGGCTCACGATAGAAGTGACCGAGCAATGTTGTCAAGAAAAAAGAATGGATCAACCATCTGTCCGTGTCCGGTTGTACCGATGAATGTACATCATCCGCAGAAGTTCGACAAACAGCATGAACGTGCCATCACCTTGTGACATCGTCCCGCAAACCAAGACGGTTGGCAGTCCATTGGGCTGCCAAGCAATGCATCCGATTCAAGGCAGATGGTACTGTCGGAAGTCACGTCATCTCCATCTATGGTTTCTTGCGGGCTTGGGCATGAGGGGATTCACTTCCATGACATTCCCCTCCCCGTTGCGTTATTTCTTGTCGAGATGGTGAATGATTTCCTCGGTCAGCTGGTGGTCATCCTCTTTGAAGAAGGGGATGAGCTCGGCAGCGACGTCCTTGAGCGACTTGATTTTTTTGTCCCGCATGACCCCCTGGATCTTTTCGACTCCCCGTTCGATCAACCGAAGACCTTCTGCAATGGCGATGATGTCCTGTCTTTCCATACGACTGCCTCCTGTTCATTTGGGTTTCGGTTTTGCCTTTCCTGCCTGGACTGCAAGGCCGGCAGCTTCCATAACAGCCTCTGAAAACGTCGGATGGGCATGAACGGTCGACAGCAGTTCCTGGGCCGTCATACCTGAACGAATGGCCAGAACACCTTCCATGATGATGTCCGATACCCGAGGCCCCAAGATGTGCACTCCCAAAATTCGGCCGGAAACAGCATGGGCGATGACTTTGACAATGCCTTCGGTCTCCCCGGCACACCAGGCCCGACCATTGCCGCCGTATGGGAAGGCGCCCGTCATATAGGAACTGCCTCTTTCCTTGAGCCATTCTTCGGTGTACCCAACGGATGCCACTTCCGGACGGGTGTACACCACCGATGGAATGAGGCTGTGATCCAGATCCGGTTCCAGCCCGGTCATAGCCTCGACGGCAGCCGCTCCTTCAGCCATGGCCTTGTGAGCGAGCATGGGCCCTGCAACAACATCGCCCGCAGCATAGATGCCGGAAACCGTCGTCTGAAAATGGGCATCCACGACAATCCGTTTGGTTGCAGCATCCACAGCGATGCCGAGCTCCGACAGACCGATCCCTTCGACATTGGGCGTTCGACCCACCCCCACCAACACCTTGTCCACGACAAGCGTCTTCGGTTTTCCGTCTTCCTCGAGCTGAAGTTCCACTTCCCCATCCCGAATCGATGCGGCTGTCAGCTTCGTGTTGGTGAGAAAACCCATGCCCTGCTTTCCAAGAATCCGTTTGAGCGTTCTCGCAATCTGGCCGTCCATGTTCGGAACGATCTGCGGCATCAGCTCGATCACCGTGACCTCGGCCCCAAGACGCAGCCACACAGACCCCAGCTCCAGTCCGATCGCGCCTCCGCCGATGACAGCGAGCCGCTTGGGCACCTCCGAAAAGGAAATCGCCCCGGTGGAATCCACGACCGTGGTGCCATTGAACGGAAGCATCGGCAACTCGACCGGCCTGCTGCCGGTTGCGATCAGGACATATCGGGTGTCGATCCGCTTCGTTTCCGCTTCGCTTCGGATCTCGACGCTGTTCGGTCCGATCAGCCGAGCTTCTCCGGTCAGGATGGTCACCCGGTTCGTTTCGAGAAGCCGCCGCACCTGCCCGGTCAATTCCCGAACCACAGCATCCTTTCGGTGCATGAGCGTCGGAAGATCGAGCCGAACCCCATCGGTGATCACACCATGAGCCTTCATTTTGGAGACGGCAAGCTCGTAGACTTCGCTGGAATCGAGCAAGGCCTTACTCGGGATGCAGCCGACATTGAGACACACACCGCCCAACTGGGCAGAGCGATCGATACAGGCGGTCTTCATACCGAACCGCGCTGCCCGAACGGCAGCGGTGTATCCGGCGGGTCCGCCGCCGACGATGGTCAGATCGAATGTTTCCGCCATGTTCATACCTCCAGGAACATGCGCTCAGGCTGCTCGACACATTCCTTCACGCGTTTTAAGAACGTCACGGCTCCTTTTCCGTCCACGATCCGGTGATCATAACTCAGTGCGACATACATCATGGGTCGGATCACTACGGCATCGTCGATGGCGACGGGCCGCTTTTCGATTTTATGCATTCCGAGAATGCCGCTCTGCGGCGGATTCAGGATGGGGGTACTCATCAGGGAGCCGAAAACACCCCCATTGGTGATCGTAAAGGTGCCCCCCTCCAGTGCCGACAATTCGAGGCGGTTCTCCTGGATGGCCTTCACGAAATCGACGATGGCCTGTTCAATGGCAGCGAACGAAAGCGCCTCGGCGTTTCGGATGACAGGCACCACCAGCCCCCGATCGGTTCCAACGGCCACTCCGATATGGCAGGCCCGATGATAGACGATATCCACCCCTTCGATCGATGCGTTGAGCTCGGGGATTTCCTTCAGCGCAACGACGCATGCCTTGACGAAAAAGCTCATCATCCCCAACGCGACTCCGTGTCGCTTCTGGAAGGTTTCCCGGTGTTCGGCACGCAGCGCCATCACCCGGCTCATGTCGATTTCGTTGAAGGTGGTGAGCATGGCCGTGTTGCGCTTGGCTTCGAGAAGCCGTTCGGCAATGCGCTTACGGATGGGACTCATGGGTTTTCGGACCACATCCGCCGGCACCGGTTCTGATGCAGGAAGTTGTGGAGAGGACCGAGGCACAGGGGCCGAAGGCTGCAAAGCGGGCTGCTGTATGGACTGCGGCTGGGAGGGTTGCAGCTGCAGCTTCCTCTGCTGGGGATGCTCGTCCAGATAGAGCAGGACATCCGCTTTGGTAATGCGTCCGGCAGGGCCGCTTGCGGCAATGAGGGCGGGATCGATGTCGTTTTCTTCGAGCAATCGGCGGATACTCGAAATTAGAGTGATGGGCGTTGATTGAGAAGAGCCTGATGCAGGTTCCGCAGCGGCACGATCGCCCGTGGTAGGTTCCGGAGATGAGGCCCCTTTTCGATCCTCCGAAACCGGCTCGACGGCATCCGTATCAATGGAGCCGACCACTGCCCCGATCGGAACCGTCTGCCCCACCTCCACCAAAATGGACAACACGCCGTCGGCTTCGGCCGCAATTTCGAGGGTGACCTTGTCGGTTTCGATGACGAGGATGGTTTCCCCTTTGCGGACCCGATCCCCGGAGGCCTTCATCCACTGGGCCAGCACCGCTTCACGAACCGATTCTCCAACAGAAGGGATGCGAATGTCGATTTTCATGGGGTGTACTCCTTCCTGCCGTCTATCTACAGCAGGCACTTAGAAAGATCAAATCCCGAGTCGGTCCTTTTATGCTTGACGACTTCGCAAAAAGGCCGGATGCTGTGTCGTGCTGCATCCCTCGTCGTTGCGGCGTACGTCTAAGTACGCCTCACTCCTCGGGATTTGCACTCCTTGCCTGCGGCCTTTTTTCGAAGTCGTCCATATATTGGACTTTTTGCGAGACCATCATGCTTGATGGTCTCGCAAAAAGTCGATTTTTAACTAACTGAAATTACAGTATGTAATA
>CAZJXF010000112.1:0-11084 GCA_964549995.1 uncultured Desulfatirhabdium sp. | reverse complement strand
AGTTTTTCCGATGCAGCGAAAAAGGTGTGCCCGCTCCCATGCGGCTCGCTGGAGACTCACTGACTTTTTGCGAGCCCATCATGCATGGTTTCGGTTTACGTCGGTTCAACGCCCATCCATCGGAAGGGGTCTTTTTCGATCGTGCAGGCTTCCACCCGAACGCCCCGATCGGCCAACGCGTCGCCGAGGCGCTGAGCCAAATCCGAAACGATCACGTGTTCGGATGCGAAATGTCCGATGTCGATGAGGCCCTTTCCCGCCTGCTCGGCATCCCGAGCATCGTGGTAATGCAAGTCGCCGCTGACGAAGACATCGGCGTCCGATCGCAAAAAACGCCGTACCAGGCTCGATCCACTTCCTGTGCAAACGGCAACCCGGCGGACCGGCATGTTCGGATCACCGACAACCTGAAGCCCCTGTAAGTGCATCCGGTCCCGAAGAAGACGCGCAAACGCTTCGAGCGGCATTTCGATCGGCAACCGACCGACCCGGCCCATACCGGCTCCGGTCGGCTCAACCCGAAGCGGATAGACGTCATAGGCCATCGTTTCATAAGGATGATGGGACCGCATGACCGATACAAGGTCGGCAAGGTGCGTCGCATCCACGACGATCTCGATACGCACTTCCTCGACTTCGTTCCGCCGCCCGATCGTCCCCACGAAAGGTCGGGCCGAATCGCGAGGTTCGAAAGTCCCCTTGCCCCGGATCCGGAAGGAACACCCCCGATAGGCACCGATCCGTCCCCCGGCATCGCTTGAAAGCACGGCATCCAGAAAGGCGGTTTCGTGGGTTTCGGGAACGAACACCACCACCTTGAACCGCTCTTCCATCACGGGATCCACCATCACCTGGAGATGTTCGAGCCCGATCACCCGGGCCAGGACATCGTTGGTTCCCCCAAGGGCCTTATCCAGATTCGTGTGGGCACAGCAGACGGCGAGCCGATGAATGGCTGTTTGACGGAGGATGCGACCCAATGGGGTGGAAAAATCGATGACGGAAGCGGGTTTGAAGAGCAGTGGGTGGTGGGTGACGAGCAGATCGGCATTTCTGGAACAGGCTTCGGCAATGACCGTTTCGAGTGGGTCGAGAGCCACCAGAATCTGTTGGACCTCGGCCGCCGGATCCCCGATCTGCAACCCGACCGAATCCCAGGATTCGGCAAGTTCCGGCGGCGCCATTCGATGAAGAACGGCCAAAATGTCTGCGACTGTGGTCATGTCAAGCGGCCATATCGGCTGTCGGCGTCATTGGTGCCGACACGGGAATAAAAGAAGGCGTGGAGATGATCCACGCCTTGTCTTCGGATAGCGGGATGGGCCCACCTGGGTTCGAACCAGGGACCGACCGGTTATGAGCCGGTGGCTCTTCCAGCTGAGCTATGGGCCCGCAGAAAATCGTTGGGTACAATCGGCTCGGGGTTTTCCCGTGCATGGTTACAGCGTCCGGCGGTGTTCCAATTCGCATATCGTCTGGTGGAAGTCTACCCGCATGGGGGGGCTTTGTCAAGCCGCCCCCCGATGGCCCCCCCGGTGGGTCGTCAAGACTCGATAAAACTCTTCAGACGTTTGCTGCGCGTCGGATGCCGCAATTTGCGCAGGGCCTTGGCTTCGATCTGTCGAATCCGCTCCCGGGTCACGGCAAAGTCCTGTCCGACTTCCTCGAGGGTATGGTCGGCCTTTTCGCCGATACCGAAACGCATGCGCAGGACTTTTTCTTCCCGTGGGGTCAGGGTTGCCAACACCTTTCGGGTCTGCTCCGCCAGGTTCATGCTGACAGCCGCATCGGAAGGCAGCATGAATTTCTTGTCTTCGATGAAATCTCCAAGATGGCTGTCTTCCTCCTCCCCGATCGGCGTTTCAAGGGAAATGGGCTCTCGGGCGATCTTGAGCACCTTGCGCACCTTGTCGAGCGGGATTTCCATCTTTTCGGCGATTTCCTCCGGCCTGGGCTCCCGACCCAACTCCTGCACGAGGTAGCGGGAAGTCCGAATGAGCTTGTTGATGGTTTCGATCATGTGAACAGGGATGCGAATCGTTCGGGCCTGATCCGCAATGGCGCGGGTGATGGCCTGCCGAATCCACCAGGTCGCGTAAGTGCTGAATTTGTAGCCCCGACGGTATTCGAATTTGTCGACAGCCTTCATCAACCCGATGTTGCCTTCCTGGATCAAATCCAAGAACTGAAGCCCTCGATTGGTGTATTTTTTGGCGATGCTGACCACCAGCCGCAGATTCGCCTTGGTCAGCTCGCTTTTGGCTTCCTTGGCCTTGTGCCGACCTTCGTCCACTTCGGCCATGATGTGTTTGAGCTGCGGTGCCGTTGCATGGATGGCCTGCTCCTTCTCCCGAATGCCCTCCACCATACGCTGGACTTCCTCATACAACCGGTCACTTTCGACAGGGGAAAGGGATGAACGCCGGCCGAGTTCCGACCGCGAGAGCTCGGGATCCGAAAGCCATTCGAGCAGCTGGGGCACACTCACACGAAGAGCACCGGCAACGGCGGCAACCATGCGATGCATGGTCTCCAGCCAGTCGATCTGATCCCGGATGGCCTTCTCGATCTTATCGACGACATTGGTTTCGAGCCGCCATTCCTTGAGCAGTTCGAAAATCTTGATATTGCGACGAGCGATCCGGCGCTTGAGCGCCTGCACCTCCGGTGCCGGAATCCCGCCCTTGGCGATGGCCTGTCTGTATTCTGTGTTTTCCCCGTGAATGATGCGGATTTGGGCGATGGTGTTCAGGAATTTTTCCGTCTGCACCACTTCGTCGACATAGGTATCCCCTTCGTCGATATCCTTGAGAACGTATTTCGGCCGAAGAACCCCTTCCTGAATGTAGCCTCCCAGCATCAGGATGCTGTCGACCGCCGTCAAGGTCTGGAGAAGCGCCTTCAAAACCTCCTGCTCCCCCTCCTCGATCTGTTTGGCGATCTCCACTTCCCCTTCCCTGCTGAGCAGGGTGACCATGCCCATTTCACGCAGGTACATCTTCACCGGATCGGTGACGGAACCGAAATCCGCAACCCCTGAATCCTTGGGCTCCGATGGTACGGAACCCATGTCATCGGAATCGCTTCGGGACTTGTCTTCGAGAATATTGATCTTTCGGTTTTCGAACATCATCAGGGTTTCATCCAATTGATCGTGCGATAAGATGGAATCCGGAAGGGCCCGGTTGATCTCGTCATATGTAACGGAACCCGTTTCTCTTCCTTTGGCAAACAAGTCCTTGAGCGCCTTGCCGGTGGGCTTGTTTTCCGGTTTTCGCTTGCCGCTGGATGCTTTGGTCATGGATCCATCCCTCCTGTGGCTCTAAAGGCGGACTGTGCATCTTCCATCAATTTCTGAAGGGCCTCGGTGTCCTGTGTTTGTTCTGCAAATCGAATCTTTTGTTTCCAGACGGCATGCATTTCGTGCCTTCTGCGCAGCGTATACTGCGCCAGAAGCCTCCTGCACGCCGCCTCGTTCCATGTGTCGGTGTTCATCGACAATTCGGTGATGAGGCTCGTTTCTTCCGGTGTATCGGCTTCTTCGATCAAGGCGACTACCACCTCACCGATCGGTTTGGAGGCCGTACCATTGTCATAGTGCTTGGAAATCCGAATCGCCAGGTGATTCAGCATCGGATCTTCCAGGTTCCCCCACCAGGGACTGCCCTTGAAGGTGGGAATCGATTTGGGAAAATGCAACAGCATCATCACCAAGGATCGCTCCAGCCGGTTGATTTCAGATGGAGCAGCCGCCGGTGAGGGACGCTGCTTCGCCCCTATCTGGACGTTTGCCTGACGGATGCGTTCTTGAATCGCTGTTTCCGAGATTCCCGTTCTTTCGGCAAGTTCCCGTATAGCCGCAAAACGATTCAGGCTGTCAAAGGCCTCGATGGCTGCAATGGGTCCGATGAGGGACTCGATCACCCGGATCTTTCCGCTCGAATCCAATCCGTGCTGCCGAACGGCAGACTCGATCAGAAAGGAAAACACACTGAGCGATCCCTTCATGTGCTCGGCCATGGCATCCGCCCCGAATGTGCGCAGGAAGGAATCCGGATCGTGACCTTGAGGCAGCACCAGAATGCGGATGTCATCGAGCCGCTTTTCGGTCTTGAACAGCTCAATGCAGCGCAGGGCAGCCTTCAAACCGGCTTCATCCGAATCGAACATCAGAACGATTCGTTCGGCCATACCCTTAAGCAACCGGATATGCTCTACGGTCATGGCCGTTCCCAGAGTCGCTACGGCATTTTCGAAACCATGCACATGCATGGCGATCAAATCCAGATATCCCTCGGTGACGAAAACCTGACCAGCTCTTCGGCAAGCGTTTCGCGCTTTGTCGATGCCGTACAGATGACGGGATTTCTGGTAGATCGGCGATTCGGGAGAATTGAGATATTTCGGCTTGCTGTCGTCCAGCACCCGCCCGCCCAGGGCGATCACCTGACGGTGAGCATCGCGGATAGGGAACATCAATCGGTTACGAAACCGGTCATAATACCCCGGCTTTTGATCCCTGCGGACAATCAACCCGGCCTTTTCGGCAATTGCAGCATCGATGCCGCGTCTTCGCAATTGAGTGACGAGGGCATCCCACCGAGCAGGGGCGTACCCCAGCTGAAAGGTCTCGACCGTTTTCCAGGAAATTCTTCGCTGTTCGATATATTGCCTGACAACGGAAGCGCTTTCCTCTCTTCGAAGGATTTCCGCATAATACTCCGCAGCCATCCGGTTCACCTCCAGGATGGCATCCCGTAGGTCGGTCCCCTGACGGTTGCGCCCCGCCTTCGGCTCGATATCGATGCCGCATCTTCCAGCCAGCATGCGAACGGCTTCCGCAAACGATAATCCCTCATGTTTCATCACGAAAGCGATAGCATCGCCGCCTTCACCGCAGCCAAAGCAATGGTAGATTTGTTTGTCGGGAGAAACGGTAAACGAGGGAGTTTTTTCGGCGTGAAACGGACAAAGCCCGATGAATGATTTGCCTGTCTTCCGGAGCAAGACCGATTCGGATATGAGATCAACAATATCCACAGACTGGCGGATTTGTGCAACCTTCTCCTTGGGGATAACCATGGACAGCTGCCACCCTTTCCGGATAGAGCCCACAATCGAAAAATTTGGTATATTTATGTTGGTCAGAAAGGAAAGTCAACCGAAATTATTTGGATAAGCTCGTAAAAAGGTCGTGCAGTCTCACCCGAAACGCCTGGAAGGTGATATGCATCAGATCCTGCCCGTCGGGATCCATAGTTGATGGACTCGCAAAAAGACCAACACAATGACGGCTTCGAAAAAAGGCCGCAGGCAAGGAGTGCAAATCCCGTCTGCGAGGCGTACTTAGACGTACGCCGCAACGACGAAGGATGCAGCACGACACAACATCCGGCCTTTTGGCGAAGCCGTCATCTATCAGACCTTAAGCATTCAACTGCATTGGTCAAGGGAGGATACCCAATGATGTACTCAGGAGGGAGCGAAACGAAGGTTGCAGTGAAAAGGAGGGATGTGGAATGCGGAGTTTTTCACTTATTGTGCGATGGTGTAATCCACTTTGACCCGCCACAGCCGCATAAACAGTTGCCGGAAACCGGGCGGGATTCATGCCTCAATGGGGTGTTTCCCTGCTGGCCGACGCACCAGCCAAGATTCGGATATGGGTTGGATTGAATCCGAACCCGCTCCCCTCATCTGTGGGGAGCGGGAATGACGTTACGACGGGCGTCCTGACGGACGGATCAGTCATCAGGGTGCGTAGGTTTCCTCAGACGAACGCCAGAATTCCGCTGAAAGTCCTTGGGTACAGACAATCGGTTTCAACGTGGATGTCGTTCCAAGATCCAAGGGACAATTGTTGGACAACGGCCCCAGATAGAAGACCTTGACATCTCCACTTTTCCATGCGGCAAGATAGGCGACCGTAGACGAATAGAACCGATAGGCCAGTACATCTGCGGCGACGGTTTGTGTCGGCGGATAGAGTGCCTCGGGAACGAGGGCTTCTATCCCATTGAAAACACAGTCGACATCCTTCAGTTCCGACTGTGAAATGCTACCCGTTGACGGATTGTTCAACACCCATTTCGTAATGCAATCCGGTTCCGCCTTGGATGTAAAGGCCTTGATGCATACGTTAACCTGGCTCTTCGAAGCGGACACATCCTGCCAAGCGGTTCCATTGGAGCTGACAAAACTTTCCCCAGGATTGGATGTGGCCTTGGAAGAATACCCCTGGACCGGCATCTCAACAGGAATCGGGTAGTTGTAAGTAGGCGTTGTAAACGATACCACCACCGAAAACCTCTCTCCTTGTGTCAAGGCAACCGATTGATCCAATCGGACCGTGTGATATCCCACCTCGGCAACACTTCCGGATTGGCTTAACACCAGCGTCCCTGAAGTCGGTTGGCCTGAAACCACTCCTGTATATACCTGGATAACATATTGCATATTGGCATCCGTTGCATAAAAGGCGACGGCAGCCAATGGATTGGAGGAAACGGCCTGGAAAATATTCGCCCCCCATCCCGTCGTCGTTTTGAAGCCGGAATCGATCACCCATCCCAGGGGATCATATTGATAGAGATCGATGTAGTTGTCGGTCGGTTCGGCATTGTGAAACGCCCAGCAGTTATTTCCCGCATAGGTATCATAATAGGACATGTAAAAATATCCGCCATCTCCAAAACCGGTTCCCCAACTGTTCCGGATGATGAAAGCCCCGTCACCTGGCGGCGGGGTGGCAAATTTGGTCTTGCTGTAGGCATCATCCCATCCGACGATGGTGACATCGTGATTGGTATTGGCTTTTCCAGAGTAGTAATAGGCATTGGTGGCTGTATTGAAATAGGCCGCAGATGTATCCTCCATATATATTGTCGTTTTTACGGCCCCGCCATTCATGATGGCTTGTTTGATTTCCGAAAAGGTATAAGGCGAATTCGGTATAAAAACGGCCTTCTGAATGTGTTTTTGGGTGACATAAGCCGCCTTTGAATACGGGACATCGGCTTCGGTCAAAGGTCCACTCCATCGAGCGAGATAGGCGGTCGCCATGATGGAATTGCCGCCTTCGCACGGAGGCGGATCGAAGCCGTGCGATTGGTTCATATCCTGCTCCGAAAAATCCCAGCTTTCCTTTGGCAACATATAGGATTCCAAGGAGCCGTAGGCAGCAAACGTCCAGCATGCGCCACATGATCCCTGATCCCGTACGGGGGGCAGTTTCCCGGTTTGTCGAAGATCATACGAAACAGGAAGGTTTGCTTGTGACAACGTCCGCCTTGCTGCGTTGACATGCGACAAATCGACAGGTGCAGGAATAGATCCAAGTGAGAAACCCTCAGCGGTCTGACTTTGCTGAAACCGTCCCTCAAGCATTTGCTGCTGATATCGAATGAATGCGGGATTCATCGGAGCCAATTCCGGCTCTGAGGCATAAAGCCCCGCCGGAAGCATCAGAACAAACCAAAAGAGAATTACCCCCTTCCAGGCCCGAAAACGCCGAAATCGATTCATACCTGTACTCATCTGGCCCCTTGCACAATACATGCGCCCCCCTTTCACTTGTTCAGTGTGATGAATGCCCACCCTGTCATCCGCTCGGCAATATAGGAAGAAAGGTCTTTCCGATGGCAATACTCCGTCTCAGCGATTTATGCAACAAGATCGTGTATCCCAATGACCCATAGCTGAAGTGACCACATGCCCGACCCTTTCGAGCTCGGGCGGCTGAGTTTTTCCAACGCTACGAAATAAGGCGTGTCTCCTCCCATGCGACTCGGATGAGACTTTTGGACGCTTTGCGATGCCGCCACAGAATCGTCACCCATCGTAAGACAATGCTGTGCATTCATCATCATTCTGTTGTTCAATGCGTCGCCGCATTTAAGGAACCACCCGGTACGTTTTGTCGACCACCACGACAGGTTCCAGTTTCATCCCCTGTTTCATGGCCTCCCGGGTGGTTTCGTACTGTTCCCGATCCAACCAGAACAGCCCACCGCTCGAGCTGCCGAAGGGATCGAAGAGGCTTCCGGAGGTCCGGGTGCCGATGGGTTTTGGAAGCCGCCACCACCGCCAGGCGGCCTCCCGCACATAGGGCACCATGAAGGTCGGAACGAAGCAGCCGATTTCGTGAATCTTTCGCTGGATCTGTTTCGACAGCGTCATACGCTCCTGCTCGTCGAGCGATTGTCGATAGGCTTCGATCAGCCGGTCCATTTCCGGGTCGTCCGTGTTCGTGATGTTGTTCGTCTGCGGTTTGTGGGCGTTTGCCGAATGAAAATGCTCCCAGTACTGGGGGCGAAGGGACGTGCTCCACCCCATCCAGGCGACGTCGTGGTTCTTTTCGAGAAACTTCTTGAATGCAGCGGCCGGATCGAGCTGTTGGAGGTTCAGTTCAATTCCGGCCTTCTTGGCCTCTTCCTTCAGGACAACCAGGCGCGGGGCATGCTCCTCGTGGCTGTAAGTCACTTCCACCGAAAACCGCTTTCCATCCTTCTGCCAGATCCCATCGGTACCTCTCGACCAGCCCGCATCCCGCATCAGGGCTTCTACTGCCGCGATATCGTAGCGTCTGGCCCGGATCGTCGGATCGGTGTAAGGCCCATAGCCCATGAATCCCTGCTCGAGCCGTTCATAATCCCCCCGAAGCACTTCCTGGATCACCTTTTCGACATTCATGGCGTGGGCAAAGGCATACCGAAGCCGCCTGTCCCGGAAGATTTCCCGATCCTGATTCAGCCACAGCCCCATGGCCGACTGCGGCGTGTCGTTGTAGAACCAGTAGCGACTCACATAACCGTTCTGAAAGATGTCGATCTTCGTCCGATCGTGCCAATACTTGGGAATGGTCAAGTTGAAGACGTCGAAGCGGGCCTTCTTGAAATACTCCCATTGCATGTTGTAGTCTCGAACGACGGTAAACACGACCCGATCCACATTGAACCGGTTCCGAAAATAGGGCAGATCCTGCGCCCACCAGTCCTTCTTGCGCTTGAACCGGACCATCTTCCCGGTTTGAAACGCCTCGATCTGGTATGGGCCGGTATTGGGAACGATCTTCCAATTGTATTTGGCCGTGAAATCCTTGTCGAGGGTACCGTAATAATGCCGGGGGGTGGGGCTGATCCCAAGCTTCAGGTGAAGGTCCGGCCCCGGTTTGGTGGCGACGACTGCGATGGTATGGTCGTCATAGACGATGACCCGGTCGATCTCCTGGGTATAATAATCGTTGTACCAAGGAGCGACGATATGGGGGGATCGCATGAATTCGAGGGTGAAGACATAATCGTCGGCAGTCACGGGTTCCCCATCCGACCACCGGGCGTTCGGATGAAGCTTGAAGTACATGGTTTTTTTGTCTTTCCCATAAGCCCAATGGGTGGCCAGTTGCGGAACGACATTCAGGGTATTCGGATGGATATCGATCAGGGCGAGCTGGTTGTCGAGAATGGCGCTTCGAAAACTGCCGTTCGAATCAGGACCGACGGTCCGGAACGTCATGGGAAAGGAGAGCAAGGCCAGATGCAGGGTTCCCCCCTTGACGGCTTCCGGAGATGCGAATACAGGATCCGCCGTATTCGTCTGCCATTCGATATCGTTGGGCAGGGATTCGGCCATTGCCACGGCAGCCCCCAGCAGGAGCCCCGCCAGGATCCAGATTGTCCACCATCCGGCGCAACGTTTCATGATCATGCCCCCATGCTCAATCCGCATCCATCTTGACAGGGTTCAAAGCCTTGCCGAGACGGGCGAGGTTTTCGGGATGTCCTACGGCAATGACGGTCGTTCCCGCTTCGAGCCTTGTTTCAAAAGACGGATTGAACAGCATCGTCCCGTCTTTCTGTTTGATGGCGATGAGGATGAGGTTCATCTCCTGACGGATCCGAGAGTCCTTCAGCGTCACATCCACATAGCTGCTGTGGGGACTCACGGGAATTTCCTCCATCTGAATGTCCTTCCGCTTATAGGTCAGAGCGAAATCCAGAAAATTGGTGACGGTCGGCCTCAGGATGCGTTGGGCCATGCTGACTGCCCCGATTTCATAGGGCGAAACCACAGTGGTTGCACCGGCAGCCTTCAGCTTGGATCGGCTTTCGGCATAGGACCCGCGCGCCATGATGTAGAGATCGGGACGAAGCTGTCTTGCCGTAAGCACCAAAAAAACGTTGTCCACATCCGTTCCAAGGGCTGCGATCAACCCTCTGGCACGCTGGATACCCGCCTTGGTCAGAACGGATTCGTTGGAGGAATCTGCGACCATGAAGGGGAGATCGCTTTCTTCGAGCATGGGCAGCTGGGATTCGTCCTTTTCGATGACGACCAGCGGCACCCCTTCGTGCTTCAGGTGGGCGCACAGAACTTTCCCGATCCTGCCGTAACCACAGACAATGAAATGATGCTTCAATCTTTCGATTTTGCGGTCCAATCGTCTTCTCCCCAGCACGGCGCGAATGCGCCCTTCCACCATGAATTGAATGACTGCAGCCCCCATATAGCCGACGAAACCGACGCCGATCAGGATGAGCCCCATCGTATAGATCCTGCCGATCCGGCTCAGCGTATGCACCTCACCGTATCCAATGGTAGCCAAGGTGATAATGGTCATATAGACGGAATCGATGAAGTCCCATCCTTCGATGACCATGTATCCGAAGGCGCCGCTCAACAGCAGAAGAATCGATGACAGAAGATAAAAGAAGAAACCTCGGGTCGTTTCCATCCTGGATGCGTTTTCCTATACATGACGGCTTCGCAAAAAGGCCGGATGCTGTGTCGTGCTGCATCCCTCGTCGTTGCGGCGTACGTCTAAGTACGCCTCACTCCTCGGGATTTGCACTCCTTGCCTGCGGCCTTTTTTCGAAGCCGTCTATATATGATGGACTTTTTGCGAGAGCATCATGCATGATGGTCTCGCAAAAAGTCCAAAAGTCTCATCCGAGTCGCATGGGGGAAGACACGCCTTTTTCGTTGCATCGGATAAACTCAGCCGCCCGAGCTCGTAAGGGTCGGGCATGTAGCCAGACTTCAGCGATGGGTTATTGGAATGCAATATCTTGTTTTTCATACAGATA
>CAZJXF010000111.1:0-11221 GCA_964549995.1 uncultured Desulfatirhabdium sp. | reverse complement strand
AGGCCATGTGGCTTCCGAGAATGCCGCGGTAGGTATGGACCTCGTCGATGACGATCAACTGGAGGTGTTCGAAGAAGGTTTTCCACAGATGGTGATAGGGCAGCAGCGACAGATGGATCATCTCGGGGTTGGTGAGCAGGATGTTGGGCGGGAATTCCCGGATCATCCTGCGTTTGGGGGCGGGCGTGTCGCCGTCATAGGTTTCCACCCGCGGCTTGAGGTCTTCGGAAGCCCACTCCGTCAGGACCCGCAGCTGGTCATTGGCCAAGGCCTTCAACGGAAACACATACAGGGATGTCGCTTGCGGGTCTTCGGCCAGTCGATGCAGAAACGGCAGATGGTAGGTGAGGGTCTTGCCGCTTGCCGTAGGAGTGGCGACGACCACGTGACGACCTTCAAGAATGGCATCGACGGCATCGGCCTGGTGCTCATAGAGGGCGGGAATTCCGGATGCTACGAGGATGCGCCGAACGGGTTCGGCCAGACGACGGCTGAGCGGCCGGGTACGGGGTGGGGCAGCAGGCAGAAAGCGGTCGTAGATGACTTGGCTTCCGAGGGCTTCGCTGCCTTTCAACGCTCGTATGTATTCGGCAATACCAAATGAAGACATGATGTAAGTTACAGGTTAATCGTTCAAAGATGATGGGAAATTGTTTTCTACAACCGTCAATAAAAATAAGGAGAATTCGCTGTTGATCTTAAGGCTTAACTTCTGCTTCTTCCATATTTACGGTTGTTTTTTGCTCGAGGATTACAGCGCCAAGGTGAATTAGGATAAGCGATACAGGAAGTTTGATCAAAAACTTTTTCTGAAGCACGTCGACTCTGACAATGAGATGTCACGGAGCTGGTGGGTAGACAAACTTCTTCAAGGGGCTATCCCTCAAGAAGGGAACGATATTTTCTGCATGCCTTTATAATGTATCTGATTTCGTGGAGGTCGCTTCCGGGACTTTCAACCATAAGGTCCAGAGCCGGATTTCATATTTTGGCCGGCTTTTATGGGGGGCTCTCGAATTCAGCCCACAATTTCTTGAATTTCGGAGGATTCTATGCAATAGAACGCTCGACGGCATGAAATCCCGGTGATGCAATCGGTCGACTGGTTTCCATATCTTCCACAGAGTTGATCCAAACCCTCGTTTTGAACAGGCAAGAAGCATGAAAGAAAAATACGAACCCAAATCCATCGAAAGTCATTGGCAGGCAGTCTGGGAACGTTCCAGGCTGTTCGCCGTGAAAGAAGATCCGAAAAAGCCCAAGTATTATCTTTTGGAAATGTTTCCGTATCCATCCGGAAAAATTCATATGGGCCATGTGCGCAACTATACGATCGGCGACGTGGTGGCCCGATACAAACGGATGAAAGGCTTCAATGTCCTGCATCCCATGGGATGGGACGCCTTCGGCATGCCTGCCGAAAATGCCGCCATTTCGAACAATACCCATCCGGCTCGCTGGACCTACGAGAACATCGACTACATGAAGAACCAGCTGAAACGGATGGGGTTCTCCTATGATTGGGATCGGGAAATCGCCACCTGCAAGCCGGAGTACTACCGCTGGGAACAGTGGCTGTTTCTGAAAATGTACGAAAAAGGAATGGCCTACCGCAAAGAGAGCTATGTGAACTGGTGTGAGACCTGTCAGACGGTTCTGGCGAACGAACAGGTCGAAGCCGGGGCGTGTTGGCGTTGCGGGGAGGTTGTTCGTCAGAAAAAGCTCTCCCAATGGTTTTTCCGCATCACCGACGATGCAGAAGATTTGCTCGTTCATTGCGACCGTCTGCCGGGTTGGCCCGAAAAAGTGGTGACCATGCAGAAGAACTGGATCGGGCGAAGTGAGGGGGCCGAAATCCGGTTCCGGATCGAAACCTTCGATGAAGACATCGTCGTGTTCACCACCCGTCCAGATACCATCTTCGGGGCCACCTTCATGTGTCTTGCTCCGGAGCATCCGCTGGTGCAGCGGCTCTCCCGCGGTACGGACCGTCAGGCGGAAGTCGATGCCTTTGTCGATCGGGTCGCCTTGCAGGAGCGTAGTGCCCGGGGGCTCGAGCGCTATGAAAAGGAAGGGGTGTTTACGGGGGCCTACTGCATCAATCCGATGAGCGGGCGCAGAATGCCTATCTATACGGCCAATTTCGCCCTGATGGAATATGGGACGGGGGCCGTCATGTCGGTTCCGGCTCATGACCAGCGGGATTTTGAATTCGCCAGAAAATACGGGCTCGAGATCGTCGTCGTCGTTCAGCCGAAGGAAGGGGCTCCCTTGGATCCCGCCACCATGACCGAAGCCTATGCCGGTGAGGGGGTGATGGTTCATTCCGGAGAATTCGATGGCATGCCCAACACCGAAGCGATGCAGGCCATCGTCAACCGACTCGAAGCGCGCCAATTGGGAAAACGCACCGTCTCCTACCGGCTGCGGGACTGGGGCATTTCCCGACAGCGATACTGGGGCGCTCCGATACCGATGATTCATTGTCCGAGCTGCGGCATCGTCCCGGTTCCGGAATCGGATCTGCCGATCGTTCTGCCCGAGGACGCCGACCTGCTCGAAGGCGGAAAATCTCCGCTTCCGCAGCATCCCGATTTTGCAAAGGTGAAGTGCCCGGCATGCGGTCGAGAGGACGCCCGCCGGGAAACCGACACGATGGACACCTTCGTCGAATCTTCCTGGTATTTCGAGCGCTACTGCAGTCCGCACTACGACAAGGGCATGTTCGATCCCAAGGCCGTCGCCTATTGGATGCCCGTGGATCAGTATATCGGCGGTGTCGAGCACGCCATCCTGCACCTGCTCTACAGCCGCTACTACACGCGGGTACTGAACGATTTCGGGCTGGTTCCCTACCGAGAGCCATTCACCCGGCTGCTCACCCAGGGCATGGTCTGCAAGGAAACCCTGCACTGCGAAGAGCACGGGTTCCTCTATCCCGAGGAGGTCACCGACGGCCAGCCGCGGACCTGCAAGCGATGCGGCAGACCGGTGGACATCGGCCGGGTGGAGAAGATGTCCAAATCCAAAAAAAACGTGATCGACCCCAACGCCTTGCTCGATGCCTATGGTGCGGATACGACACGGTTGTTCTGCCTCTTTGCGGCGCCGCCCGAACGCAGCCTCGAATGGAGCGATCAGGGGGTGGACGGAGCGTTTCGATTTCTGACCCGTGTGTGGCGGCTGTGCTGGATGTGGATGGACGATATTCGTTCGGCTGTGGCCTTCTCCGGGTCGATAGATCGGCTTTCTTCGGAGATGAAGCCGGTCTATCAGAAAATCCATTTCACGATTCAGAAGGTCACCAACGACATCGAAGACCGGTTTCATTTCAACACGGCCATCAGTGCCGTCATGGAACTAGTAAACCTGCTCTACGGTGTGGCTGCGGACCCGAGCTCTTCGGAGAAGTCCTCGGTCATGCGGCTTGCCCTCGAAACGGTGGTGCTGTTGCTCTCTCCCATCGTTCCCCACATGTGTGAGGAAATCTGGCGCGAACTGGGACACGAAGAAAGTGTGCTGTCGGCCTCTTGGCCTCAATGGGACGATGCAGCCCTTCGGAAAGAAAAGCATCTGATCGTCATTCAGGTCAATGGGAAGCTCCGAAGCCGCATGGAGGTGGAAGACGACACCGAGGAGAAAGTGATCCGGGAGATGGCCCTTTCCGATGAGAAGGTGCAGAAATTCATTGCCGGCAAGAGCGTTCGACAAATCGTCCTGGTGAAGAACAAGCTCATCAATATCGTGGTATGAAGGGCTGGGTCTCCCGCGTCAGGAGCCCGGAATCAGAAGAATAGGGGAGGACGTCCGCCCATAGCCCCATGCGTCGGCTGAGAAGGGGGCAACTTGAGCGGAGGACATCCCCTTGAGGGAATATACCCTGTGTGCGATCCAAGGAGATGACAAGAAGGAGGGGGAAACGGTGATCGGTCGGACAATCCAAATGAGGCTTCTGGCTGTGGTGATGTCTGCTGCGACGTTGTTCATGAGTTCCTGTCTCTATCAGTTTTCCGGAGAGGGCCCTCTTCCTGCCGGTACTACCCGGGTGTACATCGACATCTTCGAAAACCGATCCGGAGAGACCGGGGCGGAAAGCATCTTCACCGACGATCTCATCAAGGAATTCGTTCTCAAAAGAAAGAACGCCTTGAGTCCTTCAGCGGAATCCGCAGCCGTTCTGACCGGATCGATCGACTACATTCGAGATTTGACGATCGCACACAAGACGCAGCGGACGTCCACCCAGCGAAGGGTCATTGCTTC
Source organism: uncultured Desulfatirhabdium sp. (assembly GCA_964549995.1). Taxonomy (GTDB): domain Bacteria; phylum Desulfobacterota; class Desulfobacteria; order Desulfobacterales; family Desulfatirhabdiaceae; genus Desulfatirhabdium. Next base: position 6,958 of record CAZJXF010000111.1, on the reverse strand, counting down.
GGTATCCGTCAAGCTGGTGGATGGGGGGAAGGTGATCTGGGCGGTAAACGGGATTACGGCAAACGAGGCCTATGCGGTTGCGGAAGACAAGATGGCCACCGAGCAGAACAAACGCGATGCCATCAAAGTGCTCTCCAAGCGGCTGGCGGAGAAAATCTTCAATCGGTTGACCGATAATTTCTGATGGGGGCGCAAAAGTCAGTGAGTCTCCAGCGAGCCGCATGGGGGTGGGCACACCTTTTTCGCTGCATCGGAAAAACTCAGTCGCCCGAGCTCGTAGGGCCGGGCATGGTGCCAGACGCTCCAGGAAAGAGCACCTCATTGAAATAGCATGCTTTTCAAATACAAGCCGAAGCGTTTTGCATGCCCGGCCCAACGATCTCCGGCGGCTTCAAACAAGTTTCCGCTGCAGCATCAAAAGGCGTACCCGCCCCCATGCTCAGGCCCGGAAATACCCCAACATCGGGGGGATGGTGACTTTTTGCGAAGCCGTCATACCCTGCTTCGGTAATAGGCAAAACCTGGTCAAAAACAACAGCGGGTTATGAACGCAATTGGTTCATAACCCGCTGATTTTGTTTGGTGGGCGGCACAGGGTTTGAACCTGTGACTTCTACCGTGTGAAGGTAGCACTCTCCCGCTGAGTTAGCCGCCCGTTCGAAGGCTTGCAATTGGCCGTACCATACCGAAATCGGTGGCGTGAAGTCAAGTATTTTCCGTTTCCGTCACCATGTTTCGGATCCGCTCCAGTTCGGCGTCCGGATTGGAAACCGCGGAGCCGTCGATTTCCTTCAATCGCGGCAGATCCCGAATGTCGTTCAACCCGAAAACCTCCAGAAAGCGCTTTCCTGTGGCATAGATCAAAGGGCGTCCGGCGATGGGCTTTCGGCCTGCAATCCGGATCAGTCTGCGCTCGAGCAGCTGACGAAGCACGGCGCCGCAGTCCACGCCGCGGATGAACTCGATCTCGCTGCGAAGGATCGGCTGGCGATAGGCGACGATGGCCAGGGTTTCCATGGCAGCGGCACTCAACCGCTGGGGTCGGGGCTTGAGAAACTGTTGAATCCAGTCGGCATATTCCGGGCGCGTTCGAATCTGGTATCCTCCTGCCACCTGAACCAAACAGATGCCTGCCTGACGGTCGTCGTATTCGGTTTTCAGGGCTTCGAGCGCTTGTCGAATCTCGGTTGGATCTGTTTCAGGAAAGAGCGCAGCAAGGCGATCGAATTCGACGGCCGCATCCGAAACCAGCAGAATGCATTCCAAAATGGGCTTCAAGGGAGGATTCATGATCGAAAAACCAGTAGGATATCGGATGTCGCATTTATGCGATCCATGCGGCAGCTGAGGAGACCCTGTTTGATCATTTCGAGAACGGCCAGAAACGTGATGACTCCGTCGATTTTGGAAGTGGCGGCTTCGATGAGTTCGAACAGGGAAACGACCGATCGAGGGCCGTAGGATAGTTGGATCTGCTCGATCCGTTCCTGGATGGATGGCCCCTGAATTTCCAGCAGCAGCGGCCCGAGACCCGAGATGCGCTGCATGACCCTCTCGAAGGCCCCGAACAGTTCGAAGAGATCGACATCGATGGTCGGCTCCGGCAGTGGGTCGATCGGGTTGGAAACATGGGCTGCGAAGACCGTATCTCCCAGCAGGGGAAGAAGCTGCATGTCGGCTGCAGCAGCCTTGAGATTCAGGTACTCCTGAATCGGACGAGCGATTTCGAGACGCGGATCTTCCGAGGATTCCGTGTCGGACAGTGGAAGCAGGGTTTTTGCCTTGATCGAGATGAGGGTTGCAGCCATTAGCAGAAAATCACCTGCAACCTCGATGTGCATCTGCTCCATGTGTTCCAGGGCCTGCAGGTATCGCTCCGTAATTTCGGAAATCGAGATATCGGTGATGTCGATGTCGTGTTTGCGGATCAGATAGATCAATAGATCCATCGGACCTTCGAACAGATCGCCGATATGAACTCGGAAGGGTTCGGATGAGAGGATGTGGGTTTGCAATTGAAATTTCGATGGAATTTGGTTAGGGTTCTCGGTAATCCTCCCTACCGGAGAGACAGCCCTATCAACGAGCGGTTGGTTCTTCCGGACAATCCCCAGAAACCGGCACTTCGTTCGCCTTTTTACGACAAGGAGCGCATTCTATGGTCGAAGATTGTATCTTTTGTAAGATCGCACACCACCAGATGCCCACCGAATTGCTCTATGAAAATGATCGGCTGGTCGTGTTCCGGGATATCAAGCCCCATGCCCCGGTTCACTGGTTGATCGTACCCAAGAAGCATATCCGAAGCGTCAACGACCTGCAACCCGAAGATGCGGCCATTGTTGCAGAAATGATCGCAACAGCGAGGGATATGGCGAAAAAAGCGGGGGTCAACGAATCGGGCTACAAGCTGCTGTTCAATGTCGAGAAAGGCGGAGGGCAGGTGATCTTTCATCTTCACCTGCACCTGATCGGCGGTTGGGTGCGTTCATGACGGTCGCAGCGATCATTCCTTGCCGATGGGGATCGACGCGGTTTGCCGGAAAGCCCCTGGCACTGATCTGTGGCAAACCCATGATCCAACACGTGGTGGAGCAGGTCTCCCTGTCGACGGCCGTGGATGTGCTGGTCGTTGCCACAGACGATCGTCGAATCGCGGAATGCGTGACGGCTTTCGGGGCAAGAGCGATTCTCACCCGCTCCGAAAACCGTTCCGGAAGCGATCGGGTGGCGGAAGCGGCCGACAGCCTCGGTCTTTCTCCATCCGATATCGTCGTCAACATTCAGGGGGATCAGCCCCTGGTCCATCCGGAGAGCATCGATCAGGTCATCGCACCGCTTGTCGCAGACGAAACGCTTCCGATGAGCACCCTGTCCTTTCGGATCGTTCGCGCCGAGGAAATCACCAATCCCAAGGACGTCAAGGTCGTCTGTGACCGAAACGGCTTTGCGCTGTACTTTTCCCGATCCCCCATTCCTTTCGGCAGAGATCCGGGAACGGTTTTCGATACCTGGAAACACCTGGGCGTGTACGCCTACCGCAAGCGGTTCTTGGACGTTTTCTGCACTCTGGAAACCGGACTGCTCGAGCGAATCGAGCAGCTCGAGCAGTTGCGCGCTTTGGAAAACGGTTACCCCATTCGGGTGGTGCAGACGGAGTACGATTCGCCGGAAGTGGACCTTCCATCGGATATCGAACGGATCGAAGCCGTGCTGTGCGGCGGATGAAAAAAAGACCTTCGAAACAAGAGGAGCCCTCCGGTTTTCTACCGACATCGGGCTCCCCTGACGCCGAATCTTACGGCTGCTGCGGTTTGGTTCCTGCAGGGGGTGCGGCTGGCTTTTTTACGGGAGGCGGAGCCGGCACTGCTTCTTGGCCGGCGGCTCCCGGAGGATGGGCTGCAGATGCCTTGCTTTTTTCCAGTTCTCGGATGCTTGCCTTGACCGAAGTGAGCTGACTCTCCACCGACTGGGACAGATGGTCCGCAATGTCCTGGAGTTTCTTTTCATACCCTTTCAGCATAACCTCCAGCTGCTTCTTGTCCGCCTTTTCGCCGGAAATCAGCCCCAGATCGGCTTGGCACTCGGCCACTGCGGTGGTGATCGCGTTCAGCTGATCGGCGATTTTGGCGACATCCTCTCCGTATTTCTTTTCGAGGGCTTTCTGGTCACCGGCCAGTTTATCGATCGAACCCTTGGTCTCCTTCTGGGCTGCCGTCAGTTTTGCATCGAGTTTGTTCACCTCAACCGGCAGATCGTTCTTGTCCAGCTTGACGGTCTTGATCTCATCGACCAGCATGGAGAGCTTTTCGAGACGCTCCTTGAGCTGGGTGAATTCCGTTTGGTTCTGATCGATGCTATTGCGAAACGCTTCCTCCAGTTTGGCATGGTTGATCGAGAGATTCGAAAGATTCGATTCGAGATTCCGAGCGATGGCCGTTAGTTCTTTGGCGCTCAAATCCTGGGTCTGACTCACCAGAAGTCGGATATCCCGATAGACGAGATATCCGATGAGAGCGACCAGAACCGGAATCAGAATCGTGATGATCGTCACCCGTTGGCTGAGCTTTTCCAGGCGGCGGTAGAGATCCTGATCTCCGAGAAGGGAGGCCGGTCGATCTTCCTCCGGCAGTGGGATATCGAAAGAATCGGTGTTGCGGCTGTCCATGTCGGTCTATTCCCATTCGATCGTGCTGGGTGGCTTGGAGCTGATGTCGTAGACGACACGGTTGACGCCCTTGACTTCGTTGATGATACGGTTGGAAATCCGGGCGAGCAGATCGTGAGGCAGTCTTGCCCAATCCGCCGTCATGGCGTCGAGACTGGTGACCGCCCGGATGGCGATGACGTGCTCGTAGGTGCGATGATCCCCCATCACGCCGACGCTTTTGAGGGGAAGCAACACGGCAAAGGATTGCCACAGCCGTCTGTAAAAGCCTGCCTTGCGGATTTCGTCCATCAACAGATCGTCGGCTTCCCGAAGGATTTCCAGCCGTTTTCGGGTGACCTCGCCGATGACGCGGATAGCCAGCCCCGGCCCGGGAAAGGGCTGTCTCCAGATCATCTCATCCGGAAGACCGATTTCGGCCCCGAGCTTTCGGACCTCGTCCTTGAAGAGATATTTCAACGGCTCGATCAGCTTCAGTTTCATGTGTTTGGGAAGCCCGCCCACGTTGTGGTGGCTCTTGATGACCGAGGAGGGTCCACCGAATGCGGATCGGGATTCGATGATGTCCGGATAGAGCGTTCCTTGTGCCAGGAATTCGGCTTCCGGAATCTTGGCGGCCTCTGCCTCGAAAACGTCCATGAAGATCTTGCCGATGATTTTTCGCTTTTTCTCGGGATCGACGACCTTGGCGAGGGCTTTCAAAAACTGGTTTCCGGCATTGACGAAACGGATGTTGATGTGCAGGTGTTTCTTGAAAACCTGCTGCAGCTTCTGTCGTTCATTTTTCCGCAGCAGCCCGTTGTCAACGAAGATGCAGGTCAAATGCCTTCCGATCGCCCGATGGACCAGAAGGGCGGTCACCGAAGAATCGACGCCACCACTGAGGCCCAGAATCACTTGTTTCGATCCGACCGTGTTTCGAATGTCCGCAATGGTTTCCTCGGCGAAGGACTTCATGGTCCAGGTTCGGTCGCAGTGACAGATGTCGAAGAGGAAATTCCGGATCATTTCGCGGCCCATCGGCGTGTGTTCCACCTCCGGGTGAAACTGCAAACCGAAGAGCTGTTTCTGGGGATGTTCGACTGCTGCAATGGGTGTTCCGGCAGTGGAGGCGATCATCCGAAATCCGTTGGGGAGCTGACCCACCACGTCCCCATGGCTCATCCAGCAGGGGGTGATTGGATCGATTCCGGCAAAGATCTTGGAGGATTCGGTCAGGGAAAGCTCTGCGAAGCCATATTCGCGCTTGTCGGCCTTTTCGACGGTTCCGCCGAGGGCCTGGATCATGAAATGCATGCCGTAGCAGATGCCCAGAACGGGGATACCCATCTGGAACAGTTCCGGTGAGACGGCAGGGCTTCCTGTTTCGTAGGTGCTGGCTGGGCCTCCGGAAAGGATGATGCCCTTGGGGTTCAGTTTCAGGATGGTTTCAAGGGAGATATCCGGCGGTTCAATCTGGCAATAGACTTCACATTCTCGGACGCGTCGGGCGATCAGCTGGTTATACTGCGAGCCGAAATCGATGATGAGTATCATAAAACTCCTTTTGCAAAGGGTCACCGAAAGGCGCAACCGCACACATCATTTTCGGATGAGATGAAACAGGGAATCGTTGCGCCGGCAAATCTCCGGAAAGCCAGGTGCCGGATGGCACGGCTGACGCAGGGGCATCACCTGGTGATGCATTTATCGGAAACATGCAAGATGAAAGATGCATCGTGCGTGGTGCGCAGTGCGAAAGTGCGTACCGTCCTGGCCCGACACCCCTACAGCGGTGGGGAATGGTGGATCGCATTGCCATCTGCGGGTGCGGCAGCCCACTGCCAGTCGCATTTATGGTAGACAAGCGGAAAAAAGTCAAGCAGGGAATCTTCAAGTTTTCAGGATGGATTTTTCGATACAACCAGCCCAATAGTGCAGGATCAGAATGTGGGCTTCCTGAATGCGGGCCGTCCGTTTGGCAGGTACGACGATTGCCGTATCGACGGCATCCGCCAGGGTGCCGCCCGTTCCTCCCAGAAGGCCGATGGTATCCATGCCGATGGCTTTGGCGGATGCTACGGCTTCGATCACATTGCGGGAGTTGCCGGATGTGGAGATGCCAATAAGCACATCGCCCGGCTTTCCCAAGGCATCGACCTGTCTCGAAAAGACCAGGTCATACCCATAATCGTTACCGATGGCCGTCAGGATCGATGTGTCGGTGGTCAGGGCAATGGCTGGAAGTCCTCTTCGTTCCGCCTCGAATCGACCCACCAGCTCTGCCGCAAAATGTTGTGCATCGGCCGCGGATCCGCCGTTTCCGCACACCAGAATGCGATGTCCGTCGATCAGGGCATTCGATAGAAGTCTTCCGGCCGTTTCGATGATCTCTTCCAAGCCGTCGAGGGATTGTATGACGGCAAGATGTTCCGAAAGCGTAGTGGACCACATAGGGTTTCTCCTAATGTCGTAAAAAATGATGGGCACGCAAAAAGTCCACAAGTCTCATCCGAGTCGCATGGGGGGAGACACGCCTTTTTCGTTGCATCGGATAAACTCAGCCGCCCGATCTCGTAGAGCCGGGCATGTAGCCAGACGTTGCAGGAAAGAGCATCTAAATGAAATCGTAGGCTTTTCAAACACAAGCCGAAGCACTTTGCATGCCCGGCTCAACGATCTCCGGCGGCTTCAAACAGTTTCCGCTGCAGCATCAAAAGGCCTTCCCCCTCCCATGCTCAGGCCCGGAAATACCCCCCGATTTCCTTTCAATGCCGGGCTTCCAGCAGGAGGGCGGGTGGTGTTTTGCGA
>CAZJXF010000110.1:0-11374 GCA_964549995.1 uncultured Desulfatirhabdium sp. | reverse complement strand
AAAAGGCGGTTCTCCCCCCATGCTCAGGCCCGGAAATACCCCTAAATCGGGGGTACAGCGACTTTTTGCGAAGCCGTCTTATTTGAATTTTCCCAAAATGGCGCTTGCAATCGTGTTCTTCTGGATTTCCTTGGTTCCTTCGTAAATTTCGGTGATCTTGGCATCTCGATAGAACCGTTCGACCTCGTACTCGGCCATGTATCCATAGCCTCCCAAGAGCTGGATGGCTTCGTCGGCAACTTCGACGGCCGTTCGTGCAGCGTACATCTTGGCCATGGAAGTGAGTTTCGGGTCGATTCTGCCCTGATCGTAATTCCATGCGGCCTTGTAGGTCATGAGCCTGGCCAGCTCGATTTTGGTGGCCATGTCGGCCAGCTTGTGCTGCGTCACCTGAAAATCGGCGATCTTTCGGCCGAATTGCTCCCGCTGTTTCACATAGGCCAGCGCCCGATCGAAGGCTCCCTGCGCCGTACCCAACGCCTGGGCCGCAATGAGAATCCGACTTTCGTCGAAAAACTCCAACACCTGATAGAAGCCCTTGCCTTCCTTTCCGATCAGATTCGTCAAGGGAACCCGAACATCCTTGAAGGTGACCTCTGCGGTGGACATCATGTGAATACCCATCTTGTGGCCGACATCCGTTGCCGTGACCCCTTTACGGTCCGCCTCGACAAGAATCATGCTGATACCGCGATAGGAAGGCTTGGCCTCCGGATCGGTCTGGCAGAGAACCGTGAAGAAACCGGCCAAACAACCGTTGGTGATAAAGGTTTTTCCGCCGTTGATCACCCATTCGTCTCCGTCTTTGACGGCTGTGGTGTTCATGGAGGTGATGTCGGAGCCGTGATCGGGTTCGGTGAATGCGCCAGCAGACAGGGTTTTTCCTTCGGCGACGAGGGGGAGGAATTTCGACTTGAGTTCTTCGCTTCCGAATCGCAGAATACATTCCGAAGCGAACGAAGACAGCACGATGGCGCTTCCGATCGTGGAATCCCGGGCACAAAGTTCTTCGGCCACAAGGATGTTTTCCATGACGCCAAGCCCCTGACCGGAGTATTTTTCCGGAAAATGGATCCCGATGAATCCAAGTTCCGCAGCTTTCTTCCAGATCTTGGTGGGAAATTCGTGTTTCTGATCCAACTCCAGAGCCAGTTCCTTATCGAACTCGCCTTTTGCAAAATCCCGCGCTGCCTTCTGAATTTCGATTTGTGATTTCGTCAATTCAAAATCCATGTCGATCCTCCCATTGGTTGAATGATGCTGAAAAGCCCGAAGAAGCTCTCTCCCGCTATGGAACAGGTTACCGGATGGCCATCACCTTGAGAAGGGAAAACATTCTGAGTGACCGTTCAGAATGTACCATATCCCTATCGGGCATTGCAAGACAATTGCGGATCATGCTTGATCGAGCCGGGAAAAGCTGCTACATGAGCAAGACGGTCGAAACCAACCGACAGATCGAAGCCGTTTCTTCTTTTTTCAGCGATTTCATGAAGAAATCAGAAAGGACATCGTTTTGAAGCCGTATTCCATTGCATTGGCCGGCAAAGGTGGCACCGGAAAGACCACCGTTGCCGGGCTCCTGATTCGATACCTGGTCTCCAAAGGCAAACAGCCCGTTCTGGCCGTCGATGCGGACAGCAACGCCAATTTGAACGAAGTGCTTGGCCTCGTCGTCACCGACACCCTCGGCAACGCCCGGGAGGAAATGAAAAAAGGTGTGGTTCCCGGCGGCATGACCAAGGACGTATTCATGTCCATGAAGCTCGAACAGGCCGTATCCGAAGGCGACGGATATGACTTGATCGTTATGGGACAGCCGGAAGGCGCGGGCTGCTATTGCGCTGCCAACAGTCTGCTCACGGCCTTCATCGAAAAGCTGGTGGACAACTACCCCTATCTCGTGATGGACAACGAAGCCGGAATGGAGCATATCAGCCGCCTGACCACTCGCAACGTCGATGTCCTGCTTATTGTGACCGATACCTCCCGCAGAGGGGTCCAGGCAGCCCTGCGCATTGCGGATCTCGCCAAAGAACTCAAGATCGGCGTCGGGAGAACCTGCCTTGTCATGAACCAGGTCAAGGAACCGCCGTCCGATGTGGTCATGAAACTTGTCACCGATGCAGGCATCGAATTTCTCGGCACCATTCCGGAAGATGAAACCGTCTACCAGTTCGATCTGAACGGAAAACCCACCATCCAGCTGCCGGAAGAAAGCCCGGCGCTTCGGGCGGCGTTTGCAATTTTCGATCGCATCGTCCCCTGAACATCGTTCAACCGTATCGATACGAACCGACTTCTCCCAGAGGCTGACTTCCGGCTTCCGGTTGACCTTCCACAAGACCGGTTCTATCCCATCGAAAAAGGGGTTACCATGAAGAAAACGGGCTATCTCTACGATGACAGATTTCTGCTCCACGACACGGGACCCTATCACCCCGAAACCCCAGACCGGCTGATTGCGATCAACATGGGTCTGGAACGGGAAAATCTCCTGCCGCTGCTGATCCCGATCCAAGCCGTTCTTCCGGAGATGAAATGGATCGAAAGGGTGCACGACCCTGCCTATATTCAGCGGTTCGAATCCATGTGCTGCACCGGAATGACCTGTTTCGATTACGAAGACAACCAGATGTGCGGTCAGACCTTTGAAATCGCCAAACTGGCCGTCGGCGGCATTCTCGAGGCTGTCCGGATGGTCATGGAAGGTCAACTCGACAACGCCTTCTGCGCCGTCCGCCCCCCGGGACATCATGCCGAACCCGGTCAGGCCATGGGGTTCTGTTATTTCAACAATATCGCCGTTGCAGCCGTCTATCTCAAGGAACAATGGGGGTTGAAACGCATCGGCATCATGGACTTCGATGTCCATCATGGCAACGGAACCCAAAAAATCTTCGAAAACGATCCTTCCGTCTTCTATTATTCCATTCACGAACATCCGTCGTTCGCGTTTCCGGGAACCGGTCGTCACTTTGAAAAAGGAAGCGGTGACGGATTGGGCTACACACGCAATTACCCCGTGCTTCCGGGTCAGGGCGACAAGGAATACCTCGACATTCTCCAAAACGACTTTCTCCCGCTCTTCAACGAATTCGCTCCGGAATTCGTGCTGGTTTCCGCCGGTTTCGACGCCCATGTCGATGACGACATGTCGGATATTTGCGTAACCACGGAAGGATTCAACACCATCATGCAAAGTATCGTCGAAATCGCAGACCGGCATTCCAGCGGCCGGATCGTCTCGATTCTCGAAGGCGGTTATTCGCTCAGAAGGCTTCCGGAGCTTGCAGCCAACCATGTCCGTATTCTGCTGAAATAGGAGGATACCATGTTCGTAGATCGTTCCATGACCCAGAAAGTCGTCACCATCCGACCGGAGGAGTCCATCGTCAAAGCAAAGACCTTGATGGATGAACACAACATCCGCCACATCCCTGTCGTAGACGAGGATAATCTGCTTTTGGGGATTGTCACGGACCGTGATCTGAGAAGCGCTTTTCCCTGCTCGTTTTATAAAGGGGAAAAACAAGCTGAAACCCAGGCGGAAATGGAAAAAATCCTCGTCAAGGATGTCATGACGAAGAACCCCTATACCCTGACGCCGTATGACACCATTCAGGACGCGTTGCTGCTCATCCAGAAGCTCAAGGTGGGTGCTCTGCCGGTTGTCGACAAGGAAGGCAAGCTCAAGGGCATCATTTCCGTAAGAGATTTGCTTCGGGCCTTCATCAATGTGCTTGGCATCGGAACCCCTGGAACGCTGCTGTGTATTCTCGTCGAAGAGAAGGTCGGTCAGCTCAAGAAGATCGTCGATGCCATTACGGAGGAAAACATTTCCTTCGGTAGTGTCCTGGTCGCCCGGTATTGGGAAAAGGACAAACGGGCCGTGTTTCCCTACCTGCTGACGAACAACGTCGCCAAGGTCAAAAAGAAACTGCGGGCTATGGGCTATACCCTGCTCGATCCCATGGAATGGTACATGGATCAGCTGCCCAAGGTTGAATAAAGCCGTCATGACCGATTCGACTGTCCGAGCGCCTTACGATAGGCTCTTCATTTATTATCTTTCCGGAAGGCCCAACCGGGAGCCGATCGAATCGGAAGCCTATATCGGCACCTGGCAGGAGGAAGATTCCGCCTTTTTCTTCTTTCACCGAAAGGCGGACGACCTCGTTCATCGAATCGTCTCGAACCAACCCGATCTGAAATGGATCGACAGCTTCGAGATGAGCTACGATCAATGGCAGGGGGAGCCCCTCGGCAGACGGGAATTGGGCGATTTCGTCATTGTTCCCGGATGGGAAGCCGAGACCAATGCAGAGCGGACACGTCCAAACGAAATCCTCATGGATCCAGGGGTGGTTTTCGGAAACGGCGCACACCCGACCACCCAGGATTGCTTGGAGGCGATCACCCTCGCTCTTCGACGAGAACCGCTGTCCTCAGCCGTCGATTTGGGTACCGGAACCGGTATTTTGGCGCTTGCCGCATGGAAATTGGGAATGCGATCCATCGTTGCCGTAGATTTCAACCGGCTTGCCATTCGAACGGCTGCAGCCAATTTTCGATTGAACGGCGCACAGAATGACATTCTACCCGTACATGCCCGAGCGGAAGACTGCATGGAACTGGGTGTGGATCTGCTTATCGCAAACATCCACTTTTCGGTGATGAAGGGGCTCATCGAATCCCCTGGATTTGTCCGCAAACGACAGTTCATCCTTTCAGGACTGCTTCGATCGGAAGTCCGGCAAGTCGAGGACGTGCTATCCCGACTTCCGGTGACAATTCTGAATAAATGGCAACGGGACGGTGTCTGGCACACCCTATGGGGGCGGCTGCAGGATGCGTAATGCGTAGTGCTTAGTTCAAAGTGCTTGGTGCGAAAAACGGTGGTAAAACTTGATGGACTCGCAAAAAGCCCAAAAGCCTCATCCGAGTCGCATGGTAGAACGAGCCACCCTTAGGAGCGACCCGCCAGGTCGTCCCTACAGGCGTTCAAACTTTCACACGACGCATTATGCATTGCACTTTTTCACGTTCATCATCCATGCAACAGGGGGTTCACCCCGTTGCCTAAACGTTCCAGGGGCAAGTCTGGAAAAGCAGAGTTCCTCCGCTTTTCTTCTGACTCCTGACTTCTGACTTCTGACTCCTGATTCATGACTCCTGATATTCACCTTTCGTAGGGATTCACGCATATGTATATCACCTGCTGGGGTTCAAGGGGTTCGATACCGGTCAGCGGCGCCGAATACAATCGCTACGGCGGCGACACCACCTGCATGGAAATCCGGCCGATGTCCGGCGAGACGGTCATCGTCGATGCTGGAACAGGCATTCGGAAACTCGGAAATGCCCTGATTGCCGAAGGCAGACTGACATGTCATTTCATTTTTACCCATGCCCATTGGGATCACCTGATGGGCTTTCCCTTTTTCAAACCTTTATATCGCTCGGATGCCGTCTTCCACATGCACCGGTGCCCCTTTGCCAGCAGATTCGTCGAAACCATGCTCTCGCGGGTGATGTCTCCCCCGAATTTCCCGGTTCGATACAGCGACATTCAGGCGACCATCCATTATGAAGAGGCATGCCCGACCTGTTTCCGCATCGGTTCCCTGAGCGCATCCCCGATCGCCCTGCGTCATCCGAACAGCGGAAGCGGATACAAATTCATGGAAGACGGCAAGACGTTTGTATTTCTGACGGACAACGAGCTGGGTTTTCCGCATCCTGGAGGGCCTTCAGTGGAAGAATACGTCCTGTTCTGTCAAAATGCAGACCTGCTCATTCACGACGCCGAATACACTCCCGAGGAATACGTCCATACGATCGAGTGGGGACATTCGGTCTATACCGACGTCGTCGATCTGGCCGTCCGGGCGGGAGTCAAACGTCTCGGCCTGTTCCATCTGAACCAGGATCGCTCCGACGACCAGGTCGACGCAATTGTCGATGACTGCCGGCGCCTTTTACGCGAGCGGAACAGCACGATTGAATGTTTTGCGGTGGGATCGGGTTGGACCATGGAGATATGACGTCGTTTCGCAAGGCCATCAAGATAATCGCCCATGCAACCGAGGGTTCACCCCGATGCATGAACGCCGCGAGGGCCGCCTGGAAAAGCAGCGTTCTTCCACTTTCATTCTGACTCCTGACTTCTGACTTCTGACTCCTGTCGACTTTCGCAGGAACTTTTTAAGAATGCCGATATCTTCTGACAACACCTCAGGGAACCTCGATATGAACGATCTCATCCGAAAAGCCGCTTCCGATCTGGCCGCATCCCGTTACGCCGTCGCCTTGACCGGCGCAGGCATTTCGGTTGAAAGCGGCATTCCTCCTTTCCGTGGAAAAGGGGGCCTGTGGGAGAAGATCGATCCCATGGAGTATGCCCACATCGAGGCCTTGAACCGTAATCCGGAGGCCGTATGGCGGGTTTTGATCCAGGACATGAAAACCACCCTGGATACCGCCCAGCCCAACGACGGACATATCGGCTTGGCTACCCTGGAAAGAATGGGGATTCTCAAGGCCATTATCACTCAGAATGTCGATGGGTTGCACCAGAAAGCCGGAAGCCGGAACACCATCGAATTTCACGGCAGTTTTGCCTGGATGCGTTGCATGCGCTGCGGCAAGCGGATCGAAACCAGCCGCCTCGACATTCAAGCCATTCCGCCCCGATGCGATTGCAGCGGGATCTGGCGTCCTGAATGCGTGTTTTTCGGTGAGGAAATCCCACCCCAATGCCTCATCGACAGCAAACATGCAGCCATGCGATGCGATGTGATGCTGGTGGTGGGCACATCGGCCGAAGTACAGCCGGCAGCCTACATGCCGGTGATCGCCAAACACCGCGGAGCCACCATCATCGAGATCAACCCCGAGAAAACGACATTGACGCATGGCATCAGCGATTATATCATCCAGGGGAAAGCTGGCGAAATCCTGAAGGCGATTGTCGAGGCTATTGAAAAAAGATGATGGACTCGCAAAAAGTCGCCCGAGATCGGACTGCTGCGTTTTTCCGCTGCGCAAGCAAAATGCACCCGCTCTCCTGCGGGATAAACAAGAGCATCCGGCCTTTTTGCGAAGCCGTCATGTTCTAACCCTTTTTTGGAGACTCTTTCATGACATCCTTCTCCGAACTCCGCCCGAAAACGTCGCCGGAGTCACCCGATACCATCACCTCCGATATGCTCATTGCCATCGATTATGGATACCGATCGAGTCGGGATATCCGCATTTGCATCAAACAGCCGGAATACACGTCCGTATGTCCCATGACGGGACTTCCGGATGTCGGATGCATCACCATCACCTATGTCCCGGATGCCAAAATCATCGAGTTGAAATCCCTCAAATACTACCTGCTGCAGTACCGCAACGTCGGCATATTCTATGAACATGTCGTCAATCGGATCCTCGAAGATCTGACGACTGCCTTGGAACCCAAATGGATGGAAGTCACCGGTGATTTTACCGCCCGAGGAGGCATCACTTCTTCTGTAAGCGTTCGCTACGAAAGGAAGGCATGAAATCCCTTACCCTGAAAGCCGCCTGGATCTGGTCGTTCTGTATAATATCTCTGTTGACTGGAACCCTTCCAGGCTGTGGCTGGTTCTCCGGAACCGCAAATCCCGTGAAAGCCGTATCGAAGCTCTGGCGCTCCACAGACAGTGGGCTTGTCATGCGCATCGGCATCAGCCCCATATCATCACCGAAATCGACGATCGAACCAGGGGCGATGGGGCGCTTCCAGACTACCTTCGAGGAACAATTGCGTGCGTTAAAGATTTCTGCGATCTGGGTCGGCCCGGGCGCTCCCAACTGTCCGGACTTCATCAAGTCGCCTTCGCTCAATCCAGCCGGAGACTTCGATAATGTAGCCTTTGCCCGGGAATCCAGAAAATGGGGTTTCCAAGCCCTCGTACGGCTCTCCCTTGTTTCCTACGATGTCCATGAACGGAGTACCGGCTTTCTCTGGTTCCAGAAAAGTGTCGAGGAAGGCCGATTCCTGTGGAATGTCGCGGTTTACGACAGCGAGACAGGAGCCAAAATCGATGAAGTGCTCTATCCCGCGGCCTTCAAGGCGGACGAAAACGACCTGAAGCTCATTCGGGAAGGCAGGATTCAAGACGTTTCGGAAGGATGGCGAACTGCCGAAAAATCATTGACTGCCCTTGCGAAGACGGTATCCGACATCCTGGCCGATCTTCCATGGAAGGGTTTTGTCACGGAGGTTGCGGCAGACCGCATCACCCTTTCCTCCGGCACGGAAGCCGGTTTGACCGTCGGCAGGGAATTGTCGCTGACGAGTCCGGCCACCCTCTTCGAAGGAAAAAACGGGCAACAGTTTTTTCTCCCCGGAAAGACGATCGGAAAGATCCGCATTACATCCGTTTCGCCCAATCGCTCCGAAGCCGTAGCTCTCGATGGTGTACAGGCCGAAAAAGGATCCACGGTAAGGGCCATTCGATAGGCAAGGACACATGAGCGATATCGAGACGAAGCCCGAACCGATCTCCCCCGTGATCGGTTCGAAACGTAGGATGTCTTCCATCCCAACCGAGCGATGGACTGCCGGATTCCGGGAAGGTATCCGAAAAGGCTGGAGCGGGTTTGTCTGGCTTCTCCAGATGTTGATCCCCATTTCGTTTCTGACCGCACTGCTCCAATACAGCGGGTGGCTGCATCGGCTCGACACGCTGATCGCACCGGTCATGGGATGGATCGGGCTGCCGGGAGCCGCAGCGCTGCCGATCATCGTCGGCATGCTGACCGGCGTATACGGTGGGATTGCGGCCATGATCCTGCTCCCCTTCTCTCCGCATCAGATGACGCTGATCGCCATTTTCGTTCTGATCTCCCACAACCTCATCCAGGAGTCGGTCATTCAGGCCCGATCGGGTTTCACGGCCACCAAGGCGACCGTTTTCCGGATATTGGCAAGCCTCATTACCGTTGCCGTTGTCTCCCACGCGATGGGAAACGATGGGGGTCAAGCCGTGTCGTTCGATCCCGGTGCCGTGCACTCCCAATCCCTTCCCCTGACAACCTATTTGGCAGACTGGGCCCTGTCGATGGGACAGCTTGCCATCAAGATTTTTTTCATCATCATGGGGTTGATGATCGTTTTGGGACTGCTGAAGTCCTTTGACTGGATACCGGCCTTGGTCCGGATCCTGCGGCCTTTTCTACGCCTGATGGGACTCAGTGAGCGGGTCGGTGTTTTGTGGTTGACTGCCGTCGTCTTCGGTTTGACCTATGGTGCAGCAGTGATCGTCGAGGAGGCGAGGGAGGGAAACGTGAATGCGGAAGACCTGGAAAAACTCCACCTCTCGGTAGGCATCAACCATTCGATGGTCGAAGATCCGCTTCTGTTCGTCGCGCTCGGACTGAACGCCTTTTGGTTGTACGTACCAAGGCTTCTGACAGCTATTGCAGCTGTCAAGCTCTGGGGGATATGGTTGCAGATTCAAGAAAAAACATCGGGATAGAATGAATAGGAGAGAAGTCAGAAGAAACGATGATTGGAACGACAGCTGATTTCTGGAAACTCTGCCCCTCCGAAAAGTGAGACTCCAGCGAGCCGCATGGGGGCGGCTGCGTTTTTCCGATGCACCATAAAAAGGCGTACCCGCCCCCACGCACTTTCGCACTGCCGCACTACGAACGCCACATCCGACTTTGCCTGCTACCCACCCCCTTTTCTAAAAGGGAGTGGGTAGCAGGATGCCTGACATGGGCTTGACGCCGGTTATCCCTTGTATTCCTGACGGAGCTGCTTTTTGTTGATCTTGCCGACGCTGGTCTTGGCGATCGTGTCAACGATGGCAATCCGGCTCGGGACACCGTATTTCGGAATGAGCCCGTCTTCCACCGACTTCATATAGAACTGCTTGAGTTCTTCCTCCGTCACCTTTCCCTTGTAGCCCTCCCGAAGCACGATCAGGGCCATGGGCCTTTCCCCCCATTTTTCATCCGGAATGCCGATAACCGCCGCTTCGCTGACTGCCGGATGCTGGCTGATGATGTCTTCGAGCTGCAACGAGGAAATCCATTCCCCACCCGTCTTGATGACATCCTTGACCCGGTCGGTGATCTGCAGATACCCTTCGGTATCGATGTATCCGATGTCGCCGGTATGCAGCCAGCCGTTTTCCCAAAGGGCTTCGCTCTTTTCGGGATCTTTCAGGTATCCCTGGGTCAACCAAGGCGCCCTCACGACCACTTCTCCGGTGGCCTTTCCGTCATGGGGAACCGGCTTGCCTTCCGGATCCACGATTTCCAGATGAACGAGCGGAACGGGCATCCCCGTCTTGCAGCGGATCGTCACCTGTTTGTCCATATCCCAGTCGAGCATCCAGGGCTTCAGGTTGGCTGCAGTCAACAGCGGACAGGTTTCGGACATGCCGTAAGCCGATGTAATGTTGATCCCCAACTCCATGGCTGCCTTGCACAGACCCTTCGGTAAAGCCGATCCGCCGATAATGACCTTCCAGTTGGAGAGATTGACGTTCTTGACTGCGGGGCTCGACACGAGCATGTGAATGATGGTGGGTACGCAATGAGAGAACGTGACCTTTTCGGTGAGAATGAGCTTTAAGAGAACCGGCGGCTCATATTTCCCCGGATAGACCTGCTTGGTACCGAGCAGGGTGCACAGGAAGGGAATACCCCAGGCGTGAACATGGAACATGGGCGTCAACGGCATGTACACATCGCCGGAGTTGAGGGTCAGAGCCGTTTTGTAGGCGCACAGAGCGGACATCAAGGCGTAGGTGTGCAGGACGAGCTGACGATGGCTGAAATACACTCCTTTCGGCAGACCGGTCGTTCCAGTCGTGTAGAAGGTGGTGGCCATGGTGTTTTCGTCGAAATCCGGGAAATCGTAGTCAGCACTTTGCGTTTTCAACAACGCTTCATATTCGCCGACGACCGGAAGAGTCGATGAAGGCGCCTGATCGAGATCGGTCAAAACGATAAATTTCTTGACCCGGCTGATCTGGTCCTGAATGGGTTCGAGCATCGGCAGGAAATCGGAATTCACCAAAATGATGTCGTCTTCGGCGTGATTGATCGTGTAAATGAGTTGATCGGGTGACAAACGGATGTTGATGGTATGAAGAACAGCGCCCATCATCGGAATCGTGAAGAAACATTCGAGATACCGATGGCTGTCCCAATCCATGACCGCAACGGTAGTCCCCGGACCCACACCCTGGGATTTGAGGAGATTGGCCAATTGTCCGATACGGCTGCGAAGCGTTCGATAATTGTATCGGATCTTGTCCCGATACACGATCTCCTGATCCGGTGCATAGATGAGCGGGGCATCGATGATGTTCTTGATCAGCAG
>CAZJXF010000109.1:0-11387 GCA_964549995.1 uncultured Desulfatirhabdium sp. | reverse complement strand
TTCACACCTTCATCGAAGGCCTTCATGTTGATCGGAATCAGTTTCGGCTTGGCTTCGAATTCTTCCTGAATGCATCGGCGGAGGATTTCGAGATCGACGACGCCGCTTCGAGCGGCAAATGCGGCTAAGGCCACAATGTTGGCCGAGCGGATGCTGCCGGCTTCCTGGGCGATTTCGTTGACCGGTACGACCAGCTCATCGACATCCGATCGGTTGGAGCCGATGGAAATCAGCGATTTGTTGATGAGGATGACCCCTCCTGGCTTGACGACCGGAGCGAATTTCTCGAGAGACGGCCGGTTCATGGCCACCAGATGTTTGGGGTTGCGAATGATGGGGGAGCCGATCGGCCGATCGGCGATCACCACCGTGCAATAGGCCGTTCCGCCCCGCATTTCGGGCCCGTACGAGGGGACCCACCCGACTTCGTAGCCCTGCTCCATACCGGCATGGGCCAACAATTTTGCACTCAGCAAGATGCCTTGTCCGCCGAAACCGGCGAACATCACTTCGTGTTGCATCGTTCCTCCAGAGCCTTCCCATTTCCGGGTGCCTGCACCCGGATGTAAGGCTGTATGGCATTTCGTTGAAAACAGGAGGTAGGGGCAACCGGTAGTCCATGCAATCCCTTCCCCCTTCTTCTCAATCAATCCGGCACTTTCTTGTCACCCAGCTCATAGTACGGCAGCATCGTCGTCTCGGCCCATTTGACCGCCTCCACCGGCGTCAACCCCCAGTTGGTCGGGCAGGTGCTCACCACTTCCACGAAGCTGTAACACTTTCCGGCCAATTGGTATTCGAATGCCTGCCGAATGGCCTTCTTGGCCTTGACGATGTACTTGGGTTTGATGACCGTCTGCCGAGTGATGTAGGCGGGCGTCTGCAGGGATGCAAGCAGTTCAGCCACCTTGATAGGCATGCCGACTTCCGCTACGTTTCTCCCCATAGGCGACGTTGTCGTCCGTTGATTGGGCATGGTGGTCGGCGCCATCTGGCCGCCGGTCATTCCATAGACGGCGTTGTTCACGAAAATCGTCGTGAACTTCTCCCCCCGGTTGGCGGCATGAACGATTTCCCCCATGCCGATGCTGGCCAAGTCGCCGTCTCCCTGATAGGTAAAGACCATCAGGTCAGGGCGGACCCGCTTGATACCGGTAGCCATGGCCGGCGCACGACCGTGAGCGGCTTCCTGAAAATCGAAGGTGAAGTAATTGTATGCGAGAACGGCGCAACCGACCGGAGCGATTCCGACCATCTTCCCCCGGATGCCCATCTCGTCGATCACTTCCGCAATCAACCGATGGATGACGCCGTGGGTGCAGCCGGGGCAGTAATGAGTCGGCGTGTCGGAAAGGGCCTGCGGTTTCTGAAATGTTTTTCCCATGGGATTCACTCCTTCCCGTATTGCTTCAGAAATGAACGGACGACATCCATGACCTCTTCCGGTGTCGGGACTTCTCCGCCACATTTCCCGTACCATTCCACCGACTTCTTCCCCTGAACGCTCCGCTCGACGTCTTCAAGCATCTGTCCCATGCTCATCTCGATGGAAAGAACCACCCGGCATTCCGGCCGGTCGCATGCCTGGCGGATGGCCGTTTCCGGGAAGGGGAACAGGGTCTGGGGCCGAATGAGACCGACTTCGATCCCCTCTTCCTTGAGGTTGTCGATGGCCGTCTTGCACACCCGGCTCATGGTGCCGTAGCTCACGATCAGTGCCTGATAGGGCACTTCGGTATTGTAGGGTTCGAAGCGGATTTCCTCCCGCTTCATCTGCTCGTATTTCGCCTTGAGCTTGAGGTTCTGGGCGTTCAGGACATTCGGATCCAGATAGAGCGACTTGACGAGGTTGCGCTTGTCGCTCTTTCGGGTATCCATCCCGTTGGTGGCCCATGCATCCTTGTTGGATGGCTCGGTACGCAGATCATCCGGGAACATGACGGGCTCCATCATCTGACCGATCAGTCCATCTCCAAGGATCATGACGGGATTGCGGTATTTTTCGGCCAGAGGAAACGCCCGCATGACCATTTCGGCGGCTTCCTGAACACTGGCGGGTGCCATGACGAGCATGTGGTAATCCCCGTGGCCGCCGCCCTTGGTGGCCTGCAGATAGTCGCCCTGAGACGGAAGGATTCCGCCCAGACCCGGCCCACCCCGCATGATGTTGACGAAAACGGCCGGACATTCGGCTCCTGCGATGTAGCTGATGGCCTCGCTCATCAGGCTGATACCCGGACTGCTCGACGTCGTGAAGACCCGTGCCCCACAGGCGGCAGCTCCAAAGATCATGTATCCGACAGCCACCTCGCTTTCCCCTTGCAGGAACACACCGCCGACCTCGGGCATCCGCTTCGAGAGGTATTCCGCCACCTCGGACTGCGGGGTGATGGGATAAGCGAAATAATTGCGACATCCGGCCCGAATGGCAGCTTCTCCAATGGCCTCGTTTCCTTTCATCAAGACTTTTTTCACGTCCAATCCTCCTTCTACTGCTCCATTCCCGCATTCGTCGAAGAGAACTCTACCAACGGATACAGGAGCACCGAACCGGAACGGTCGATGCATCAGACGGTTTCTTCAGCCAACTCCACAATGGAAATGGCCACATCCGGGCACATGATGCAACAAGTCGAACAATATACACAATCCTGCGGCCTGGCTTGATAGGCCGGGAAATATCCCTTGGCATTCAACTCGGATGCAATCTCCAGAACGTGTTTGGGGCAAACGGCCACACACAGCCCGCATCCCTTGCATCGATCCACATCGATCGTATGGCGGTAACTCATGTCTTTCTCCTTGTAGACTCCTTATCTTCGTGAAAATCCCGATTGAGGGGGGAAAAGGGGCGGATGAAAACGTTTTGATGTTGTAGGAGCGAAGCCATCGGCAGTTATCCCTTTTCCGAAAACAACGGCCTCAACCCCACCCCGATACGGGTGGACGGCTTCCAGGGTGGAACGAGCTGCCGATGGATCGACAGAATCGGAACGTCCACCCGTTTCCATGCATCGTTTGCCCGAAGGGCTTCCGGAACCGTGATGAAGGCGATCGGAAGTCCGGACGTCTTCGATAGATCCTTCAGAAATTCATACCCTTCCAGGACCGTCTCCACATCCGTTTCGTCGATAAGGTTGGCGTTCCCGATCCATCCGGTGATCTTCAGACGCGATGCCGCCTCGATGCCCGCCCGGATCCGATGAACCCCTTCCATCGTACTTGTCTGAGGACGGTTCGGGTTGACCACCTGCAACACGGATATCGATTGACCGCCGAATGCATCGGCGAGGGCCGAGAGTACCCGAGCTCCGACATCGTCTCCTCCGACATCGAGAATGTTCAGCGAGGATCCGCCCTTGATCATCCCGGCGACATTTCTCGACAGAATCGGAAGGTCGGCATGGAAATATTTCAGGTCCGGCAGGATGACGTCGATGCCGAGCGATTCGAGTACCGTTTTGGCCTCTCGCGACCTGAAATAGGGATTGACCAGATCGAGATCCGCCAGCCGAACGGTGTATCCACGCGAACGCTTATACGCGGCCAAGTTGATGGAAACCTCACTCTTGCCGCTTCCGTAATTGCCGCAGATGACGACAAGGCCATTGAGGGCAATCGAATCGGTCGGGCGGTCGCTTACTGAATCCCCGTATGGATGCAATTCCTGCATGAAGCGGCTGTTCTCCGAAATGGAATTTCGTACGGCTGGGCAAAAGGCGAATTGGTCTTTCTAAGAACATCCGAAATGGAAGTCAAGCAGATAATCCGAAATGCGTCGAAAGAGGATCCCCTCCGTCATCGCGGCCTTTCCGACCGTTTAGACCAACACCGAAGTCAGATAATGCTTCACGCCTTCGAGCGACAAATGAAAGAGCCGATTTCCCGCCAGGATGAGATGGACGTCATCGGGGCCGCCGCACAACCGCGCAAAGGTCAGCCCGACCCGGGTGAGGATGTCGTTTTGAAGCGAAGAAGCGCTGCCACCATTTGGATTCAGGTCTGAAAATTCAGACAGATACGTATCCATGCGCTGTTTCAGGACATGCATGTAGTCGAAATTCTCGGGAAGCGAAGCGGAGACGACCGCAGAGAGGTTCCTTGAAAAATCGAACATCTTGCTCCAATAGGCTTCGGTGAGCGGCTGCTTCTCCGGCCGATCGGCCATAAAGTAGGAAATCGCCCATCCGACACCGAGAATCTGCAAGATGCGGCTCTCGTATTCGAGAACCGTTTGATCTGCCTGCATGGGAACATCGCGTACCGCAAAGGCCGCCACTTCTCGGGACAGAGATAAATTGACGAGACTTTCGGCCATTTCCTGAATGGTATGGATGGGTTCTGGGTTACCGCTCATGGTTTCTCCTGACACGGGACCAAATAGGTCAGATTCCCTTTCATGGATGACGGCTTCGAAAAAAGGCCGGATGCTGTGTCGTGCTGCATCCTTCGTCGTTGCGGCGTACGTCTAAGTACGCCTCACTCCTCAGGATTTGCACTCCTTGCCTGCGGCCTTTTTTCGAAGCCGTCCATATCTTGGTCTTTTTGCGAGGTCATCATGGATGATGGACTCGCAAAAAGACCAAAAGTCTCATCCGAGTCGCATGGGGGGTGTAAAGCCGTCGGACTTCACCTACATTCCCGCTGCAGCCCGATACTGCCTATAGGCCATCTCGATTCCTGATCTCAGATCGACTTTCGGCCGCCACCCCAGTCGATCCATCCGGTGCACATCGAGCCATTTGCGGGGCATGCCGTCGGGCTTGCTACTGTCCCACACGACATGGCCTTCGAAGCCGACCACTTCTCGAACCAGTTCGGCCAGCTCTCGAATGGAAACATCCTCTCCTGCACCGATGTTCACGTGGGTGATGGCTTGGGAGGTGATCTGCGCATCCCACACATCATCCGGCAGGCTCAGGACGAACAGGCAGGCATCGGCCAGATCGTCGACGTAGAGAAATTCCCGTCTCGGAGCACCGGTACCCCACAGAAGGATGGTCGGCCCACCCTTGGCTTGAAGCCCGCTGCGCACATCCTCGGGGATGGGGCCGAATGTGGCCTCGTCCCGTTCGACGGCTTTCCAGTCTCCCTCCATCGCAAGCCTTCCCAGATGGAATTTCCGAATCATGGCGGGCAGCACATGGGAATGCATCAAATCGTAATTGTCGTTGGGACCATACAGATTGGTCGGCATGACACAGCGGTAACGACATCCATATTGAAGATTGTAACTCTCGCAAAGAACGATGCCGGAAATTTTCGCAACCGCATAGGCCTTGTTGGTAGGCTCCAGATATCCGGACAGAAGCGCTTCCTCCCGGATCGGCTGTTCTGCATTCCGTGGATAGATGCAGGAGCTGCCGAGAAAGAGCAACCGTTTGATTCCGGCCCGCCAGGCTTCATGGATGACGTTGGCTTCGATCAACAGATTCTGGTAAATGAAATCCGCCGGATACGTGCTGTTGGCCAGGATCCCGCCGACTTTGGCGGCTGCCAGCACCACGATGTCGGGCCGCTCCGTTTCGAAAAATGTCCGAACGGCAACGGCATCCAGCAGGTCCACTTCTGCACGGGATCGAATCAGGATGTTGCGATGACCGCTCTCGGCAAGCTTTCGAACAATGGCCGATCCGACCATCCCTCGATGGCCGGCGACGAAGATGCTCAGATCGGGATCCAGAACGGCATGAGGCATGGGAAAACCCTCCGCTCATTCGAAATGGTTGTAGACCGGGAACCCTTCCTTGCCGATCATCTTGTCTTTTCGGGCTTCTCGAATGTCTTCGGCGATCATCATCTCGACCAACCGGCCGATGTCCGTCCGGGGCTCCCAACCGAGCAGCCGTTTGGCCTTCGATGGATCCCCCAGCAGAAAATCGACTTCCGTCGGTCGAAAATACCGAGGATCGACACTGACGACCGTCGTCCCGGGTTTCAGGGAAGGCGAAGGCGGATCGCCGCACAGCCGTTTTTCCAGGGCCACCGTGTCGATGCCGTCGATGACACCCGTTTCATCGACACCCTGCCCTTTCCAAGCGATCCGGATGCCGGCCGCCGAAAAGGCCCTTTCGACAAACTCCCGGACCGAATGGGTCTTTCCGGTCGCGATGACGAAATCATCCGGTTGATCCTGCTGCAGCATGCGCCACATGGCATCGACATAATCGCCGGCAAACCCCCAGTCCCGTTTCGAATGCAGGTTGCCCAGGTACAGCCGGTCCTGAAGTCCGATCAGGATACGGGCGACCGCCCGGGTGATTTTTCGGGTCACGAAGGTTTCGCCCCGAATCGGGGATTCATGGTTGAACAGAATCCCGTTGCAGGCGAACATTCCGTAAGCCTCCCGGTAATTGACGGTGATCCAATAGGCATAGACCTTGGCCGCACCATACGGGCTTCTCGGATAGAAGGGAGTGGTCTCCTTTTGGGGAATTTCCTGAACCTTGCCGAACATCTCGCTGGTGGACGCTTGATAGAACCGTACATGCCGTTCCATTCCGAGAATCCGGATCGCCTCAAGAATCCTCAACGTTCCCAGCGCATCGGAATTGGCCGTGTATTCCGGCGTTTCGAAGGAAACCTGGACATGGCTTTGAGCGGCTAAGTTGTAAATTTCATCCGGCTGGACTTCCTGAATGATCCGGATGAGGTTGGTGGCATCCGTCAGATCGCCGTAATGCATCGAAAAACGCAGCTCGGGATCGTGGGGATCCTGATAAAGGTGATCGACGCGACGGGTGTTGAACGATGAGCTTCGTCGTTTGATACCATATACCCGATAGCCTTTTTTCAGCAGCAAGTCTGCCAGATAGGCCCCGTCTTGTCCGGTAATGCCTGTAATCAACGCCTTTTTGGCTGGTGGTTTCGCATCCGTCATGTTTCGCTCGTCCTTTACCGTTGCGGTGACATTGAACCGATGCCGAAGGTATCGACGAGCGATATCCTTGTCAATCCTAAATTGATGTTTAGCAATAATGATGGAAGCTCGCCATCTGTGTTCTTGCTTTCTCAAAATGGATGTTGCATAAAGAGACATAGGTGTGGCAGTCATCCCCGTCGATCCAAATGCAGCCTGTCATTCCCGGACGCCGCAGGGTTGACGGACCGTGCTGCCCGCCGTCGACGATCATCCTGGAATCGTAGCCCATGCTCCGATGATGGGCTCGAAAAATGTCCATTGGACGGATTCGCCATGCCCGAAACACAGAAAAACTCTCCATCCCTTTCCAAATGGCTGCTTGTTCAACCCGTCATGATGCGCGTCGTGATCGGTCTTCTTCCTTGCCTTGCCGGAGCAGTCGCCTTTTTCGGTCTCAGAGCTCTTGTCGTCACTGCCGTCGTGATGATCGCCGGAATCCTGGCGGAAGCCGCTTTCACCCTTCCGAACAACAAGCCGGTCACATCTGCGGTTCTGGTCACGGGTCTCATTTTTTCGCTAAGCCTTCCGCCTACCGTTCCGCTTTGGATTGCAGCCGTCGGTATCGTTTTCGCCGTCGTTTTCGGCAAAATGGCTTTCGGCGGTTTCGGATTCAACGTGTACAATCCGGCGATGGTCGGCCGCTGTTTCGTCTATATTTCCTTTCCGCTGGCGCTTACGGCAGGGTGGGTGACCCCGTTTGACGCCATCGGAA
Organism: uncultured Desulfatirhabdium sp.; assembly: GCA_964549995.1. Lineage (GTDB taxonomy): Bacteria > Desulfobacterota > Desulfobacteria > Desulfobacterales > Desulfatirhabdiaceae > Desulfatirhabdium. Next base: position 3,753 of record CAZJXF010000109.1, on the reverse strand, counting down.
CGGGATTCTTCTCCTGGCTGCCATCGGTCGATGCCGTCACGGCAGCCACACCGCTCAACCTCATCCGATCCGGAGAGCCGATGGCCCTGGCCCCCCTCTTCTGGGGGAACGTCGGCGGCTCCTTGGGGGAAACCAGTGCGCTGCTCATCGCCATCGGAGGCGCCTTCATCCTATACAAAAAGGCGGCCCAATGGCGACTGGTCGCCTCCTGCCTGATCGGAGCGTTGGGCGCAAGTCTCCTGCTCTTTTTGTGGAAGGTTCCCGGGGCTCCTGATCCCTTGACCGCCATTCTGGCAGGTTCCATCCTTTTCGGTGCTTGTTTCGTGGTTACGGAACCCATCAGCGCTCCCAAAACCAAGCCTGGGCAGTGGATCTACGGTATTGCCATCGGTTCCCTCACGATCGTGCTGCGCCGGTATTCCAATTTTCCCGAGGGCGTCATGTTTTCCGTGTTGTTCATGAATACGTTCGTTCCGCTGCTGGATCGAGGCGTTCAAGCTTACCAGAAACGGCAACAACCCAAGGCAGGTGCATCATGAAAGAACGCATCCGATCCGTTCTCTTCATGTTCGGCATCTGCCTGGTGTTTACAGCCGCCGTCAGTGCCGTCAACCGGATGAACGAAGACCGAATCCGGCGCAATGAACAACTGCGGATTCAGGGGCTGGTGCTGAACGTCCTTCAGATCGACAGCAGCGCCATGAAAAACGATACCGACATCGCCGAACTGTTCCGAAAACGCATTCGAACGGAAACCCTCGGGAATCGACCGCTCTATGTCGGACTCGATCCGAACGGTCAAACCGTCGTCGGCTACGCCTTCCCCATTTCCGGCCCGGGTTTCTGGGGACCCATCGAGGCCATGATCGCCGTAGACCCACAGATCCGTCGTATCATCGACATCGCCTTTTATCGACACAACGAAACGCCGGGGCTTGGTGGTCGCATTACGGAAGCTTGGTTCCAGAAGCAGTTTCAGGGAAGAACACTCGATACACCTCCTTCCGGAAAACGCTATTTCGTCTTCAAGCCACAGGGTACGGCCAAAGGAAACGGGCAACTCGATGCCATTACCGGGGCCACCGAAACCACGCGTCGTCTGGAAGCCTTCCTCGATGAGGAGCTCAAGAAAACACTTGCGCTTCTTTCGGAGCGAAACCCTCAATGACCAGCTGAAAGGATGTTCCCGTTGGCCACTGCATCCATCCGATCCATCGTCCGAAAGGGCATCTGGGAAGAAAATCCGGTCCTGCGTCAGATTCTCGGCATCTGCTCGGCGCTGGCCGTAACCAATTTGATGACCAATACCCTCATTATGGGACTTGGCCTCATTTTCGCCACAGCCATGTCGAGCGCCACCGTGTCGGCCCTGCGAAAGGTGACCCCGGACCGCATTCGCATGATGGTCCAGGTCCTCATCATCGCATCCTATGTCATGATCGTGGATATCGTTCTAAAGGCCTATCTGCCGAAAATCAGCGAGGCCCTCGGCCCGTATGTCGGTCTGATCATCACCAATTGCATCATCATGGGCCGCTGCGAAGGGTTTGCCCGTACGAACCCCGTGTGGCCTTCCTTCGTCGACGGCATCGCCTCCGGAACGGGATACGCCCTCGTACTGCTGACGATCGCTACGGTGCGGGAACTGCTCGGCTTCGGAAGCCTTTTCGGTATTGGGGTTCTTCCGGTGGACTGGACGCGCTGGACGAGCATGGTCATGGCACCTGCGGGGTTTTTCATGATCGCTACCTTCATTTGGGTCACCCGTTCGCTGGAAAACCGAACGAAACCTCAGAAGGCCTGAACCGTCAAAAACGATTCACTCGCAACAACAAATATTCTGACTCCTGACTCCTGACTCCTGATATTCGCCTTTCGTAGGAAGGAATCCGGCATGGAAAGCACTCTCAGCGCACCGGTCATTTTCTTCGCATCCATTTTTACCAACAACATTCTTCTGGCCAATTTCCTTGGCATGTGCTCCTTTCTGGCCATCTCCAGGGAACTGCCCTCTGCCGTCGGTCTGGGCATCGCCGTCACCTTCGTCATGACCTGCACCACCGCACTGAACTACATCGTTTACCACTACCTACTCGTTCCCCTCGACCTCGTTCATTTCCGATTCATCGTGTTCATCATCGTCATTGCGGCCTTCGTTCAGCTCGTCGAAATGATCATCGAGCGCTTCTCCCCGCAGCTCTACGTCGTTTTGGGGGTTTTCCTGCCGCTGATCACCGTAAACTGCGCCATTCTCGGCGTATGCCTGTTCATGGTCATCCGGCGATACAATTTTCTTCAATCCGTTGCCTATGGGCTGGGGGGCGGCATCGGCTGGCTTCTGGCCATTACGGCCTTGGCCGGCATCCGAGAAAAAATCCGCAAGGCTCCCATTCCGAAAGCGCTCGAAGGACCCGGCATCAGCCTTGTCATCGCCGGTCTGATGGCGCTTTCCTTCATGGCCTTCAGCGGTATGATTCAGATCGGGTAGGGGATAGAGATGACACAGATTGTGGTCGGACTGCTTTCCATCAGCGGGTTGTGCGCCTTCCTGGCGCTTCTGTTGGAAATCGCACATGCATATTTTGCCGATTACGGAGATTGCCGCATCGACATCAACGACGGAACCAAGCAGATGACGGTGAAGGGAGGCGGCAAGCTCCTCGGCACCTTGATGGATCAGGGCATTTTCATTCCGTCGGCCTGCGGCGGCCGCGGAAGCTGCGGCCTGTGTAAGGTGAAGGTTCTCGAGGGAGGCGGTCCGATCCTGCCGACGGAAACGCCTTACATGAACGCCCAGGAGCTGACCTCGGGCGTTCGCCTGTCCTGCCAGGTACGCGTTCGAAACGACTTAAAGATCCAGATCCCGGAGTCCTTCTTCCTCATCAAGGCATTCAAGACACGGGTCATCGGGCTGAAAGCCCTCACCCACAATATTCGGGAAGTGCATCTGCAGCTGATCGACCCGCCGGAAATCACGTTCAAACCCGGACAATTCATTCAGTTCGAAGTGCCCGAATACGAAGGATGCCCGGAGCCCGTCTACCGAGCCTATTCGATCGCTTCGGCAGCCAGCCGCAAAAACGAGCTCAAACTCACCATCACCTATGTGGAGCGTGGACTGGCTACCACCTATATCCACAAGCTTCTTCAGGAAGGAAACGAGGTACGCGTCAACGGTCCTTACGGTGAGTTCTACCTGCGGCATTCCGATCGGGACATGATCCTCATCGCTACCGGTTCCGGCCTTGCACCGTTGATGTCGATCCTCTATCAAATGGCGGAAGAAGGCATCGATCGAAAAGCGACTCTCTATTTCGGAGTTCGAAGCCGCCGAGACCTGTTTTACGAAGAAGAGATTCACCGCATCTCTGCCTCTCTGCCCCGGTTTACCTATGTGCCGGTTCTCTCTGCACCGTTGCCGGAAGACCGATGGGAAGGAGAAACCGGAATGGTGACCGATCCGATCCAGCGCGATCTTCAGGATGGATCCCAAACGGAAGCCTATCTTTGCGGCAATCCCCTGATGATCGATGCGGCCGTGAAGCTTCTGAAAGCCAAAGGAGTCACCGAGGATCGCATCTTCTTCGATAAATTCTCCTGACGGGATCTCGGACCCGATTAAAAAGCTCTCGACTCGATTGTAGACTTGGCGTATAGTTTCGCCGCTTGTAACAGTTTTTCGGGAAAGCACCGTTGACGGACTCGCAAAAAGTCGCTTCATCCCCGGCTATGGTTCTTGACGGGCCTGAGCAT